>DATGGN010000012.1:0-6461 GCA_035308485.1 Rhizomicrobium sp.
TGCGGCTCGTGCCGCTCTCGAGCGCGAGCAGATCCCAGAAATAGAGACCGGCCGAAAGGGTCGCCATGGCGGCAAAGGGCACGGAGAGATCGACGATGCCGAGCGTCGCCGGCGAACGGATGACGAGATTGGGTGCGGCCCCGGAGGTCGCGAACGTCGCCGCCGCGGTCTGCCCCGGCCTGTTCTTCAGCGACATTTCGAGCGCGGCGCCCGTCAGGTCGTAAGGCGCGTTGCCCGCCGTCCTGACGAGAAATGTACAGCCGAAATCGGCGTTGTTGGAAGCCATGTAATTTTCTTTCCGTGGTCTCGTTCAACTTACCGGCCCATTAACAATGAGCCAGTGAGGCGCTGAGGTACTTGTACTCTCCGTCGCCAACTCGTTTCCTCACCATGGGCGGCCAAGAGCCGCCCATCCAGTGAGGCGGCGACACTTCTCTGGATGGCCGGGTCTTGCCCGGCCATGGTGAAAAGGGGGGAAGTTGCGCGCTATCTCACCGGCTCACTGGCTCATTGTGAGAGGGTGTTGGGCGCGAGCAGCGCTGGCAATTCCACGACGTTGCCGTTTGTTGTAAGCACCGCTTGATTTCGAGGAGACGCGAGCGATGGGCCAATTTGCCGGCGGGTGCCTCTGCGGCGCCGTGCGATTTGTGGCGTCGGGAGCCCCGTACCGGGTCGGGATCTGTCACTGTCTCGACTGCCGCAAGCATCACGGGGCGCTCTTTCACGCCTCCGCGATTTTTCCCGCGGATGCGGTGACGATCGAGGGCGAAACACGCGATTACGCCGGGCGGTCTTTCTGTCCGCGCTGCGGCTCGCCCGTTTTCGGACGCAGCGAAGACGAAATCGGCGTGAACCTCGGTGCGCTGGATGCTCCCGACCAACTGACGCCGACCTACGAACTGTGGACCGTCCGTCGCGAGTCCTGGCTGCCGCCGTTTCCGCTCGCGCGACGCTACGACCGCGATCGCGACGCCACGACGCGTTTTGAGGGCCCTTCGACAAGCTCAGGGTGAGGCGCCCTTTTTAACCCTCGTCCTGAGCCTGCCCTTCGACAAGCTCAGGGTGAGGCTTCCGTTTTAACCCTCATCCCGAGCCTGCTTTAACCCTCATCCTGAGCCTGCCGAAGGATGAGGGCGCTAGCTGCCGACGCGCAGCGTCGCCCATACGGCGGACACACCGTCGCTGTTTTGAATCACCACGCATTTGAGCTGGAGGTATTGTCCGCTCGTGGTCTGGTGCGCACCGACGGTCGAAGCGCCGGACTTCGGATTGGCGGTCACGGTGCCGGCGCCGCCCTGCGTCGCGTTGACGTAGAAGCCGACCGGCATGGAATTCGGCAGATTGAGCGTGAAGGCGCCCGTATTGGTACAGACGATCTCCTGCGCGAGGTCGCTTTCCTGCACCGTGTAGGACGTGCCGGTCTGGTTCGAATTGCCGCCGAAGCCGCCGGGCACGAGGCCGATGCAGCCGGCGCCGAGCAGGTACAGCTCGTCGTTCACCGCGTTCGCGCCGGCGCCGGCGATGACGACGAGCCCGTTCGCGTCGGAAATGTACGAGGAACCGGAAGGCGCGGTGCCGAAAGCAATGTTCGGCCCCGGCGCCTGGAGTACGATCGTCATGTGTCGGTGCTCCTGGAAAAGAAGATTCACGCGGAGGCGCGGAGCCGCGGAAGAAAACGAACTACGGGACCCCAGGATTGTGAAGCGTCAGCGCCTGTCACAATGAGGCGGTGAGGCAGTGAGATATTGTGCAACTTCGCCAGTTTCACCATGGCCGGGCAAGACCCGGCCATCCAGAAAACCGCTACGGCACCGGCACTGGATGGGCGGCTCCTGGCCGCCCATGGTGCGGGCATGGGTTGGCGACCCGGAGTACAGTCATCTCACTGCCTCACCGCCTCATTGTTAAGGGGCGGTGGAGCACGACGGTCTTGGCGTCCTGGCGGCGGAACGTCCGCGCCTCTGCGTCTCCGCGTGAATCCTTCTCAGTTGAAGTTGGCGTTGGTGGTGACTGTCTGTATGGGCGACGGCACGGATTGCCCGGCCGCGTTCACCGCGACGATCTGGTAGTCGTAGGCGGTGTTCGAAAGCGGCGAGGAATCGTTCCACGCGGTGGTGTAGGAATTCACCGTCGCAATGGTGTTCCAGGTCGGAATCAGGTGCAGCTTCCGCTGTACGAGATATTGCGTGACGTTGTCGCCGGGCGGGTTCGCGTTCCAGCCGAGCCCCACCGTGTAGGAATAGAGCGTGGCGCTGAAGCCCGCGGGCGCGGTGGGCACGCCGCCGGAGCCGCCGCCATAGCCGGCGCCGCTCGGCGTGTACTCCCAGGCCGTGACAGTCGCAATGTCCTCGAGCGCGTTGCCGAACACGTTGAAGCTCTGCAGCTTCAGCCATATCGTGCCCCCGATGTAACCCGGCGGGAGGTCGTAGCCGAGCAGCGAATTCGGCGGCGTGTTGTTCACTTCGCCGAGATCGATGCGGGTAAAGAACGCGCCGCCCGCATGGGCGGCCGGCGCCGTGCCGTACAGCCCGCGCCGAAGGTACGTCAGGTCGCTCGTGTACGTTCCCGTGGCGGAGACCGCGCCGTACGCGACCAGCTCCCCGCCGGACGGCGCCGTGGTCACAAACGCCGGGCACAGCCAGACAAGGGTGCGAAAGGCGTCGGAGTCGGCGTGGGTGGCGCTCGTCGGCAGGATCCCGGCCGATTCGGTCAGGTCGATCGACAGCGTGTCGGTTGTGTCCGGATCGGCGTGGTTAGGCAGGCTTGCGGTGAGCACGCCCTGCCAGGCCGGCGCGGTGATCGTGCCGATGTTCGAATAATTCACGCCGTCGAAGGAGATCGAGACGACCGCGCCGCCCCAATTCGCGCCGCCCGATGTCGCCACCCAGATTTGCGGCGTGCCGCCGGTGAGCGCGGTCGACGGTTCGAAGATCGCCGGCGGATTGACCGCGCCGGGATCGACGTTCGGATCGAATTTCCCGCCGCTCGCGGAAACCTGTCCCATTCACGCGCTCCCTCGAGAACAAAACTGTCATGGCCCGGCGGCGGCGATTCCCCGCTTCGGGGCCCCAGGCTACGCGCGCGAATGCAGTGTCCCGACGCGCGTGTAGGGGAATCACCGACGCGCCTGGCGTCCGGCGCCCTACATCGGATGGACGGAAGATATTGATTTGATGAAATTCGTCCGCTTGCGGTCCTCGTTTGCTTTGCTGTGGAGCGAAGAGGCGACGCGCGTTGAGCTTTTCTTAAGGGGGATGGATTGACGTTGCCCGCGTGGCGTGCTGCTTGGCACCCCGATCCCGGAGAACGAGATTATGTACAGATATGCACCCCTGGCCACCGCAGGCGTCATGCTGGCGCTGCTCTTTCCCCCGGGCAACGCGCTGGCGGACGACGGCACCGTCTCGCCGCCGGAAGCCGGGACGTTCCAGGGGGAGCTCTATGTGAACTCCACCAGCGGCAGCGGCTGCCTCGACGCGAGCGGCGACGTGTTCATCGGTTCGATGAGCTTCGGCGGCCTGAGCGCTGCGACCGACTATCTGCGTTTTCTCGAAACCGGTCCGAACGCGGGCCTCGACTCCGTCTACACGCTGTACGTCAAGAGCGGCAAGGGAACGAAGAGCCCGAGCGGCACTTTCACCTGGACGGGCAGCGGCGTCGGCGGCAGCTGGAGCGAAAGCGGCACCTTTACCGGCACGGTGACGGAGATCGGCACACACGCCTTTGTCCTGCAGCTGACCGTGAAATATTCGAGCTGTACCGAAAACCTCAACATTCCGCTCGTCCGCACCGGCGTCAACCAGTAGGGCTGTTCGCTTTCCTCCCCGTGGCGCGAGCCATGGGGGAGGGGACCGCGACCCCGGCCTCGAGCCGGGGGAAGCGGTGGAAGGGGCAAGATGCATGCTCCGTGGCTTTCCCCTTCCGCCTCGCGCGCCTTTTTCGAGGTGCTGCCGCTTCGCTGCTTGAGCATGCGCGCTCGGCACCTCCCCCATGCTCCGCTCGACGCTCCGCACGGGGGAGGAAACGCAACGCTTCGCACGGGAGAGGAAACGCAACGCCCCGCAAGGGGGAGGAAATGCGACGCTACGCACGGGAGAGGAAAAGTCACGGGCTCGTCCCGATCGCGCCGGGGAATTCTTCGGCGACGACGGACAGATTCCCGCCCTCGTCTTCGTCGAGGCTGCGGATGCGCACCGGAAAGTCGTACAGCCCGAGATGCGGATCGGTCAGCGAGACCAGATCGCCCGGTTCGAGCAGCGAAAATTCATAGCCGAGCTTGAACGCATAGGTGTTGCGGATATAGGCGGCGCGCTGGCCGATGAGTTGCGCGATGGTCGTCGCAAAGCCGAGGTCGCAGACTTCGTGCGCTTCGGTCACGGTGGAATCGATCTGGCCGAACTGGTCGACGAGGCCCTGATCCTGCCATTCGACGGGACAGGCGTTGTAGGCGTTGCCGCGGTCCTTGATCTCGAGCTTCACATGGTTCGGGCAATCGGCGGGATCGGCGCGGGTGACCTGGATGGGGCCGCCATCGCCGGTCTTCGACGCGCCGTCGCCCGACGACGCGCCCTGCTTCACCTTCGTGGCGATGAAATCGTCATAGGTGAGGTTGTACTGAATCGTCAGGTCCGGCGTGTACGTGACGCCGTTGTTCGTGATCGCGGAATCGCCGAGCGGCACGAATTTGAATACGTTGCCCGACCAGAAAATCCAGGTGTTGGACAGCGAGGCCCAGCGGTCGAGAATCTGCGAGCACTGTTCCTGTCCGTTGTCGCCGCCGAGCACGGGCGAAAGGAAAATGCCCTGCGCCTGGCAATAGGTTTTGTAGAAGGCGAGGCTCGTCGCGTCGATGACGGACGACGGGAGCCCGGGCAGGCCGTACTGCGGGTTGGTGAGAAAATCGTCGATGATGTCGGCCGGATTGGCGTCGCCGCCCGGCGCGCCGTTCGAGGCAAAGGAATAGGCGAGGATGCCGGCGATCTCGAAATTGTGGTTCGGCAGCGCCGCGGAGGAGCCGAGCCTGTAATCGGAATTCGCGACATACGCCGTGCAGGCGTAGGCCAGCGCCTGCGAAGGATAGTTGGTTGCGAGGTACGACCACACGCTCTGCGTCGCCGTGCCGGGAAAGGCGGTGAGGCCGAGTTTCGAAAGGCCCGTGCCGCTCGCATATTCCGTCTGGTCGGCCCAGATCGCTTCGATGCCGTAATTCGGCGCCGTGCCGTGCATCGGCCCTTCGCAGAGCGCGAGGATCACCGCGGCGGTGTAGGTGTAATTGCCCGAGCCCTTCGTGCCGCCCTTGCCGCCGGCACCTTTGCCCGACTGCTTGTGCGCCTGGAAATTGTTGTACCAGATGAGGTTGGGGGCGATGCGGTTCTTGCCCCAGACGATCTGGATCGGCACCCCTTGCGCCGAAGTCTGAAGCTGGATGCCGGTGTAGACCGTGGGTGTCGAAGAGTTCGTGCCGCCAGCGCCAGTCAAAAAACTCATCGTGTCACCGTCGTGAAATTTCGCGGTCCATTAACAATGAGGCGGTGAGGCGGTGAGATGGCTTGCGCGCGAAGGCAGCACTACTCTCCTCCAGCAAGATGAATGCGCGCTTTGGGCGCAAATCATTTTCTGTACGCCGATGCGCTACGGCCTCTCAACCCGTCCGGGCACCTCACTGCCTCACTGCCTCATTGTAAAACGGACGGCCGGGCGCGTCCTGCGTTCGCAGAATTTGGCCCAAAGGCCGTACAGTTTGAACGGGCGCGGGCGGCCGTCAGGAAGGAGCACAAGCTCCACTTCAACGAGCGGCGAGATCGCGACGTGGCCGGTCTTGTAATAGGCGTGCAGCACCTGCAGGTCCTGGTGCTCCGCCGCTTCCCCCGGATCACGGTCCGGGGTTGAGGGCGTAGCCTCGACAATGATGCCGCCGTGGCTGAAACAGCGGCCGACGCGCCAGACGATGACATCGCCGGGCTTCGCAAGGGCTTCGGCGGGCAGGCCCGCTTCGTTCGGAATCTCCCCGCCGCGGCCGCGCGCCGCGACGAGACGGCCGATGACGTCGAGGAACCGTTCTTCGTCCCTGTGCAGATGCCATTGCGGCGGATAGGGCCGCGGATCGAACGCGGGGTCGATCAAGCCGCACGCCTGCGCCGAGCGCACCAGCAGCATGGCGCAATCGACCGCGCCGCTCTTGCCCTTCACGTCGCCCTGGTCGCGGAATGGCGTCCCGAGCCACGTCCTCGCTTCCGCGATGAATGCTGCACGCTCGCGTGCTTCGACATCGCAAGTGTCTTGCCTCCCCCGCGCAGTGCACCCGCTGCGCCAGCGCTTGCGCGGCGAGTGCACGGGGGAGGCAAACGTACAGCCATCACGCCTCATACCGCCAGTTCCGCCTGGGGCACGTAGGGGAAGCCGCGATAGTGCTGCGTGTTGTCGACCGTCGTGCCGCTCGTGTTCAAGTGTCCCGCGCACGT
>DATGGN010000013.1:0-36427 GCA_035308485.1 Rhizomicrobium sp.
TGAGCGTTCGTGCGATTCCAAAGCGTACCTCCGCGCGCAGCAAGCGGAGGCGGGATCACCCCAAGCCGGTGGTGCTCTGTATTCTGGATGGTTGGGGGTCGCGGCCTGACGCCGAGGACAACGCGATCACCCGCGCCGAACCGGAAAACTATTTGCGTATGCTCAGGGAGTGCCCGAATTCGCTCCTCGAAACGTCGGGCCGCGCCGTGGGACTTCCGGCGGGGCAGATGGGGAATTCGGAAGTCGGTCACATGAACATCGGCGCGGGCCGGATCGTGGTCCAGGACCTCCCGCGGATCGACGACGCTCTTGTCGGCCACAGTTTCGCGACCCGGCCTGCGCTCGCCGAACTCATCGCCCGGGTGAAGAAAACGAAGGGCTCGGTTCACGTTGCGGGTCTTCTCTCCCCCGGTGGCGTGCATTCCCATCAGGATCACATCGCAGCGCTCGTGCGCGTGTTCGATGGCGCGGGTCTTATGACGCACATCCACGCTTTTCTCGACGGCCGCGACACGCCGCCCCGAAGCGCGCCGGGATATCTCAAGCTCTTCAATGACGCGCTTGCCGGGCTCAACCATGCGCGTATCGCGACGGTTGCGGGCCGCTATTACGCGATGGATCGCGACAGACGCTGGGATCGGGTGCAGAAGGCCTATGAGGCCATCGTTTCGGCGGAGGCGGCAAGGAAAGCGACGGCCGAAGAGGCCATCGCCGACTCGTATGCAGCCAACGCCGGCGATGAATTCGTCCTGCCGGTGGTTGTCGGCAATTACAAAGGCATGAAGGACGGCGACGCGTTCGTGTTTGCCAATTTTCGCGCCGATCGTGCGCGCGAGCTGTGCGCGGCGTTGCTTGATCCGAAATTCGACGGATTCGAACGCCGAAAGATCGTGAAGTTTTCATACGCCTGTGGAATGACCGAATACTCCGAGGCGCTCAAAGCGCTGATGAGCGCGATCTTCCCTCCCGAGGCGATCCGGAAAACCATCGGGGAAGTCGTATCGGGGCAGGGGTTGAAACAGTTGCGTGTCGCAGAGACCGAAAAATATGCGCACGTCACTTTCTTCCTGAACGGCGGCCGCGAGAAGCCCTATCGGGGCGAGGATCGCATTCTGGTGCCGAGTCCGAAGATCGCAACCTACGATCTGCAACCGGAAATGTCTGCATTCGAGGTCACGGAGAAACTCGAGACGGCCATTCTTTCCGGCAAGTACAACTTTATCGTCGTCAATTATGCCAATCCCGACATGGTCGGGCATACCGGCATGTTCGCCGCCGCAGAGGAGGCGGTGAGAACCATCGACATCTGCCTTGGCCGGCTCAGGGCGGTGGTCGAAAAAGCGGGCGGTGTGCTCTTGATCACCGCCGACCACGGGAATGTGGAGATGATGCGCGATCCCGAAACAGGCGAACCGCACACGGCACACACGACGTTCGATGTACCGATCATCGTCGTGGGCGCCGGGTCCTTGAGAATAAGCAATGGACGTCTTGCCGACGTTGCGCCAACTCTTCTGGATCTGTTGGGCATCGAAAAGCCGCATGAGATGGCCGGCCATTCGTTGATCGTACGGCAGCCAGCCGGCGGGACACGACGTCATGTCCCGAGGCGTTCGGGTTCTTGAGCACGATGCGACACCGGAGGCGCGATATCCTGTCCCGAGAGTCGCGCGTCCGCGCCTGTACAACAGCACTGAGCCTGGCGGTTTTGATCGCGATCTGCTCATCGTCGGGACTTGCGGCACACCGACGGGCTCCCGTCGCAAATCAGCGGCCCCCGGTCGCGAATGAAGACATTTCGGGCGCGATCCCGGCGGCGTCCGCGCGCCATCTGCCGAGCACGGCGGCGCAATATCACGCCCTGCAGACGGAAATCGCGAAGTCCCGGCCGCAGGTGGACGAAGCGCAACGGAAGAGCGCGCAGCTCAAATCCGAAGCGGACGCACTCCGGCGACAGCTGATCGACACTGCTGCACAGGTACAGACGCTGGAGCGGGAAAGCGCCTGGATCGATCAGGAAATCGTTCGGCTCGAGCAACTCGACCGCGTGCTGTCGGCGGACTTCGTGAAGAAGCGCGTGGAGGTTGGAGAACTCGTCGCCGTCCTGCAGAGAATGCAGCACGATATGCCACCGGTCCTTGTGCTCAGGGCTGACGATGCGCTCGCGGCTGCTCATTCCTCCATGCTGATCGGCGCTACGCTTCCACGCATCTATCAGGCTACTGCCGACCTCTCGCGGAAACTGGAGACGCTGCGGCGCTTACGGGTTCAACTGTTCGCGAGGCGCGAACAGGCGGCGCGAAATTCCGCGTCGCTCAAGGAAGCGCGTGGGCGGCTCGATCAATTGTTGGCGGTCAAGGCGCAGGAAGCCGACGTGGCGGGGTCTCAATATGAAGATCTGGCGTCCAAGCTACAGGCGGCGTCCGATCAGGCCGGCAGTCTCGAAACCCTGCTGCAGAAGGTGGCGCTGCTGCGGGCGCAGTCCGCTGGCTCAGGATTTTCCGTGGTATCGGCGCGGAACGGGCGGTCCGAGTTCGAAGGAAAGCGTCAAAGGCTGCTGCGACCCGTGGTGGGACGCATGGTACCCGGCGACGAATCCGGCGGACATGCCCCCGGTGTGAGTTTCCTGGCGCCGTCCGCCGCCGAAGTCGTTTCTCCGGCGGACGCGCAGGTTCTTTTTGCCGGAGCTTACCATAAAGCCGGCCAGGTCTTGATCTTGCAGAGCACGGACGGATACGATCTTGTGCTTGCGGGTCTGGATCGCATCGATGTCCGCTCGGGCGATCACCTGCTGGCGGGCGAACCCGTTGGCAGAATGCCGCGTTCTGTTGCGGCACCCAGGCTCTACTTCGAACTGCGGCAGAACGGTAAGGGGTTGAGCCCCGCCTCGAGGCTGCAAAGCGATCGGAAAGGCTGAACTCATGAAACGTCTGGCATATGTCGGTTTGGGAATGGCTGCCGGTTTTTCAGCAGCAATAATGCTTTTCCCCTCCGCGCATGGCGCCAACGATTCGGCTTACAAGCAGCTCGATCTCTTCAGCGACGCCTTCGAGCGCGTTCGTGCCGACTATGTTCATCCGGTCGAGGACGACCAACTCGTCACTTCGGCAATTCAGGGCATGGTTTCAGGACTCGATCCCCATTCAAGCTACATGGATGCCAAGGCCTTCGCAGACATGAAAATCCAGACGAAGGGGAAATTCGGGGGCCTCGGACTGGAAGTGACGATGGAAGACGGTCTCGTAAAAGTGATCTCGCCGATCGACGATACCCCGGCGGCCAAAGCCGGGATCAAACCCGGCGATTTCATCGCCGCCATCGACGGGACGCCGATTCAGGGCATGCAGCTTAACGACGCGGTCGATCGCATGCGTGGTTCTCCAGGGTCGAAGATCACGTTGACCGTGCTTCGCAGCGGCGCGAAGAAGCCGTTCGATGTGGCGCTTACGCGCGCCGTTGTGCAGGTTGACCTCGTCAAGTTCCATCGCGAAGGCGACATCGGCTACATCCGCCTCAGCTCTTTCAACGAAGAGACGGCCTCGGGCGTGGAGCACGCAATCAAGGAACTCAAGCACCAGATCGGCCCCGGGCTTAAGGGATATGTTCTTGATCTTCGCAACGACCCCGGTGGTTTGCTCGATCAGGCTGTGACCGTCTCAGACGATTTCCTGAATTCGGGAGAGGTCGTGTCCACGCGCGGTCGCCATCCGGAAGACACGACCCGCTATGATGCGAAGCCCGGCGACATCGCCGACGGCAAGCCGATCGTCGTGTTGATCAATTCCGGTACAGCGTCGGCGTCGGAGATCGTTGCCGGTGCTCTTCAGGACCACAAACGGGCGACGATTGAAGGAATGACGTCTTTCGGAAAGGGTTCGGTACAGACAATCATCCCGCTTGGCAGCGGCGGCGGCGCCTTGCGCCTCACGACCGCGCGATACTACACGCCCTCCGGGCGCTCGATTCAGGCCAGCGGAATCGTTCCCGACATAGCCGTGGCAGAAAGCGACGACGATCAGAACGCGTCGAAGCTTGACCACATTACCGAAGCGAATCTTCCAGGACATCTGGAAGGGCAGAGCGGCGCGAAAAAAGAACCGCCGGTGATCCGTCCGCCCGCCGGCAAGAAAATCGAAGACTTCCAGCTCTCCTATGCGCTGGATCTGCTGCACGGCAAACCCACCCCGGCCGCGTCGAAAACCGCGGCGGCGAACTGAGCGCGCGGGAATCGGTCCACGGCAATGGCGATCCGACCAAACGGAACCGAAGGCGGCAAAGTTCGGCGCGCGGCGCTGCTGTCGTTGGGCTTGGCAGCCGGATTTGCCGGCGGTCTGGTTCTTCTTCCGATTGCGCGCAGCGCAACCGACACGGATTCGCAATCGGCTTATCAGTCGCTGGATCGTTTCGGCGCGGCCTTCGCCGCGGTACGCGCCAATTATCCGGATGAGCCCGACGACAGGAAAATGATCGAGGATGCGCTCAACGGGATGATTTCGGATCTCGATCCGCATTCCAGCTATTTCGATCCGAAGACCTTTGCCGAAATGCAGGTGAAGACGTCGGGCACCTACGGAGGCGTGGGCCTCGTCATTTCTGCCGAGGATGGCAGCGTCAATGTGGTGGCGCCGATCGACGACACGCCGGCCTCTCATGCCGGAATAAAGGCCGGTGATCGCATTCTCGCCATAGACGGAAAGGGGTTGCAGGGTCTGAACCTCGACAAGGTGCAGGATCTTCTTCGCGGGCCCTCGGGATCGAAGGTGAACCTCACCCTGCTCAGGCCGGGTGGGCAAAAGTCCTTCGAAGTTGCCCTGGTTCGCGCGGCGATCCAGGTGGAGGCGGTAAAATATCACCGCGAAGGAAATGTCGGTTACATCCGGATTCCCGCCTTCAACGAGGAAACGAACGAGGGGGTCGTCACCGCGGTGAAGGCCCTTCGCAAACAGATCGGTCCGGCTCTGAAGGGCTACATCATCGATCTGCGCGACGATGGCGGCGGCGTTCTCGATCAGGCGATTGCTGTTTCCGATGATTTTCTGCAAGGCGGCGAAATTGTCTCTACACGCGGCCGCCGGCCCGAGGACACGGAACGATACGACGCGAAGGCGGGAGACATAACGGACGGCAAGCCGCTCGTCGTTCTGATCAATGGCGGCACGGCTTCCGCTTCGGAAATCGTTGCCGGCGCCCTGCAGGATCACAAGAGGGCCACCGTCGTCGGCATGACCTCTTTCGGAAAAGGGTCCGTACAGACGATCATTCCCTTGAATGGTGGGGCAGACGGCGCCCTGCACCTCACGACTGCGCGCTATTACACGCCGTCGGGTCGTTCGATACAGGCGACCGGTATCGTGCCCGACATCGCCGTGGCCAACGGCGATGAGGCAACCGATTTCGTGAAACTGGAACGACCGAGCGAGGCCGACCTGCCTCATCACCTCATAGCGGAGCAGACAGTTTCTGCGGAGCGGCAGAACGTCATCCGGCCGCCGGCCGGCAACAAGGTCGCGGATTTCCAGCTTTCTTACGCCGTCAAAGTCCTGGCGGGGAAACCGCCGGCCGGCCGGAAGCTCGCCGCCTCGCATTAGAGCGGTGAGGATCCGGATTAACGCGCAGCCCCATCTTTCGACAGGAATGAGGGTGAGCCCTCATCCTGAACGTGTCGAAGGATTGGGGTTTGTTCTTTTGCCATCTTGCGCCATAGTGACATCTCATTCTTTTCCGGTGCGATCATGACCTCGCAGCGGCCGTCCCTTCGCCACGCCGATCTTCCCTATCGGCCCTGTGTTGGGGTCATGCTGATCAATTCCAACGGACACGTGCTGGGCGGCAAGCGCATCGATCAGATGGTCGAAGGATGGCAGCTGCCGCAGGGCGGAATCGACGAAGGCGAGACGCCGGTTGAAGCTGCCTTTCGCGAACTCGAAGAGGAAATCGGGACGCGGAACGCGGAATTTCTTCGCGAGCACGACGAGTGGCTCGCCTACGACCTTCCCGGGCGGCTCCTGGGCGTCGCGTTGCGCGGACGTTACCGCGGCCAAAGGCAGAAATGGCTCGCAATGCGCTTTCTGGGCGACGACTCCGAGATCAACGTCCACACGGCCGAGCCGGAATTTTCCGAGTGGCGGTGGCTCGATATCAATTCCCTTGCGAAGCTCGTGGTGCCGTTCAAGCGGGACACCTACACCAAAGTCATTGCGGCGTTTCGCGATCTCGCCCGTCCGGGCGCATAGCCGGACACCAGGATGAGGAAGCGCGTTCCGGTTGTGATGATCCACGGCGCATTTTGCGGCGCCTGGGCTTTCGCGTCATGGCGCGCGGCATTCGATCGGCGCGGTTTCGCCGTGTACACGCCAACCTTGCGCCATCACGCGTCCCGCGACGAAGCCGCGCTTTCTCTCAAGGGGGTGAGCCTTCGCGATTATGTGGCGGACCTCTCCGCGCTCATCGATACGCTCGGGTCGCCGCCGATCGTCGTTGGCCATTCGCTCGGCGGATTGCTTGCGCAGATTCTCGCCGCCCGTTTGAGCGTGCGCGCCCTCGTGCTGCTCGCGCCGCTTGCTCCTTCGGGCGTATTTCCCTCCGAGCCGTTCGAATGGGTGGCGATGCAGGCGCTCTTCGTGGAGGGCGCTTTCTGGAACAAGGTCGTTCCACCGCGAAAATCCATCGCGGCCAGCCAGGCGTTTCATTGTGTCCCCGAGCGGGAGCGCGAGGTGCTCGTCGACCAGCTCGTGCCTGAATCGGGACTCGCGCTTTTCGAGTCGATGCATTGGCTGTTCGACTCGTGCAAGACCAGCACGGTGGACCGTCACGCCATCACCTGCCCCATTCTTTGCGTAGCCGGCGGTCAGGATCGCATCGTTTCGCCCGCGACCGTCCGTCGTCTTGCGCGCCGCTACCACGGGCGGGCGCGCTACGAGCTTTTGCCGGATCACGGCCATTGGCTTCCGGGAGAACCGGGATGGGAGCGGATCGCCGCCGGCTCGCTTGCGTGGCTGGACCAAGTGCTCGTGCCCGACGGCAAACGCGTTTCCGGAGAGTAGTGTACTATCCGTTCGGACCGAATCAGCCAAGCCGCCCAAAGAGATTCAACACAAAACCCACGAAGAAACACAAAGACGAGTTGTCCGTTTTTCTTTGTGTATTTTTGCGATCTCTGTGGTTCACCCTTCTTTCTGCGTCAGCCGAATGCAAACCCGAGAGGGCCGTACAGCCATACGAGCCAGCCTCCTATCGACAAAAACACGCCGAAGGGGAGCCGATCCGTCAATTGCAGGCGGCGGCCGGTCAGCGAGAGCGCGATTGCAAACAGGAGTCCAAGCATCGAGCCCCACAGCAGAGTCGTCGGCAGGCCCTGCCAGCCCACCCACGCGCCCAGCGCCGCCATGAGCTTGGCGTCGCCGAGCCCCAGTCCTTCCCGTTTCCGCAGGCGACTGTACAACCACGCGACAAGCGCAAGCACGGCGAATCCGGCGACCGCGCCGATGGCGTGATCGCGCCACGGGCCGAGCGGGAAGAGGAACGAGGCGGCCAGCCCCGCCAGCATGAGAGGCAACGTCAGCACATCGGGAAGCAGCTGTACACGCCAGTCGATCGCGGCGAGGAGGAGCAACATCCAGCCCAAAAAGCAGCTTGCGAGAAAGATGCCTGTGCCTGCCTCGAGCGTTGCGGACCACGCGACGATTGCGACAGCGGCGATTTCCATCGCCGGCGGAAAGGCGCCGATCGCTGCGCCGCAGCTGCGGCAGCGGCCTTTCAACCACAGGAAACTCGCGATCGGAACGAGGTCCGAAGCGGTTAGAACCCGTCCGCAGCTGTCGCATTGAGAACGCGCCCACAGAATCGGGCGACCTTCGGGAATGCGAATCGCCATAGCGCCGAGAAAGCTGCCGATCACCGGCGCCGCGACGAGCATGACGAGAACGGGAATCATGAAGCGGCCGGCGGGGGCTCGCCGCGGCGGCGCAGCACCAGGCGGATCGAACCATCGCGCCGCTCGACGGCGAGCACCTCATGGCCCTCCTCGTGGCACATATGCGGCACATCGACTGCCGCCAGAGGGTCGTCGCTCAGGAGCGCGATCGCTTCGCCGGGCGCGGCCCGCGCGAGTGCGCGTCGCGCAAAGAGCACCGGCAACGGGCACTTCAATCCTCTCACATCCAGATCGTTCACGGGCATTGGACCGGATTGCGGCAGCAGCTTATCCTGCCGAAGATTGTCTGGGGCGACGCGGGTTGCATGTCTCTTGCCGGAGCCGTTTCGCGCGAATCCGTCTATGTCGCAAGCCTTGCGCGCACATTCTGGCGGCTGCGCGGGGTCAAGCCCGACTCCCGCGACACCATTGTCGACATCGTTGGACACTGGGCGGAACGGACGCCGGACAATCCGGCCATCGTCTCGGCAGACCGCACGTTTTCGTACAAAGAGTTCGGACGGGCATCCGACCGCGTCGCCCACTGGGCGCGGGCCAACGGGATCGGACGGGGTGTTTGCGTCGCGCTGTTGATGGAAAACCGCGCCGAGTATGCGGTCGCGTGGCTCGGACTGTTGAAAGTGGGGGCGATCGCCGGCTTCATCAACTGCAATCTGCGCGGCCACGCGCTTGCCCACTGCCTGCAGGCCTGCGATGCGCGCCATCTGATCGTCGAACGCGAACTCGCCGATGCATATCGCGAGGCGCGCGGACATCTCGCGGCGCCACCGGATGCGTGGGTGATCGGCGGGCAGGCCGAGCGCTGCCAGGATCTTGATTCCGCGCTCGCGGCGATGCCGGACGCGCCTTCGAATCCGCACTGGCGCGAAGACGCCGTTTGCGCCGATACGGCGTTCTACATCTTCACCTCCGGCACCACCGGCCTCCCGAAGGCCGCGAAGATCAGCCACCTGCGCATGCTGTTCATGATGCATGGATTTGCCGCCGCGCTGAACACGCGAGCCTCGGACCGGATCTACAACGCGCTGCCGATGTACCACTCGGCAGGCGGCATCTGCGTGCCCGGAATGGCGTTTACCGTGGGCGGAACGATGGTGGTGCGGCGGCGGTTTTCGGTACAGCAGTTCTGGGATGACTGCGTGCGCTATCGCATAACCGCGTTCCAGTACATTGGCGAACTCTGCCGTTATCTCCTGAATGCACCGCAATCGCCGAACGAGCGCGCCCATGCGGTGCGCGCCGTGATCGGCAACGGGCTGAGACCCGACATCTGGGGCGCCTTCCAGGAGCGGTTTGCCATTCCGCGCATCGTGGAGTTTTACGGCGCAACGGAAGGAAATGTGGCGCTGGTCAACTACGACGGAAAACCCGGCGCGGTCGGCCGGATACCGCGCTACGCGCGAACCCTTTTCACCACGCGCATCGTGCGTTTCGACGTCGAGCGGGAAGTGCCGATTCGCGACAGGAGCGGCTTCTGCATCGAATGTGCCGACGACGAGGTGGGCGAGGCGATCGGCAAGATTGCCGACGAGCCCGGCAAACGTTTCGAGGGCTACGCCCGGCAAAGCGACACGGAAAAGAAGATCCTCCACCACGTCTTCGAGCCGGAAGACGCATGGTTTCGCACCGGCGATCTCCTGCGGCGCGACCGCGACGGCTATTTCTATTTCGTGGACAGAATCGGCGACACATTCCGCTGGAAAGGGGAGAACGTCGCGACGAGCGAGGTGGCCGAGGCGCTTTCGCGTGTCGAGGGCGTGCGCGAAGCCAATGTGTACGGCGTTGCGGTGCCGGGTTACGACGGCCGGGCCGGTATGGCGGCGCTGGTTGCAGGCACAGGCTTCGATCCCGCGGCGCTGGCAGGCGGCCTCGAACGCGGGCTGCCCGCTTATGCCCGGCCGATATTCCTGCGGCTGATGCCGGAGATGGGCATTACCGGCACGTTCAAACACCGCAAGATCGATCTCGTCGACCAGGGGTTCGACCCGTCACGCATCCCCGACCCGCTCTTCGTCTTCGATCCGCAGACGCGGCGTTACGAAGCGCTGGACGGCGCCCGCTATGCCGAGATCGTCGCGGGCCGGTTCAAAATGTGAAGAAAGTGTACGGCGATCCTTACCGTCCCCCGCGCAATGTTATGCGCGGGGGACGAAAGCGATTGTGTCAGGCGAGATCGAAGCGGTCGGCGTTCATGACCTTGTTCCAGGCCGCCACGAAATCCTTCACGAACTTCTCCTGCGCGTCTGAACTGCCATAGACTTCCGCAAAGGCGCGCAGCTGCGAGTGCGATCCGAAGATCAGATCGACGCGGGTGGCAGTCCACCGCTTTTCTCTGGTTTTGCGGTCATGGCCTTCGTACGCGTTGTCGCCGGTTTGCTGCCACTCGGTCCGCATATCGAGCAGGTTGACGAAGAAATCGGTCGTCAGATTTCCCGGCCTTGACGTAAAGACGCCGTGCTTCGAGCCGTCCGCATTCGCTCCCAACACGCGCAAGCCTCCGACGAGCACGGTCATTTCGGGTCCGCTGAGCTTCAGGAGCTCGGCCTTGTCCACCAACGCTTCTTCGGGCGCCATCAGGTTCTTGCTGCGGTAGTAGTTGCGGAAACCGTCGGCCACCGGTTCGAGCGGCGCAAACGAAGCCGCGTCCGTCTGGTCCTCCGATGCGTCCGTGCGTCCCGGCGCGAACGGCACCTTCACGGCCGTGCCCGCGTCCTTCGCGGCCTTCTCGATGGCGGCGCCTCCGCCAAGGACAATCAGATCGGCAAGCGAGACTTTCTTGCCGTCGGTTGCCGAGGCGTTGAATTCCTTCTGGATCCCTTCGAGTTTTGCGAGCACGTTCGCAAGCTGTTTGGGCTGATTGACCTCCCAGAATTTTTGCGGCGCCAACCTGATCCGCGCACCGTTCGCGCCGCCGCGCTTGTCGGAGCTGCGGAATGTCGAGGCCGAGGCCCATGCGGTTGAAACGAGTTCCGATACCGACAGGCCGGACGCCAGAATTTTTGCCTTGAGCGACTCGATGTCCTTGTCGTCGATCAATTTGTGATCCACCCGCGGGACCGGATCCTGCCAGATCAGTATTTCTTTGGGGACGAGCGGGCCGAGGTAACGCTGGATCGGTCCCATGTCGCGATGTGTGAGCTTGAACCAGGCGCGCGCGAACACGTCCGCGAACTCCTCGGGGTGTTCGTGGAAACGGCGCGAAATCCTCTCGTAGGCCGGGTCGAACCGCAAGGAGAGGTCCGTCGTCAGCATGGTCGGTGTACGCTTTTTCGTCTTGTCGTGCGCGTCGGGAATGTCGGCGGGCGCGTTCTTGGCTCTCCACTGCTGCGCGCCGGCGGGGCTCTTCTCGAGCTCCCATTCGTACTTGAACAGGTTTTCAAAAAAATGGTTGCTCCACTTCGTCGGCGTCTGCGACCAGGTAACTTCCGGTCCCCCCGTGATCGCATCCTGGGCGAAGCCGATGCCATGCCTGCTCTTCCAGCCAAGCCCCTGAGCTTCGATCGCAGCGCCTTCCGGTTCCGGTCCGATCAGCGACGGATCGCCCGCGCCGTGCGTTTTGCCGAAGGTGTGTCCGCCGGCAATCAACGCGACCGTTTCTTCGTCGTTCATCGCCATCCGCCCGAAGGTCTCGCGAATGTCGCGGGCCGCCGCGACCGGATCGGGTTTGCCGTTCGGTCCCTCCGGATTCACGTAGATGAGGCCCATCTGTACAGCACCCAGCGGATTTTGCAGTTCGCGTTCGCCGCTGTAGCGCTCGTCGCCAAGCCACGTGCCCTCGGGTCCCCAATAAAGTTCTTCCGGTTCCCATGTGTCGGCGCGGCCGCCCCCGAATCCAAACGTCTTGAAGCCCATCGACTCAAGCGCGACGTTCCCCACAAGCACGAAGAGATCGGCCCATGAAATCTTGCGGCCATATTTCTGCTTTATCGGCCACAACAGGCGCCGTGCCTTGTCGAGATTCGCATTGTCCGGCCAGCTGTTGAGCGGCGCGAAACGTTGCTGCCCGCCGCCGGCACCGCCGCGGCCGTCCGCGATGCGATAGGTGCCTGCGCTGTGCCACGCCAGACGGATGAACAACCCGCCATAGTGGCCAAAATCTGCCGGCCACCAATCCTGGGAGTCCGTCATCAGCGCATGCAGATCCTTGATTACCGCGTTGAGGTCGAGGCTGTTGAATTCCCTGGCGTAGTCGAACGACTCGCCCATCGGGTCCGATTTTTTGGAGTTGTGATGGAGGACCTGGATATCCAGCTGATTGGGCCACCAATGGCGATTGGAGGGACCTCTGCGATCTCCATGAGCAACGGGGCATTTGCCTGCATCAGACATCGCGTTTCTCCTCATCCATAAAGAAAGTTTGCGCGGAATGATCCGCCTTGCGGGTGCGAACATGCGCGCCTGGTTCCGCGCTGTCAAGCAGATTAGAATAGTTCTAAAGTTACGGGGTCAGTCGCGACGGATGCGCACCACCACGTCGACGCGCTGAATTTTCGTCCCCTTCGGGGGCTGGGGCAAACCCGAAACGCCGATATCGGCAGAAATGTCCGTCAACCGGCCCGCCTCTTCCTCGTAGAAATGCTGATGCGGACCGACATTGGTATCGAAGTGGCTTTGCGACGCCTCGACGATGACCTGCTGCAGGAGGCCTGCATCGGTGAACTGGTGCAACGCGTTGTAAACGGTGGCTAGGGAAACGGGGCAACCCGCCTCTTTCGCTTCCTGATGCAGGAGTTCCGCCGTTACATGGCGGTGGCCGTGTTGGAACAGGAGATCGGCAAGAAGGCGCCGCTGCCGCGTGGGCCGGAGGCCGGCGGCGCGCAGCCGTTCGCTCGTTCTTGGGCTCGCCCTCGGAGATATCTTCCTGTTCGCCATCGCGCTCGCTTTGCCTCGCCCTTGTTTGCGGCTGTCGAAGCCGCCACCGGTCTGCTATGATGTTGGCACGGTATAGAATAATTCTAATCTGGAAATTGGCAAGTTGCCGGGTGGCGGCCTGTCTGAACGGACGGATGGTATGGCACGCACGTCGAGTTTCGATCTGCAGGGGCTGCTGGCCTGTGCTCGCGGGGAGCTTTTCGGGGAAGGCAACGCCAAGCTTCCGCTGCCGCCCCTGCTGATGTTCGACCGCATCACGCGGATTTCGGAACGCGGCGGGAGCCAGGACAAGGGCGAGATCGAGGCTGAGCTCGAGGTCCGCCCCGATCTGTGGTTTTTCAAATATCACTTCCAGAACGATCCTGTGATGCCTGGATGTCTGGGAGTGGACGCCATGTGGCAGCTGGTCGGCTTCTTTCTCGGCTGGCTTGGCGGATTGGGGCGCGGGCGTGCGCTGGGCGTCGGAGAGGTCAAGTTTTCGGGCATGGTGCTGCCGAGCGCAAAGCTCGTCAGCTACTATATCGATCTGAAGCGCGTCATCATGCGCCGCCTCGTTCTCGGCATCGCCGACGGCATCATGAAAGTCGACGGCAAGGTGATTTATGAGGCCAAGGATCTGCGCGTCGGTCTGTTCGTCGACCAGGCGCAGGGCGCCCTTGCCACGGCGTCGGCTTCCGCCTGACGCAGCCCGGTGTGTCGATTGCGCACGGGAAGGATAGAACAATGAGACGCGTGGTCGTCACCGGCATGGGAATCGTCTGCTCGATCGGCAACAACGCGTCCGAGGTAGCAGACTCCTTGCGTCACGCGCGCTCGGGAATAACAACGGCTGACGTCTATCGCGAAATGGGTTTCCGCTGTCAGGTACACGGCAGTCTGAAAATCGATATCGACGCTGCCATCGATCGCCGGGCGCGCCGCTTCATGGGAGACGGCGCGGCGTACAATTTCCTCGCGATGGAGCAGGCCATTGCGGATTCCGGACTTGAGGAAAAGGACATTGTCCATCCGCGCACCGGCCTCGTCATGGGATCGGGCGGTCCATCCACGAAGGCGATCGTCGGCGCCGCCGATACGGCAAGAACGGAGCCCGGAAAGGGCCCGAAGCGGGTTGGACCATTCGTGGTCCCGAAGGCGATGTCATCGACCTGTTCGGCGGTGCTTTCCACGTGGTTCAAGATCAAGGGGGTGAATTACTCGATCACCTCGGCATGTTCCACGAGCGCCCACTGCATCGGCAACGCGGGCGAACTCATCCAGTGGGGCAAACAGGACATCGTTTTCGCCGGAGGAGGCGAGGAGCTCGATTGGACTTTGTCCGTGTTGTTCGATGCGATGGGGGCAATGTCTTCGCACTACAACGATACGCCCAAAAGGGCTTCGCGCGCCTTCGACAAGAATCGCGACGGGTTTGTGATTTCCGGCGGCGGCGGCGTCCTGGTTCTCGAGGAACTGGAGCATGCCAGGGCGCGGGGCGCGACAATTCATGCGGAGCTCGTGGGGTACGGTGCAACGTCCGACGGACACGACATGGTCGCGCCTTCCGGAGAAGGCGCCATTCGTTGCATGCGCCAGGCACTCGCGACGGTCGATGGTCCGATCGACTACATCAATGCGCACGGCACGTCGACGCCGGTTGGCGACGTCACGGAGATCGCGGCGCTCCGCGAGGTGTTTGGAAATCGCATTCCGCCGGTCAATTCCACCAAGTCGCTGAGCGGACATTCGCTTGGGGCCGCGGGTGTTCACGAATCCATATATTCGCTTTTGCAGATGCAGAAGGGTTTCATTGCGGAAAGTGCCAATATCGACGAGCTCGATCCGGAAGTTGCGGATGCACCGATCGTGCGCTCGCGGATCGATGGCGCGAAAATCGAGCGCGTGCTGTCGAACAGTTTCGGTTTCGGAGGGACCAATGCCACTCTGGTGTTCGAACGCTATCGGGGCTGATTTGGCGTGAAGAAAGCCGCATCCGATGGACCCGGTCTGATGCACGGCCGGCGCGGCCTCGTCATGGGTGTCGCGAATGATCATTCGATCGCCTGGGGAATCGCGCGCGCGCTTGCCGCCCACGGCGCCGAAGTGGCCTTTACGTATCAGGGCGATGCGCAGGCCAAACGGCTGAAGCCGCTCGCCGCTTCCATCGGCGCGGATATCCTGTTGCCCGGCGACGTCGAAGACGACGAGCAGCTCGACGAGGCGTTTTCGGTGCTCGCCTCGCGATGGGGCCATATCGATTTCCTTGTACATGCCATCGCGCATTCCGACAAGAATGAATTGAAGGGGCGATACGTCGATACGAGCCGTGCCAACTTTGTACGTAGCCTAAGCATCTCCTGTTATTCGTTTACGGCCGTCGCACGCCGCGCGGCGAGGTTGATGGCCGGACGGGGAGGTGCGCTCCTCACGCTCACCTATCTCGGTTCGACACGTGTCACTCCGAACTACAATGTGATGGGCGTGGCCAAGGCCGGCCTCGAGGCCAGCGTGCGGTATCTGGCCGCCGATCTCGGGCGCGAAGGCATTCGCGTGAATGCGATTTCGGCGGGCCCGATGCGAACACTTGCAGGATCCGTGATCGGCGAAGCGCGAGTCGTCTTCCGCTGGAACCGCGCGCATAGTCCGCTCAAGAAGAATATTGAGCTGGATCATGTCGGGAACGCGGCGCTTTACCTCCTAAGCGACCTGTCCGCGGGGGTCACCGGGGAGATTCATTTTGTCGACGCCGGCTATCATATCGTTGGCATGCCTCCCAGCACCGATCTGAAGGGGTGGCTGGATCCGACGGGCGAGAACGGCAACCACGATTCCGGCGAAGGGGAGAAAGTCGATGCGCGGGCAGAAAATTAGGGGACCCGCCGCGGCGATAGCGACCGGGTGGGGCCTGGCCCGGTCCGAACTGCCCTATCCGGGCGCGGAATCGACGTTCGACGTCGTCCAAATGGAGCGTTGACGGCAATCGGTCAGGGTGGAATTTCCTTGGCTCGCCGAGGAGGGGAACATCGCCAACCGAAATTCGACACCGGCCCGGAACGCCAGTGGATATTCCGGTACGCCACTTTGGAAGAAACTCGGCATCAAGCCGGGCGCGCAGATTGGTGTGACGAACGCCCCCGCCGGCTATGCCGCATGGCTCGCACCGCTTCCCGACGGCGTCGCAATTCATTCCCCTTCTTCCAGCAAAGAGGCATGCGACATTGTCCACATTTTCGTCGATTCCCAGTCAGCGCTCGAACGGGAACTGAAAAACGCCAGAGCATCGATTCGCAGTACGGGCGCTATATGGGTCTCCTGGCCCAAGCGGTCGGCAAAGATCGTCACCGATCTGGACGAAAACCGCATCCGCTCGGCCGCGCTCAAGACCGATCTTGTCGATGTCAAAGTGTGTGCCGTTTCGGAGGTGTGGTCGGGGCTGAAGCTTGTGGTTCGCAAACACCTGCGTTGATGAAACCGCAGCAATACAAACTGCCCACAGGCCGAAATTATCAATCGATGGCCCCTCAGTTGAACCCCTGGCCCCGAATCTGCCAAAAAAGTTAGGAGACGAGGCGGGGGGGCTCCGCCTATAAGGGCGCGATTTCCGGGGCTCAGAGATGTCGATTCCGTCGTGCGTTGGCCTTCGCCCCGGGCGAGCCGTCCTGATTTCTGCGCTGCTTTCACTGCTGGTTGCAGCCCCATCGGCGGGTCAGCCCGACAACGGCCAATCCGGGGCCGGTGTGCAGCAGCAAGGGCAGGGACAGCCGGTTGGACAGGGCGTTCAGCGCGGACCGGGCTTTCAGCGCCCCGGCATTCCGGGAGGTCCACCGGGCCCCCCAGGCGAACAGGCATCTCCCGGGGCGGACCAGCAGAGCGCCGGAATGCAGGAATCCGCCGCGGGCGGCATTACCCTCAATTTCGTGAATGCCGATGTACGCGACGTGGCCAAGGCGGTCCTGGGCGACTACCTGAAGCTCAATTACGAGATCGCCGCGAACACGACCGGCCAGGTCACCATCCAGACCAGCAAGCCGCTTGCACGCGCGCAGGTTCTTCCGGCGCTCGAGCAGGCTCTGGGACTGGCCGGCCTTGCGCTCATTCATTCCAACGGCATTTTCGAAATCCTTCCGGTTGCCGACGCCAAGAAGCAGGTCGGCACCTCCGTACCGGCCACGGCCGTTGCGACCATGGGCTACGGAATGGAAGTTGTACATGTCAAATACGTAAGCGCGGCGGCGCTCGCCAAGCTTCTGGAGCCGCTCGCCACGTCCGAAGGCACGGTCCGGGTCGATACGAGCCGGAATTCGCTGATCATCGAGGGAACGGCCCAGCAGCGGGAAACCCTCATGGACGACATCCGTCTGTTCGATTCCGACTGGCTTTCGGGAATGTCCTTCGGCCTCTTCGAACCCAAATACATGGACGCGGAGGAACTGGCCAAGGAGCTCAACGACCTGATCGGGGGGACGGAAAGCCCGATTGCGGGGGTTGTACGCCTTGTCCCGATCGACCGCCTGAACGCGGTGCTCGCGATCTCGCCGCAACAGCGATACATCGATCAACTCGAGGCGTGGTTCAAACGCTTCGACCGTCCCGGCGAGGGCAATGACAAGAAGATTTACGTCTACCGCGTCCAGAACGGGCGGGCGAGCGACATTGCGTCAACGCTTATCCAGACCCTGTTCGGCTCGAGCTCGACGCAGTCCACTGTACAGCAAACGCAGGGCGGCGGGTCACAGCAGACGTCGACCACAACCTCCATGTTCGGCAACCAGAGCACGACAGGACAGACGGGCACTTCGGCGCAGACCGGCACCGGCACCGGCTCGACACCGGGAGGAGGCATCGGAACCGGTACGAGCTTTGGCGGCGGAAGCAGCTTCGGGCAGAGCACCTCTTCGAACACGTCTCTGAACCACACGACGAATCCGTCGGTTCCATTCCAGCCTGTTACGACGCCAATTCAGCAGCCGCAGAATCGTACCGGCGGCGGCGGCTACGAAACCATCGGCGGCGTTTCGCGCGAGGGCATAAGCACCGTCAACATCACGGCGGACGAGACCAACAATGCACTCGTCATTCTGGCCACGCCGCGCGAATACGCCGTGATTCAGGATGCCCTGAAACAGCTGGACGTCGCGCCGCTGCAGGTTCTGCTTGAAGCGGCAATTGCCGAAGTGACGTTGAACAAGAGCACGCAGTTCGGCTTTCAGTATTTCTACCAGCCGAACAGCACGCCGAACAGCTTAAGTACATTCTCGCTGACCAATGCGGCCACGATCGCGAGCCCGCCGGCGTCGCCCCTGCTGGCGGCCCTGCCGGGCTTTACCTACATGTTCTCCAACGGCAACAGCCTCAACGTCGTGTTGAGCGCGCTTGCCAACGTGACCCATGTCGACGTGCTGTCTGCGCCGGAAGTGCTGGTGCTCAACAATCAGACGGCCAAGCTGCAGGTGGGCGATCAGGTCCCCATCATCACCGCGACCGCAACCAGCACCATCGACACGAACGCGCCGCAGGTGAACAGCGTCCAATACCTTGCAACGGGCGTAATTCTGCAGGTGACCCCGCGCGTCAACAAGGGCGGCCAGGTCATGATGGACATCGATCAGGAAGTAGCCGAGCCGCTGACGACCACGAGTTCAACCATCAATTCGCCGACGATCCAGCAACGCGAAATTACGAGTTCCGTCTCTGTTGCCGACGGCGAAACCATCGCCCTCGGCGGCCTTTTCAGCAATCAGGTGTCCAAGACCAATACGGGCATTCCATTGCTGCAGGATATTCCGTATCTTGGGCACCTGTTCTCGAACACGAGCGATTCCGTGAACCGCGATGAGCTGATGGTGCTTATTACCCCTCACGTGGTCGACGACACCAGGAAGGCGCGCCAGGTCACCGATGAACTGCGTCACAAGCTTCCCGAAGTTCAGCCGCTCTTCGAACAAGAGCACTGACACCCGCGCCGCCTCCAGGCGAAAGAGCCAGCGCGGCTGGGCGCTCATTTCCGTGCTCTGGACGACGGCGATGCTCGGCATGATGGCGGCCGCCACCCAGGATCTTACGGTAACCTCCGTTCGCACGGAGCGCCGCGCTCTTGCCCGTGCGCATCTGGAGAACGACCTCGACGCGGGTGTTGCGCGCGCGGTTCTCGCACTTGACGACAACCGCGTCGACCAGCGCTGGCGCGTCGACGGCTACCCGTACACGTACACCTATGACGGCGTTCCGATGACCATTACGATTCAGGACGAAGACGGAAAGTTTGACCTCAATGAAGCCGATGACGATACGATGGAACCGCTTTTCCAGGCGATGGGCATGGATGCAAACCACGCCGCCATGCTCGCCGATCGCATTGTCGAGTGGCGGAGCGACCCGACCAGCGACGATTCGCATACGCTGCATGGAGGAACCGACGCGGACTATGGGACGGCGGGCCTTCCGTGGCGGCCGCGCCATGCCGACTTTCAGTCGGTCTCCGAATTGAGGCTCGTGCTCGGCATGACTCCTGCGCTTTACGCCCGCGTTCGACCTGCCGTGACGGTCTATTCGAAGAACGACAGTCCGGACGAGGACGTGGCGCCGCAGGTCGTGCTCAATGCGCTTTATCCCGGGAACCCGACGCAGGTACAAAGGATCATGGCCCAGCACGCGGGATCGGTGCAGGCGGGATTGGGAACCGCGCCGAAAACCCAGGGAAGCGCCATTATCGAGTCCGCCACGGATCTCTCGGGTCGGGTCTTCGAGGTCGATGTCGACGCAAGTTACATGAACCGTCACGAAACCAGGCGCGTCGTCCTGCTGATGACCGGCGGCGGCAGCAAGCCATATCTTGTACAGCATTGGGAATAGCCGGAGTCCGTCCGGGACTGCGGAGAGGGAGAATATGTCATGAGACTGAACAGCAACGCTGTGAGGCGTGCAGCCGTGGTTCTTCTGATCCCGGTATTTCTGGTGGCCGGCTGTCAGAAACAGAACGCCCAGCAGGGGCACGAGCGGCAGACACACGAGAAATTTGCGGGCGGCGGGCGTCAGAAGATTCGCGCCGTGTGCGCCGACGACATCCAGAAATATTGCGCCAACGCCGAGAGGAAGCGCCGCTGCCTCAAGGAGAACATGGACAAACTGTCCGACGCCTGCAAGGCGGCGGTTGGCCAGCGCGGCGGCCGTCGGTCGCGGGACAACGACGGCGGTGATGATTAGGCTTGGGAGCGCACGCGCGGCTTTCCATGGGTGGCGTTCCCGTCACGCGTGAAGCCTGTAACGCGATGGACTGTGCGGATCCGCTTGCGCACGCGCGCGAGCGCTTCATTCTGCCGGACGGCGTTGTCTATCTTGACGGCAATTCGCTGGGCGCGCTGCCGGCGACCGTGCCGCGCAGACTCGCCGATGTGGTTGCGCGCGAATGGGGCAGCGATCTCATTCGGAGCTGGAACACGAACGGCTGGATATCGCTTCCCGCCCGCGTCGGCGCGCAGATTGCGGGGTTGATCGGCGCGGCGGCGGACGAAGTGATCGTCGCGGACTCGACATCCGTCAATCTGTTCAAGCTGGCTGCGGCTGCCGTTCGGGCCCAGACGCCGAGGTGTGTCGTGCTCTCCGAGCGCGGCAATTTCCCGACCGATCTCTATGTGCTGCAAGGGCTCGAGAATCTTCTCGCCGGCGCGCTGACGCTCAGGCTGGTCGAGCGCGACAGGATCGCGCGCAATCTCTCGAACGATGTCGCGCTTCTCGTGCTGACGCATGCGCATTACAAGACAGGCGAGATTCACGACATGCAGGCGCTCACCAGGGCGGCGCACGCACATGGCGCGCTTGTCCTGTGGGACCTCAGTCACAGCGCCGGAGCAATGGAACTGTTCCTCGATCGTGACGACGTCGATCTCGCCGTCGGCTGCGGCTACAAATATCTGAACGGGGGACCCGGAGCGCCGGCGTTTCTGTACGTCGCGAGCCGCCATCACGAGAATTTGCGCCAGCCGTTGAGCGGCTGGATGGGGCATACCGCGCCGTTCGCTTTCGTGGACGGCTACGCGCCCGCTTCGGGAATCGCGCAATATCTCTGCGGCACGCCGGCCGTTTTGAGCATGGCGGCGCTTGCAGAAGCTGTGGCCACCTTCGACGGCGTTGCCATGGCCGATGTGCGCGCCAAGTCGATGCGCCTGGGCGACCTGTTCCTTTCGCTCGTCGAAGAGCGCTGTGCCGGTTGCGGATTCGAAATCGCGTGCCCGCGCGAAGCGGAGCGGCGTGGCAGCCAGATCAGCCTTCGCCACGCCCACGGATACGAGATCGTTCAGGCACTCATCGCGCGCGGTGTGATAGGGGACTTCCGTGCGCCCGATGTTCTGCGCTTTGGCTTCCCGCCGCTATATACGCGTTACGTGGACGCCTGGGACGCGGTCGACTGTCTCGCCAACGTCATGAGCGACGGCAGCTGGCGCGACGCGCGGTTCGGGACCCGCGCCGCGGTAACGTGAATTGCCCCCAGGGTCCGATGCACCCATCATCCTTTGATATGCGTTAGACAGGTCCGAGGGATCGTCCATGAAGCCTCCATCCAGGTTTGACCGTGCAGGCATTTGCCTGCGATTGGCAGCGGCCGGTTTTTGCGCGCTCTTCATCGCCGGCTGCGAGAGTGAGCCCGTCGCTCTGGCGCCGCCCTTGCACACGCGTGTCGTCGACGGCGTGACAAAACTGCCGATCGATGGCGTGCGGGTGACGCTGGTGTCGCGGGACACCCCGCAGATCGTCACGGCATACTCCGATCGGGACGGCATCGTTGCCCTGCCGCCGCTGCTGGGGGACGACAAGCCGATCCTTCGCCACCTGACCGATACGCCGGCCCTCGCGGTGCACGCGGTATTCCAGCACCCTGGATACGAGACGTACAGCGTCGATTCCGTGAACGGCTATGGTTTCTTCAAGGGGTATTACGACGTTCACCTGTATCCGCACTGAGCGCCGGGTCAGGGCGCGAACGCTTCGTCCAGCAATTCCCGCAGAGCCGCCCATGACCGGCGGTCGGTCGGGGCATGATAGGAGAACCCGCTCATGCCCAGGCGATCGACATCTTTATCCGTGAAGCTGTGTCCGGCACCGCTGTACAGGAGGAACTGCCAATCGGCGCCCGCGGCGCGCATCATGCCCGCGAACTGCTCGCGCGAGGCGACGGGGATGAGCGGGTCTTCGTCGCCTGCGCAGACCATTACCTTGCAGGCGATCGGACGGTCATCGCGTTCGGGAAGATTGGTCAAGGCGGGATGAAACGCCGCAACGGCAGCAAGCCCGATATCGAGCCGCGCCAATTCGAGCACCACGACGCCGCCGAAACAGTAACCGATCGCCGCCAGTCGGTTTGAATCGACGTTCGTTTGCTCTTTGAGTTGGTCCAGTCCGGCCAGCGCGCGGCTCCGCAACAGCGCGGGGTTTTCAGCCAGTCGTTGCATGAGTTTCATCGCGTGTTGCATGTCCGTCGGCGTTTCGCCGAACATGTCGAGCGCAAACGCCACATAACCGAGCGTGGCCAGCATGCGTGCGCGTTCCCGTGTGTGCTCGGCGAGGCCGCGGCCCTGGTGTACGACCAGAATTCCCGGCCGACCGGGGCCGCGCGTTTCGTCGTCCGCAAGGTAGCCGGTCAGCCTCGTTCCATCGACGTCGTACACAATATCCCTGGTCACCATGGAACACACCTTCGCCAGAAGCGTCAGGAAAGGTCGATCGCGTGCCGTTTCAAATCCGCAAGCTCGCAATACTCGAGCGCGGCTTCGTGGGTGGCGCGCAGTACCACGCGCGGCGCCTCTCCCGCCTCGAAGGCCTCCTGCCAGCGCGGCGCACACAGGCACCAGCGATCGCCTTCCTTCAGGCCGGGAAATCCGAACGACGGAACCGGGGTCGAGAGGTCGTTGCCCCGCGATTTGGAGAAGGCGAGGAACGCCTCGGTTACCACTACGCAAACGGTGTGGCTGCCCAAGTCCTCCCTGCTCGTGTCGCAGCAGCCGTTCCGAAAGAAACCCGTCATGGGCGACGTCGAGCAGTTTTCGAGCGGTCCGCCGAACACGTTGCGGGATTGTGGTCCGAATCCCCCGCGCTTGGGTTCGATGGACATCGCTTGCTCCTCGCCAGCCGGGAAAGTAGACCGCAATGGGTCCAACCGGCGCAATGGGTATCCGTGTGAATTCCTGTTTCCGTCCGTTTGCTGCGGGCATTCTCCTCTTCGTGCTCGGCGGCACGGTTGCCGGAGCCGCCGTTGATCCACAGCTGTTCCAGGATATGAGGTGGCGCTCGATTGGCCCGTTCCGCGGCGGACGCGTGCTCGCGGTCACCGGCGTTGCTTCCGATCCGCTGCATTTCTACTTCGGAGCGGTCAACGGCGGCGTGTGGGAAACCCGCGATGCCGGCCGCACCTGGTCGCCCATATTCGACAGGGCGGGCGTGGGCTCGATCGGCGCCATAGCGATCGCCCCCTCAAATCCGAGAGTCATCTATGTCGGGACCGGCGAAGCCGACATGCGCTCGGATATCGCTCAGGGCATCGGCATGTTCCGCTCGGATGATGGCGGGGCGCATTGGCGGCCCATCGGCCTCTCCGACACGCAGCAGATCGGAAAAATCCTGGTCGATCCGCGCAACCCCGATGTGGTGCTGGTGGCGGCGCTGGGGCATCCGTACGGAGCCAATTGGGAACGCGGCGTCTTCCGGTCGACCGACGGCGGCCACCATTGGACGAAGACACTGTACAAGGATGCGGATACCGGCGCGATCGATCTGGCTTTTCGCCCGGGAAATCCGGATGTCATCTATGCCGCGCTGTGGCAGACGCGGCGCCCGCCCTGGAACGTGTATGCTCCGTCGAACGGTCCGGGCGGGGGATTGTACAAGTCCACCGACAACGGCAACAGCTGGACGAAAATCGAGACTGCCGTTCTGCCGTCTTCACCGGGTCGCATCGGCCTGGCGGCTGCCCAGAGCCGTCCCGGGCGCCTCTTCGCGCTGATCGATGCGAAGGACGGCGGACTCTTCCGCTCGGACGACGACGGCGCGCACTGGATTCGTACGACGGGCGACTCGCGAATCTGGGACCGCGGCTGGTACTTCAGCGGCATCACGGTCAATCCGAAGAACGCCGACGAAGTTTACGTCTCCGACACCGTGGTTCTGCGCTCGACGGATGGCGGCCGGAACTTTGTTCCGATCAAGGGCGATCAGACCGGCGACGATTTTCATTCGCTGTGGATCGATCCGGCAAATCCCGATCGGCGAATCCTGGGTTCGGATCAGGGCGCGCAGGTGACGCTCAATGGCGGCGCAACCTGGAGTTCATGGTACAATCAGCCGACCGGCCAGTTCTATCATGTGGCGACCGATAACCGCTTTCCCTATTTTGTGTACGGCGCACAGCAGGACTCCGGCGCCGCCGGCGTGCCGAGTCGCACGGGCAGCATCGACGGAATCGCCATGCCGCAATTCCACGAAATCACCGCCGGCGGGGAAAGCGACAATATCGCACCCGACCCCGATGATCCCGATGTCATCTATGGGGGACGTGTCGAACGGCTCGACCGTCGCACCGACCAGACGCGCGACATTGATCCTACGCTCGCCTGGCCCGACCGTTACCGGCGCACCTGGACATTGCCGCTCGTGTTCGGGCCGCGCGACCACGCGCTCTATTTTGCGAACCAGCGTATTTTTCGCACGTCCGATAACGGCGCGCATTGGCAGCCGATCAGTCCGGACCTGACACGCGCGGATCCGGGTGTGCCACCAAACCTCGATGCGGCGACCGCAGCGGATCGCGAGTTCGTGGGCAAACGGCGCGGAGTCGTGTACGCGATTGCGCCGTCTCCGCTCGACGCGCGGGCGATCTGGGCCGGAACCGACGACGGTCTCGTCTGGCGAACGGCGGATGGCGGTGCGCACTGGCAGGATGTTACGCCGAAAAATCTGGCGCCGTGGTCAAAGATCGGCATCATCGAAGCATCGCATTTCGATGCCGGCACGGCTTATATCGCCGTCGATCGCCACCGCCTCGACGATTTCGCGCCGTACATCTATCGGACGCGTGACGGGGGAACGACGTGGACTCCGATCACCAACGGCCTCGCTCGCGATGGCACGCTCAATACCGTCAATGTGGTACGGGAGGATGCGGTACAGCGCGGCCTGATTTTTGCCGGGACCGAGCGCAGCTTTTTCGCCTCATTCGATGACGGAGCCTCGTGGCAGCCGCTCGACAACGGCCTGCCGCCGACCTCCGTGCGCGACATTGTCGTTCATGGGGACGATCTCGTCATCGCCACGCACGGTCGCGGATTCTACATTCTCGACGACATCGCGCCGCTTCGTGTGTTGGCGCGGGACGCGAGCCCCGGCCCGCGTCTCTTGCCCCCGACGGCTCAAGTCCGCTTCCGGCCGCCGACATTCACGGGCACGCCGATGCCGAAAGACGAACCGATGGCAGCCAATCCGCCGAACGGGGCGATCATCGACTACGTTCTTCCGTCGCAGGTTCAGGGCCCCGTACAGCTCGAAATCCTGGACGCGTCCGGCGCGGTGGTCCGCCATTACTCGAGTGCGGACAAGAGTCCGCCGCCGGTTCCTTCCAAACTCAAGATCGCGCCGGAATGGATCGCACAACGACTGCCGCTTCGCGCGTCACCCGGTCAGCATCGCTTTGTTTGGGATATGCATTACGCCGCCGCCTCCGGCTTGTCGGAAGGCGGGGAACATGAGGCGAAGGGCGTTTGGGCGCCACCGGGCCGCTATACTGTCGCGCTGAACGTGGGCGGCAGGACATTTCGCCAGACTCTCGAGCTGAAGCCCGATCCGCGGGTGCAGGCGAGCCCGGACGCCTACGCGGCCCAATATGCATTGGCCAAGGAGGTTGAAAGTGCGCGCGCGGATGCACACAAGGCCATGCGTGACGCGGAAAGCCTGCACGGGAAGCTCACGAAGGCCGAGGCCGCCGCTGGCGGAGACCGCCGCGCGGCGCTCGCGAATCTCGATCGTCAGCTTGTGCAGCTTGCGGGTTTTGTCGCGGACGAGCCGCGCTGGGCGGCTCCCGAACCCGAACATGAGTGGGGGACACTGCACGACGTGTCCGGTGATCTCGATGGACTGGCCGATGCCGTCGACAGCGCTGACGGCGCACCCTCGCCCGACGCAGAGAGCGGCTTCCGCAAGCGCAATGCGGCGCTCGCGTCTGTACTGAAGAACTGGAACGCGCTCAGAGTCCGGATCGAAGCTGCGCTACGCCCGCAGCAACCCTAGAATCAAGAGGTGAACCACAGGAGCCGCGAAGCTGCACAAAGAAAATTGCGCGGCTGCTCAGCCGCTACACGCGGTCGTCGCCGCCGGCGGCCGGTTCCGTCTTCTCGCGGCCAGTCTGTCGCCAACGAGAGATGATCGATTCGAGTTCCTGACGCTGCAGACCTGGTGATTTCCAGGACCGCGAAAAGCTGGCGTTGAGGTTGTGGGGAACCGTGTCGCGGTTGAGATCGTCGAACAGGATTCGCATGGGCATCGAGACGCCCTGGCCCAGGATGATTGCTTCGCGATCGCCCAGCATCGGCAGAAAGTCCAGCAGATCGGTAATGCCCTCGTGCGACGCGGAGCGCATGACCTGTTGATCGCGCTCGTTCGAGAGGCGAAGCGCAATGGTCGTGCTGCATTGCGACAGAATCGTGGGATCGAGTTCAGATGGTCGTTGTGTGACAAGAGCGAGCGATACGCCGTACTTGCGCCCCTCCTTCGCAATGCGGCCAAGCGCCTGTCGCGTCGGGGCGAATTGGGCATTCTCCGGAGAGGGGGCGTAGCGATGGGCTTCCTCACACACGAGAAGGATGGGAACGCGCCCCTTGCTCCAGACGCCGACGTCGAAGGCCAGGCGGGAAATCACCGAAACCACGACGTCCAGGATCTCTGCGGGTACCGTCGAAAGGTCGAGCACCGAGATCGGCTTGCCCTCGCCGGGCACCCGAAAAAGGCGGCCGAGGATTTCACTCATCGTATCCTGTACAGTGAGGCTGCCGAACATGAAACTGTAGCGTTGGTCGGCGATCATTATCTCGATGCGGGCCTTTAGCCTGCGATAGGGCAGCGCGAGCTGGGCGCGCTCGAATTTTCCCAGCTGCTCGTCGATATAGGCGATGACGTCCGACAGCCGGAACGGCGTCGGCGTTTCCACGGTCATGGAAACGGTCTCGGCGGCACGACGCAGAAGCGTGCCCCGTCCTGCAGCCGGCTCCGTGTAACGCCGGCGTGCGAAGACGACGCCTTCGCTCAGGATTTCGGCCTCCGCGTCGCGGTGTTCGTCGGACGTCAGCGCAGCGCTGAGTTCCTGGAAATTGAGCAACCAGAACGGCAGGCTGAAATTGCCGAGATTGATTGCTTCGACACCTGCGTCGAAGGCTGTCCTGTATTCGTTGTGGATATCAAGCACGACAACGTGGGCATGCCGGTGTTCGTCCAAAATGCGCCGAAGGATGCAGGTGAGCGCGCAGGATTTCCCGGACCCGGTACTTCCGGTGATCACAAGGTGTTTCGAAAGCAGGTCGTCGACGAGAAGGCGGGCATCCACCGTCGAATCCTGATACAACGATCCCACCTTGACGGTCGCTACGGCCGGCGGAGCGAAGACGGACGTGAGATCCGCGTGATCCGCCGTTACAAGTGGATCGCCGATGGTCGGGGGATTCGCTACGCCACGCCTGAACGACGGACCGGCCTGGCTGCGCGCGATCTCGCCCACAAGATTGAGTTCGACCAGCTCGACGCCGTTTTCCTCCCTGTCCATCGTCGGCAATGGCGTGCTCAGGCCCGTCACGAGTCCGAGTACCGCACAGCGCGGAGTCCGGATTTTGAGAAACGCGCCGATTTGTACTCTTTGGCGTTCGCAGCGCTCCCCCAGATGCGTCGATGGTAAGAGGAGGGCTACCGCGCGGGGACCGGTCACCGAGACGATGTGACCGAGTATCTCCATCGCGACAGGCTTTGCGTTCGGGAGCGGCTCGGAGACATTTTTCAGGGCCGGGTGGCTCATGGCGACATCCGTGGAGCAGCGACCGACGGTTTGCCGCCGACGGGGTCGGCGGGACGAAACCTGCGGGTCGCATCGGGGGGAGAAGCTGGCAGATAGAGGGTAGTCGTTGTACCGACGCCCGGGGCACTTTCAAATCCGAGATCGCCGCCATGCTGTCTTGCCAGCGCGATGGTGATCGGCAGACCCAGGCCGACGCCGCCATGGGTTTCCATATGGCCGGTACGGATCTGGCCAAAAGGCTTGACCGCAATCTGCAGTTCTTCGGCGGTCATGCCTGGGCCGGTATCGGCGACCGACACCGCAATGCCCCCTTCAGCCGTACGGCGTGCCGCGACTGCGATGCGTCCCTGATCGGGCGTGAACTTGTTTGCATTCGTCAGCAGGTTGATCACGATCTGCCGGATACGCCGCGGATCCACCTGTAGCAGCGGAAGATCGGAAGCCATTTGCACGGACAGACTTTGCCGCTTCGAATCAATCCGCTCGCGCAGGAGCAGCACACTCGCTTCGACCAGCTCGGCGATATTGCACGTCTCGAATTGGGGGACCGATGTCCCGCTTTCAATTTTCGAAATATCCAGAATATCGGAGATTATGGCGAGCAGGTGTCGCCCGGCATCGGAAATATTCCCCGCGTATTCCACGCTTTTCACGGGGTTGCGCCCATCGAGGTGCTGGATGAGTTCTGAGAAGCCGATGATCGCGTTGAGCGGTGTGCGCAGCTCGTGGCTCATATTGGCCAGGAATTCGGATTTGGAGCGGTTGGCGAGTTCGGCTTCCAGCCTTCCGGCCTTCAACGCGAGCTCCGACTGACGGCGGAAGCGCATGAAGCCCAGCGTCTCGGAATAGTCGAGAAGAAGGGACGGCGCCCGGCTCTTGGTGCGGTGAATCAACGTTCGCACTCCTTGGCCGAAACAGTACCGAAGAGTTGTTCGTTATTGCTTAAAGGTGTTTTGCGCCGTTCGATAAAGACGTTACGCGAGTGCCGCCATTTTCTTGAAATTTGGCCCGGTTCGGGACAACCGCGCGGCGAAGCGCCCGCGCAGGGTCTGCTCCGTCAGGGATTGAGGGGGAAGCAGGAGGCGACGTTGAAGGTTTCGTTGCGCAGGGAGGGAATAAGCAACCCGACGACGGTGCCGAACGTATACGAGATCTGGACCTGCGAAAAGCCTGCGACGGTCCCGCACGTGGTACTTTGAGTTGGCGTGATGTCGGCAGTCGGCAAGTTTATGCCCCAACCGTTGGCCACGGTCCGGACGTAGGATTGGGTGCCGGTGGAGCTGTACGAACCGCTCGAATAGCAGCCGGTTTCATGAACGCCGATGCAGCGCGCGCCCTGGACGGCGCTTTCCTGAAGGGCCTCAAGCGTCCAGCAAGCGCGCCCGAATTCAACAACCCCGAGCGCGAGGGCGAGAAACGGTACGGCCAACATTGCGAATTCGATCGCCGCCGTCCCGCGGGCGCAGCGCAAGAACCCATTTTTTCGTGTGCCCGTCATTGCACGCGCACCGCGGCGCTCTGATGGAGCGTGCTGTTGGTGAAAACATGATAGATCCCGACGAGCGGCACGTAACTGTAGCTTGCGGTGATTGTTACATATTTGCCGGCCGTGCCGCTGGGGCTGCAACTGCTCTGGCTCGTGTAAGCGGTTCCCCAGGTCCAACTCCCCTGGGACCCGGTGATGCAATAATATTTGTCGGCGTTGGCGGCGGTACCGCTGGAACTGGCCGTTCCGTTGGTGACGGTCACGGTGGGTCCGTTATTCACGACCACGGTATCGTTCGTCCAGGCTGATCCATTTGCGTTTTCGACCACTGTGGCGATCGAACTGGCCAGCGCGGCGCCGGTCGTCGACGTCACGTTCGCGGCGTTAAGGACGGCGTATTGTGACCCCGCCGCTACTGCCTGATCCAGCTCGTAATAGGCGTAGAGCATCTGGGACACATCTGCGATTCCGGCAAACAGTACCAGGAAGATGGGCACAATGAACGCGAACTCGACGGCGGCGATGCCCGAGTTCGCTCTCTTGGCCGCAAGCAGCCTGCGCAGGATAGGATGCATCGTCGCCCCGCCGCCCTCGCCTTATTGCACCAGCGATACCAGACCGGAGGCGCCGGATGTTCCCACGCCGGGAATGTTGCAGCTCGACGCCATCGCACCGCCATTGGTGATGCTCACCTGATAGGCGATCATCTCAAGGCAATTGCCGGTGCCGCTGCCGGTATTGATGCCTGAGGCACCGTTCTGGGTGATGGAGCCATAGGGAAAATAGAACGCGCCGGAGATGCTGTTGTTCGTCGAGCCTTCGGTGAACAGCGCCGTCCCCGTGTTGGTGGACGTCGTGGGGCCGATCACGGCCAGCCCCTGGGTGGTGCCGGATGTGGGCGCCGTGATGGTGACATTGGAGTAGCCCGCTCCGACGTACCACGCGTGCCCCGAGCCGTCGAGCGTCGTGCCGCCGACCACAAAGGTCACCCCGGAAGCATTCACACCCGTATCGCTGCCCCAGCACGTCACGTCGCCGCCGTTGCTGCCGCCGAGCGAGACATACTGGCTCACGGTGTACACGCCGGACCCGAGAACGTTGCCGCCCGCGGTGAGGAAGTAGCCGTTGATGTCGTGTTGCGGTGCTGCTCCGATTTTCATGCAGATGCCGCCACTCGAAAGATTGATGTTGCCGGCCATCTGGAAGGTGTTGCTGCCGTTCGTCGTGTCGCCCAGTGTCGCAACAGCGCTGCCACCCATGGTCAGACTGTTGTTGTCATGGGCCTTGCCGATGTTGAAGCTGTTCGTCGTGCCGCTGCTGCCCATGGTCACGCTGGTGCTGGCTTTCACGTAAATGCCACCCGCGAGCACGAAGGTGCTGGGGCCGGCAAAGGTCAGCGAGCCGGCGCCCCAGCAGATGCTGTAGTAATAGGAGCTGTTGCATGCTGTTGACGACGACGGGTAGCCGATCTTGTAGGTTCCTGCGCCAAAGGTCATCGCGATGCTGCTGCTGCCGTTCGTGGTCAGGATTCCCTGCGCGATATTGTAGGTCCCCGGACCGAAATTGAACTTTCCGCCGCCGCTGCTGACCTGGGCGAAATTGTACGTAGCAAGCGACGAGCCGCCGACGTTGAAGTTGACGGTCGTGCCTGACGCCACCGAGAGGGTACCGAAGGTATAGGTACCAGCGCCCATGCTGGTGCCGCAGCTGACTGTCCAGGTCGATGTCGATGAAGCGTATGAACCCGTACAACCCTGCGCGGTCAGGGCAGACGTGATCGTCGAGCTGTTGGAGGATGTGAACGCGAGACTGGTACCGGAAGGAACGGTTGGCGCGGAGGGCGACGTAATCGCCTCAACCGTCGACAGCCTGCCGGTCTGCCCGAGCACTTCCGACGTGCCTGCGAGCGGATCCTGGGTGCTGGTCTCGGCTTCGCTGAGCGTGTATCCCGCAGGTGCCGTGATCCAGTTGTCCTTGTTGGCATTGCTGCCGCAATTCAGCGAGGACGTGTCGTAGTAGACATACCGCGTGACGATTGGATTCGAGCTGCTGTGGCAATTGATCGTCTGGTTGGATGCGACGGCGCAATTTGCCGCCGAAATGTTGCCGCTGCCGGTGAGCGTTACACCGGTACCGTTCGGGCTGAGGGCGATTACGCAGCCGGCGCCGCCGGGTTTCATCTCCGCAAAGGCGCTCGCGCCGACAGTCAAGGTTTGGGCGATGCTGGGGCCATGCATCAGAAGGCGAGAAAAAGTCAGCGCCGGCGCCGACCTGATGCTCACCGACACGGCCTGATTGCCGTCGCCGGTCGGGGAACTCACGATGCTTTCGCTGACCAGGTTTGACGATACACCGTTGAGGGCGGCCACGTTGTCGACGGCCGTCGTGGCGGCGGAGGACGACGACGTTTCATCGTACACGCGGGCTCCGGCGACGGCGGCCGTGTCCGCGATGCGCTGATCCTCCATGCGGCTGTACAGGCCATTGCCGTAGTCGGCGACGAGGCCCGCCACGCCGGCGAGGGACACCATCATGACGGCAGAAAGGACCGTGAAGTTGCCGCGCTGATCGCGAAGAAATCTGACGAACATAGGGCTCCCTCCGAGAGGTTGGGTGATGCCTTATGCGTGCAGCGATACTAACGGTGGGTTATCCCGATCGTGAAAATCTCACGGAATTCGGCCTCGGGGGGGATCAATAAAAGACGCAATTAAAAATTGCTTCCCGAATAGACGAACGGCAGTCGGACAGGGTTAGCAAATCGTCAGCACGCGCGGCGGAATTCCGCCCTGGCCATCGACAGGCCGTGACGACCCGTCCCGCCTGCATCCCTTGACCAATTACCCGGGTCTCCGGCGCCTGCCGTAGCCGTGTCGCTGTCGGAAATGGGACGCGATGCCATTGGCTTGGTATGCATCGGTGTGTCCGGCCGTGCCGTCCTCGTGCTGCCAGAACACCATCGCTGCGAGTACTATAATGAGTAGGAGAGCCGCTATCGTGCACAACTTGAACATGCGCGTGAAGGCATCGGAATCGCGGTCGGCCGGAACCTCGTCGCCCACGTAGAACCAGTCCGGATTCCAGGGCACATAGGTAACCTTGAGCGGACTGCCAACGCGCAGGCTGTCGAAAGTCCTGCCTGGCAGGCTGATCGCGCCGCAGTGATCCCGCTTGTCCTGCATGCTGAAGCAGAGACTGACCCAGTACGCCTGGTCGTCGCCGTGAAAAGTCCTGGTCCAGTACGCCTGTTCACCACTGCGTACATATCTGCTGGTAATCGTGCCGATGGCGGTGCGACCGTCCGACTCGAAGGCTGCCAATTTCCGCCGCCCGTCATACGACGCAACAAATCCGGCTATCGCCAGGAGGATCGAAAAGATCAGGAGCCCGACCAGGACAACGCCTGTCCAATCCCTGATCGTGGACAGAGGGTTCCGATCAGCGGACGATTGGCTTCGATTGTCGGTCCTGTCGGGCACGGGCCACCTCTCGTGAAGGGGTGGGGAGTACGACGAACAGCTATGTACAGCGGTCACCTTCGCCTCACGTCGGATAGCAGGATGGTGCCTCTAGAGTCAGATCAATCTGGAACAGGAGACGTGTGTCAAAGTGAAATCCATGGCCCGGCGCGACCTGCTCGCCGCACGAAGGAATGGGGAGAATAGACATCGACGTGGCCAGATTATCCTGGATCATGGAATGCCTCTGATTGCCAAATTAGAATCGTCGCTGCATTGACGAAGGCGAATTTCGCCCCCAACAACATTGGCCCCCTTCGTTTAACAGGCGTTGTCTGCAACCGTGCGAAGTTTCGGCAAAACAAGAAAAAATGCGAGTTAAATTTGAATTGCGGCGCAATCGGATTCGGCCGCGCCACAACCCGCTGTAATCGTTCCCCATTCTGCTTCGCTGTCGCGCCGCTGACAGTTGGACGCCTGGTGAACGAAGGCGCTCCGGCAGGCCGATTTGTTGCCAGTGTGTAAACGACCCGGTCACGTTCGTACACATTTTCGCTGTTGGTTGCCTGGCGCAGGGTCACTCTGTCGTCGATTTACTATCGGGGATGCGGTTGCGCCGACGCAAACAAAGTGGGGGGTGTTTCTCCGGGTCCGCAAATACCTGTTTTGCGGACGAGCCCGGGAATCCGCGCCCGCGCGTGTGATTCTCGGTCGCCCGGTTCCTATTTCGAGACGTGCAGCTGGATGATCTGTGCGGTAATCTGATTCAGCGTTGTGATGATTTCATTGGAGGTGGTCAGATCGAAATAGTCTTCGGGGGTGCTCGCGCAGTTCTGAAGGGGTGCGGAATTCCCTTGGGTGCCGTTCAGGTCGACGTAAACCGTGTAGATTGTGATGCCGGCAGCCTTCATATTCGAGCAGACGAGTGCCTCGCGTGCGTCGGTGCTCGTGTCCTCGTTGTTGCCGTCGCCTGTCCAGCGGTCCTGCGTGTTGAGACCGTCGCTGACGATGATCACGATCGGCGTTGTATCCGAGGGCATGTTTCCGGGATTGAAAGGCGCGCTGTTCGTCAGGGTCATCCATCCCATTTCGAGGCCGACCGGCTGATCCGTTGTGCCCCCTGCGGTCATACCGGTCACTTCGGTGCCAAGCTGATTGTATCCGGAGGCAGACAGAACGTCCGTGAGGGGCATCATCTGTTCCGGGCAGGTGAGACTCCACGTGTTGGCAGGCGTGTGACTGTACAGATGAGGCGGCGCCGCTGGAAAATCCGTCCGTGTGCTCGTGGGGGCCGTGTTGCTCACATCGTTATTCTGGTTGCGGTCCATCACGCAACCGCTCCACGTTCTGTGCGTGGGATCGTACGGCACCCAACTGCATCCAGGCGTACCAGCCGTGCATGACTGTCCGGCACCGTTCACGTAATGGCCGTCGCCGGAGCCAACGGCATCCCAGGGAGAAAACGTCAGCCAGCTCGCGCCCGCGTTGCCGGTTCCGACATTCACGCCGGTGGTGAACGGCACGATGGACACCATGACATCGCCCGGATTCTGCGCCGCCTGGTTAAGTTGCTGGAGCAAGTCCGAAACGGCCGTTTTCAGCGCGGCGATCTTGCTTTCGCCCGACTGGTCCCTTTGGGTCATCGAGCCCGTGTTGTCGAGCACCAGGCTCAGCCACAGCTTCGGCTGGCCCCAGGTGACCTGCGATGAATAGGACACATTCATGGTCCTGATGCCGGCCAACTGCATGAGAACGGTCGGAACCGGCACATTGTCCGAAAGCGTGATGGTGTTCGTGCCCGAAACCACCGTGACGTTTCCCGGAATGCCGAAGGAAGTCGCTACATTGTAATTGGCGCTGAAATAATTCTGCGCCAGCGACTGCACCTGGTTTTGATTGAGGCCCTTGGTTGCGCCCACCGCCAGCGCCGCCGCGTCCAATGCTTCCGCAAGCCGTGTACGGACCATCAGAGCCCGACCATAGTCGAGGCCGGCCCCAGCGGCGAGCGTGACGGGAACGAGCGCAAGCGCAACGATTACTGCCGCATTCGCGCGACTGCAGCGGATGAGGCGGGAACCACGGGAAATCCCCGCAGCCAGAGAATTGGGCAGATGCATGGAAACATCCCGACCGACACGTCCGTTGATTGCCTCAATCTCGATTAAAATGCTTGCGAAAATTCGGCAATTGGTAAAGCAAACTTTAACGCGCCGGCTCTGTGCCAATTCGGAACAACTACAATTGGAATTGTACGGATTAATCGAATATTCACGAAACCGGCGGTTTTCGCTTCGCAGAAACCTAATCGCAGGTTAATCGATCCATTAGGTTTCGAAGGGCTCCAGAATGACGCAAGCCTGGGTATGGGCGCCGGCCGCAAGGCGCCGGAGCCGGCGATCGGACAGTTGTTCCGGCTCCGCAGCGATTCAGTTTGCGATGATTGCACCGGTGCTGTTGCTGTTCCTGTTCGGGATCATCGAGACAGGCCTTATCTTTTTCGCGCAGTCCAACCTTCAGAACGCAGCCGACGACACCGCGCGTATGGTCCGCACCGGTCAGGTACAGACCAACGCGATGACGCAGACGCAATACATTTCGGCCGTTTGCGGGGAAATGACGGGGTTGATCAGCAGCGCATCATGTAAGAGCAACATGCTGGTCGATATGCGCTCATATTCGACGTTTGCCAGCGCGCAATATGCAAACGTTCTCAGAAACAACGGCACCGTCAACGCCAACAAGCTGCAATTCGCGGCCGGCGGGGCCTGCGATATCGTGCTTGTGCGCGTGTTCTATCCCTGGACCATCATGACGCCTTTCATGGCGCCTTTGCTGCAGAATATGCCACACGGCCAGTATCTGATGACCGCGGCGCAGGCGTTCCGGAATGAACCTTACACGAGTGGAGCATCATGTTGACGTTTCTTCGCTTCTATCGATCGAGCAGCGGCCTGTCCGCCGTAGAGTTTGCTCTCATTGCGCCTGTGCTGTGCGTGCTTCTCCTGGGCACCATCGTGGTCTGCAATGCGCTCGAGTGCCGCCAGAAGCTGGTGAGCGAAGCCTCGAGTGTCGCCGATCTCGTGGCGCAGGCATCAACGCTTTCGAGTGCGGATCTGCAGGACATTTTCCAGTCGGGCACCACGATCATGTACCCGTTTACCGCCTCGGGCACGATCGTCGTGTCCAGTATCGTGAACAATCCGCAGACCGGAGCCAACACGGTGGCCTGGAGCCAGGGTTACAACGGCGGAAGGGCGTTGCCGGTCAATTCGGCGGTCACCGTGCCGACCGGCGTGATCAGCGCCGGAGGAAGCGCAATCTTCGTACAGGTCGGTTACAGCTATACCTCTCCAATCGGGGGTTTTTTCATCAATTCCATTCCCATGTCGGATTCGTTCTACTGCCGACCGCGGGAATCCACGGCGGTGAACTATACGGGCTAGACGCCCTGTACGCTGTACCCCCGCCCCCAGGTCTCAACGCTGTCGGATTCTGACGAGCCCTTCCTGCGCGACCGAGGCGACGAGAACCCCGCCGCGTGTATACACCAGTCCGCGGTTGAACCCGCGCGCGCCCGAGGCGCTCGGGCTGTCCTGCACGTAAAGCAGCCATTCGTCGGCGCGAAACGGGCGGTGAAACCACATCGCGTGATCGATGCT
>DATGGN010000014.1:0-3899 GCA_035308485.1 Rhizomicrobium sp.
ACCCTTCAAGACCCTCTCGCGTTTGGCAGGATCCATCGCGGCGATCGAGGCGGCGAGCATCTCCCCGGTGCGGCTCTGCAGCGTGGCCTGCAGTCCAGCCATCAATTTCGGAACGGCCTGCGCGACCGGTTCCGAAACGAAAAGGGCTTCGACGCCGGAAGGGTCGTCAATGATCTGTTTCAAACGATCTGGCGAGACCTGTACGAAGCGCCCCATCATCGACATGTCTATATTTCCTCCCCTAATAAAATCCTACAATTAGTATTCCCGCACCATGCGCATGAAGCCAGAGGCGCCGAGGGTAGCCTGGAAGTCAGGATGACGCTTCTCGTCGCGAACAGTGAATCCAGCCTTCTCGTATGCGCGCTGCGCCGCGAGGTTGCCGATCAGCACCGTAAGCTGGGCTAGGCGATGGCCGCGCGCGCGGCCGATCTCGAGAATTTCCGCCATGAGAGAATCTGCCAGGCCGTGGCGCCGATATTGGAGAATCGTCGCGACCGATTCGATCACCCATGCGCCCTCGAGCGTGTCGAAGGTGCATTTCCACACCGGCTGGGTTCGATCGGCCGAGGCTTTCTCGTCCGCTTGCGTCCAACCTATTTCGCGCTGAACGTTTTGCATCGCGTCGCCGAGCGTTTGCCATCCACCGGCGCTGGGATCGAAGCCGCACAAGGCCGCAGCCGGGCGATTGGCGTACTCGGTGACGATGAAACTTGAGTAGTGGCATAGCGACACCGGCGCCGCGAGCGCGAGCCGACGGAGATAATCGAGGCAGTTTTCTTCGGAACCGCCGGCTATCAGGTCCCATACGCCGCGACTCAGATGGCCCCGCGACGCGAGCATCATCACTCTCGCGAGGAAGTCCGCGTCGTCAGGTCTGCCACGGCGAATTTTTGCGCTCATCACAGTGTCGCCACGATATTAGGATTTGATCCGGTCATGCGCCAACGTCGCACCAGGCATGGTAGCCACGACGCGTTCCTTGTTTGATGCGCACTTATCGGCTAAGTCCAAGTCACACTCGCAGTGAGGGAATTCAAGATGGCAGAACTCAAAAATCGGCAATGGCTGCTGGCGGCGCGGCCGCAAGGGATTATCAAGGAGAGCGATTTCGCCTGGAACGAGACCTCGGTTCCGGCGCTCAAGGACGGACAGGTGCTGGTGCGCAACCTCGCGTTCTCGTTCGATCCCACGCAGCGCGGCTGGATGTCGATGGACACCTACATGCCGGCGATTCCGCTCGGGCAGACGATGAAGGCGGGCACGGTGGGACAGGTAGTCGAGTCGAAGCGCCCGGGATTCGCCAAGGGCGACCTCGTGCAAGGACTTTTCGGATGGGAGGACTACACGGTCAACGGCGGCGAAGGTTTGATGGGCTTGCAGAAGCTGCCAGCGGGGACAGGCCCGATACTGGCGCTGTCGTTGCTTGGAACGACCGGTCTGACGGCGTACTTCGGAACACTCGCGGTCGGTGCGGTGAAGTCGGGCGAGACGTTCGTGGTCTCGGGCGCGGCGGGCGCAACCGGATCGGTGTCCGGCATGATCGCGAAGATCAAAGGATGCCGCGTAATCGGTATCGCCGGTGGGCGCGAGAAGTGCGACTGGCTGGTGAAAGAGGCGGGCTTCGACGCCGCGATTGACTATAAGAGTGAGGACGTCGGCGGAGCGCTGGGCAAGCATTGTCCGCAAGGCATCAACGTGTACTTCGACAATGTCGGCGGCGAGATCCTCGATCATGCACTGGCGCGGCTGACGTTCGGGTCGCGGGTCGTGCTGTGCGGTGCGATCTCGCAATACAACAACCTTGGCGAGCGGAATCCGGTCGGGCCGAAGAATTATTTCAACCTGATATTGAACGGCGCGCGGATGGAAGGTTTCCTCGTGTTCCATTTTCTCCAGCGCTATCCGGAGGCGATTGCCGAGATGTCGAAGTGGTACGCCGAGGGCAAGCTCAAGAACCAGATCGATTTACAGAAGGGCCTCGAGAACGCGCCGAAGACAATCATCCGGCTGTTCACGGGCGCAAACTTCGGCAAGCAGTTGCTGAAGCTGGGCGATCCTCAATAGCTCGGAGCATGGGAGATGATCGATCACATCAGTCTCAGGGTGTCGGATTTCCAGAAGAGTCTCGGCTTCTATAAGGCGGCGCTCGAGCCGCTCGGCTACACGCTCGTGTTCAGCAACGACACGGAGCAATACGCGGGGTTCGCGGGACCCGATCGCGAGCGAATCTGGATCGGGCACCGCGAAGGCGCCTCTCCCGGCTACGCGCATATCGCGGTTTTGGCGAAGGATCGCGCGACCGTGCGGAAATTTTATGAAGCGGCGATGAAGGCCGGCGGTCGCGACAACGGCGGCGCTGGTTTGCGGCCGCAGTATAGTCCGACCTACTACGGCGCGTTCGTGCTGGACCCGGACGGGCACAATATCGAGGCAGTCTGTTTCGCGAAGGGTGAGTAGTCTTACAGATAGATCGGGCGGAAAGGCTCGAAATATACAACACGTTGTGGTGTTGAGAGGGTGGCCTACCATCGGTAGCTTCGTTCCGTTGGAAAAGTGTTTTCGTGCAGAAGGTTCAACGGCGCGATTGATCGGAAGGCGGACAAGGCGGTGGCGCTGTGAGTTTTCACTCATGCGTCATTAGTAGCGAGGTCGATGAGTGTGCGTAAGGCTGAACAGTTCAGCCCTGAACTTTGGTGGCATGCGCGAGCGCGAGGACTTGCTTGCTACCTCTCCCCTAACCCCTCTCCCTTCAGGAGAGGGGGACAGAACGGCGAGCCGACGGTACGACGCGGCTGTTCGAACGGCTAGCTGAGTACTTCCGTCATCCTGAGCGCAGCGGAGGATCTCGAAATCAGCTGCCCGCGGCTCGCTTACGCCGTGGTTGGGGGTGCGTCGGCACGCATTCAGAAAGATCCGGGATTCTTCGCTGCGCTCAGAATGACAGAGGCTGCGCCCAGAATGACGGAGAGGAACGAAGGAGACCGCTCTACTTCTGCGCGGAGCCTTGCGGCGGAGTCTTGAGGAAGCTCGCTGATTCCTGGGTCTGCAAGTCGGGGCGGAAGCCGTTGCGGGCCAGGTCGGGGCGCACCACTTCTATTGGATCGCGAGTGTCGTCGACATAGCCGAGCGCGTAGGCGCCTAGCCGGTAGCCCATCAGTCTTAGCAGGTCGACCGGGAGCGTGCGTGCGATTTCCTGCGGCACCGATAAGTATTGATTTTCTTCCTGGCGGAGCCACGAAACGTTGTAGGTGATATTTATGCCGGTGCGGATAGCTTTCGAGCGGTTCGCGCCGCCGCCGTGGTAGATGCTGCCGGTGTAGAAAAGGACCGACCCCTTGGTCATCTCGGCCGGCTCAGTGTCGGCTTCCGTGAAGCGCAGCTTGTCATCGAAGCGATTGCTGCCCGGGATCACGCGCGTCGCGCCGTTTTCCTCAGTGAAGTCCGTCATCGCCCAGATGGTATTGCACTGGACTTCGTAGCCGCGCGGGAACGGGAAGAAATCGAAGGCCCATTGGTCGCGATGAATAGTCTGGGCCGGCTCGCCGGGTCCGATCGAGATTATCTGCGTCAGATGGAGTTGAAAGCTGGTCGCGTGGGCGAGCATCTTGCCGACTGCGCCGAGCACCACGGGATTCATCACGAGCTCACGCGATTTTGGCGAGCGCGCGATCAGCCCACCGGTCCTGCGCGTGCGGCGTCCGCTGAACTCATCGGCGCCGAGCGGAGTTTTTTCAGTAAAGGGACGTAGCTCTTGCGCAACTTCGTCCATCACTTCGGGGCGTACGACGCGATCGACAACGACGCATCCGTCGTCGTTGAGCGCCGCGCAAATTTCGTCGGCCGAAGCCGACACCGCCAAATGTAAAATGCTCATTTTCTTTTTTCAGTATTAAGGC
>DATGGN010000015.1:0-3762 GCA_035308485.1 Rhizomicrobium sp.
CGCACCTTTTACGTCGTGATTCCGATTCTCGCCTATGCGGCCATTGCCGTCGCCGCGTTCCTCGAGAGCTGGGCGGTTGCGTGGACCTTCGACACGCTGGCGGTGGCGCTTGTCGTCATCCTGATCGTGGGCATGCGCAACGCCTGGGACATGGCGACCTTCATGATCATGCGAAACCGCGAGCAGTGAAGCTTCGCCTCCCGGCAGGGCACGACTGCGCGTGAGGCGGGTGCGGGCAGTGAACGCGATAACGCCCCACTCCCTCCGTCTCGCCACGCTGCGCCCCGCTCGACACCTCTCCCGCGCAATGCATGCGCGGGAGAGGGAAGGCGAGAAGCGGTCGCTTCGCAGGATCGGAAAGTCTTCCGCCGCAAGCGTACAGGCTTACGGCGTGGCGTAGGTGAGCTTCACGCCGAGGATGTTGCCGTTCTTGTCCTGCGTACCGGTGTTGAAGAGCGGGTCAGGATAGAGCGTGCTGCTGTTCCCGTAAAAATCGTGCTCGTACGTGCCCGAGATGACGAATGCGTCGGGCACGAAATTGTAATTCAGCGCGAGCTGAAGCGCGGTCACATCACCCGGCTCTGAATGGCGCGGCGCCCCCGTGGTCACGTTGGCGACATTCGCGTTCGACGCAAAAGTGTGGTTGAGGCCCGCATTGACGGAAAAAAGATCCGTCAGGCGCGTCTGCGTCTGAAGCGAAAGGTCGAAATTCGTGTGCGACGCCGTCTGGAGCGTGTCGCCGTTGCCGAGGTTGAGAACGCTGCTTTGTCCGAGAAAGTTCGCGTCGAAGGCGCCCCTAATCGAAAAGCTGTTCGTCACGATGCCGAGTGCCGCCCCGACAATGCCGGAATCGCCGCCACGCGCGACCGATCCGTCCTGGACGGCGGTGGCGGTGTGGGCGTCGATCCAGTCGGGCGTGTACGAGCCGAAGATGTCGAAATTGGCCGGAAAAGCGTTCTGGTCGAGCGCGCGCCATGTCGCGCCGAATGTCGGATCGCTGAATCCGGAACTTTCCGAGTATGTCCTGGCCCCGCCGCCAAAATCGGTCTCGCGATAATTCTGCGGCGCGTACTGAATCGACGCGTGAACGGAGAGGTCGTCGGTGACGCCGTAGGCGAGGAACTGATCGAGCGTGTTGGTGTCCACATGAAAGGTGGATTGGCCACCCGCGCCGTTCGTGGCGTTGCCGTTGACCCAGCCGTGACTGTACGCACTGGTGCCGTCGACCTGTCCGGCGAGCGGCAGGTATTCCGGGTCGGACAGGATGCGGCCGGAGTAAGGCGTCAGATCGATTGCCTGGGCGAAGGCGGCGGCGGGAACAAAGGCAAGGACTGCGGCGACAAGGCCTGACATTCGGTGAGTCACAGTCGGAAGCTCCTTTCGCGAGGGCGCCCGCGCGTTGTGCGCGAGAGCCTTGTTTCACAACTCCCCCTCCGCGATTCCGCGAGTCGGATTCGCGCCGCATGGACGGCGTGTCGAACCGTTCGAAACGTGTGGTGTTTTTTCTCCTCCTCGAAAAGCGCGGAGAAACTGTTCGAAGCGATATGAACGGCGAATGAATGAACGTCGTCGTACATCGCCCTACACGGTTGCCTTCATGCGCAAAAAAAGACCGCGGGGATCGCCCGCGGTCCTCTTTCCATCCGGCGAAACCTCAGTCGGGATAATCGTAAGCGTCGGGCGGCGGAGGCCCGTAGGGACCTGCGTCGTAATCCGGACCGTACGCGTCGTCGTCGCTGTAGCCGGGCGTATAGGTGTAGGTTCGCGTGGTATAACTGTACGGTTGATCGTAGTAGCCGTACGGCCGATCGTAGCTGCTGTATGTCCGATCGTAGCCATCGCGGTCGATGTAGCCGATGCGGAAGCAGTCATAGCCGTCGTTGTTGCACTGCAGCCGCACACAGGCGTCGCCGTCGCAGCGCGTCCTGCTTGTATAGGCCGATGCAGCCGTGCCGCTTGTGCCCACGACGCCCAAACCCAACAGGGCCGCAAGTGCGGTGGTCTTCAGCGTATAAGCCAACATGTTCGCTTCTCCTGCTCTTTGGACGGTCCACCCTCCCGTCGGACCCGTTGCCATTTGATGTGATTGCGCGCGCAGTTCAGCGACGCGCCTTTCACTCAGGATAATGAGCGGCTCGCAGCGACGGTTCCGGGCGAAGTCTCTGTTGTGCAACGGCGATGTTGCGAATTGATCGTCGCGACTTTGCCGCAATCCTCCCCGAACCGCGCAGGGCTGTCATGCTTCGCACGGGGGGAGGAAAGCGCGCGCGCGCGGTCCTGGGAAGAGAGTCAGTGCATCGCGACCTTGCGCGTCATGCCGAGCTGGTCGAACAGGAACGAAAGCATGTCCGTCTGCTCGGCAATCCGCTCCGACAGCGAGCTGCCGATGCCATGACCGGAATTCTTGTTCGTGCGCAGAAGGACGGGCAGTCCGGAATTCGTCGCCGCCTGCAGCGCCGCGGTGAACTTGCGCGAATGCATCGGGTTGACCCGGCCGTCGGTCGCGCCCGTCAGCATCAGCACCGCCGGATAGGCGGTTCCTTTCTGTACATGATGGTACGGCGAATAGGCATAGAGCGCCCTGAACTGCCCGGGATTCTTCACGGTACCGAATTCGGTGGTGTTGAACGAGCCGTTCGGATCGAGCTCGACGCGGACCATGTCGTAGATTCCGACCGCCGAAACCACGGCGCGGGCGAGATCGGGATGCTGCGTGATCATGGCGCCCATGAGGAGGCCGCCATTCGAGCCGCCCATCAGCGCGAGCCTGTCGTGCGAGGTGTAGTGCGCGGAGATGAGATACTGGCCCGCCGCGGCGAAATCGTCGAAGACGTTCTGCTTTTTCGTCAGCATGCCTTCCTGGTGCCAGCGTTCGCCATATTCGGCGCCGCCGCGGATGTTGGCGATCGCGTAGATGCCGCCGCGGTCGAGCCACAGTCGCCGCATGGCGCCGATGAACGACGGCGTCATGCTGATGCCGTAGCCGCCGTAGCCGTACAGCAGTGTCGGGTTGGAGCCGTCGTGCTTCGTGCCCTTGCGCTCGATGATGTTGACGGGAACCTTCGTACCGTCTTTCGACGTCGCGAATTCGCGCTTCACTTCGGCATCGGCAAAGGAGATGGGCGAGGTGACCTTGAGCGCCGTCTCGCTCGTCTTGCCCGAAACCGGGTTCCAGCTCGCGTAATAGCGCGGGCGCAGATAGGTCGAGACGTCGAAGAGCACGTTGCCGTCGGCGAGCGGCTCGATCTCGGAATTCGCGGCGATGGACGGAAGCGGCAAAGTGCCTTTCGCCTTGCCGCCGAGGTCGAAGACGCGCACCTGGTTGGGCCCGCCGACGATGTCGCGCACGAACAGCCGGTCTTTCGAGAGCGAGAGATCCTGTACGTGCGACTCGGCGCCGCCCGAGAGGATGGCGACGCTGCTTTCGGGGACGATGACGGCGGCATGCGCCAGAGCGCCGCTCGCGTAAGGCGCCGCCGCCTTGACGATCTTGCCGTTCGGCGCGCCGGCGCGGCTGATGCCGTAGATGGCGTCGTCGGGTCCGATCGCGGCGTAGACGATGCGGTCGGGATAGTTGGCGACCTCGACCGGCGCCTGTCCGTCGCGCAGCACGTAGAAGGCCCATTCGCCGCCGTCGCCGCGCTGTACAGAAGCAAGAACCGCGCCGCGATCGTAGCGGTTGTCGAGGAAAACTTCCGATACGCGTTCGAGCCCGTCCTTCTGTCCGAGCGCCAGCGTGTCCTTCGCGGGATCGGCGCCGAG
>DATGGN010000016.1:0-25205 GCA_035308485.1 Rhizomicrobium sp.
ACGCTTTCGGTCATGCCGAATCCGCTCTGGCCATGCACCGCAAGACGGCGGCGCTTCTCGAAGGAAGCCATGCGCCTGTTACCGCTCGGGCCGCTACGATCAGCCTTCTCGCAGAGCGGGCTTCGATTGCAGAGTTGCTGGGCGATTTCGGCGAGGCCGTGGCGCAATACCGAGTAGCCGCAAACTTGCCCGACTACTCGCACATCGTGGAGACTGCGCAGGCAAATATCGCCCTTGACATCGCACAGGAGCACGACACAAAGGGTGCAGAGCGCGTGTTGGCACAACTGCCGTACGTCGCGCCATTCAGCGAAAATCTGGAGACAGGGATCGCGTCGCACGCCGCGACTGGCAGGAAACCGTTCGCTGGCACGCAGCAGCCGCGGCCGCCCTGCGCCGCGCCATTGCCGCGGGTTTCGATCCGTTCGCGCGCGCGCTCGTCGACGAGACGCAGAAGCGGGCGACGTCCGCAGAAGTGGCGCGGGCTTATGCGGGACTGGGCGATTTCATGCGCGCCCGCGCGATCATCGCGAGAACACCGGCCGACTGCTACGATTGCCTGCGCATGCGCGGGCAGATCGATGCAGCAGAGAGGAACTGGGGCGGCGCGGCGTACTGGTTTGCCAAAGCCGTCGCCGCGGCACCGTCCATTCCGTTCGCGTACGCCGCCTGGGGCGAGATGTTGTTGCACAAAGGCGATGTCGACGCGGCGATCACCAAGTTCCAGCAGGCACACGTGAAGGGTCCGCATTTCGCCGATCCGCTGGAAATGTGGGGTGAAGCGCTGATGCAGGAGAACCGCTCCGATCTCGCGCTAACGAAATTCGCGGAAGCGGACAAATACGCACCGGACTGGGGCCGCCTGCATTTCAAATGGGGTGAGGCGCTGTACTACGCAGGCAAGGAAGAGGAGGCGAAGACGCAGTTCGCCGCTGCGTCGCGGCTTGATATTTCCGCGGCCGACAAGGCAGAGCTGGCAAAGGTGCCGCATGGCTGAGGATGCCGAACACGGCGCTGCAGGAGATTCTGCCGCCGCGGGACTTGCGATGAATGCCGAAGCGGCTGAGGAGGCTCGCACCTATTTTCATGAGCAAACGGCGTTAACGCGGCTGCAGGTGCACGAACTGAAGGACGGGCTCAAGCTTCGCCATTGGTCGAAGCGCGTGCGGCACGTCAGCGACGTCCTGAAGCTGGGTTTTGAGCTGGCGGTCGCGTTCATTGTGCTCGTGATCGCCGCCGGTGTTGCCGTCATCATCTGGCAGGCAACGCATGCCGGCGGGCTCGTCATTGAACCCTTCAGCGTGCCCGCGCCTGTGGCCGAGAAAGGCCTCACCGGACAGGTGATCGCCAACAAGCTGCTCGATCATCTGACCATCATGCAGAACACTACGGATTCAACCAGGGCCCCGTCGAGTTTTTCAAACGACTGGACCAACGACATCAAGGTACAGATTGCGGATACCGGGGTGTCGTTGGGCGAGGCTGTGCGTTTCCTCAACAACTGGCTTGGCCACCAGATGCATCTTTCGGGCGAACTTTACGAGACGGCGTCGGGCTATGCGCTTTCGGTACGGACCGACAACGAACCCAGCCAGACATTTGAGGGGAAGCCCGGCGATCTCGATTCCCTTGTCACGCGCGCGGCGGAGGCCGTGTTCGCTCGTGCGCAGCCTTATCGCTATGCCGCTTATTTGAGGCAGGAGAGTCGCTTCCCCGAGGCCGATGCCACGCTTCGCGGATTGGCGGAGAAGGGGCCGAGGAATGAGGTTGCGTGGGCCGATGTGGGCCTCGCATTTGATGCTGTCGTCAGAGGCGATGACGCCGCTGCGCGGTCGCTTATAGCCGAGGGCGCGACCGCCAATCCAAACCTGCCTAATCTGTACGCCGCATTGGAATACCTCGATTGCGAGGAGGGACATCAGGAAGCCTGCCTTCGGGACAACAGAAAGGAAGCGGCAATGCTGAAAGGAGGTGGGGCGCGAGAATGGGACCCCTCCGTCGTTCAGCCATCGCTTGTTGGAATTGCCTCCAGCGAAGCCTTCCTGGTCGGAGACTACCGCACAGCGCTTGCCGATAACGTATTTACGCGGGGTAGCGGTGGGGAAGTTTTTGTAACGAGCTTTTCCGGTACGGTTTCCGCGCTTGCGCATGATGGCGCCGCTGCGAGGGGCTATTACGCGCAATTGCAGAAGCTTGGACCGGATCCAGACTCTCTTTTTGCGCCCGAACTGGCAATGCTGATTTCGGTCGAAGCCGGAGACTGGAAGGCTGTGGCCGCGCAGGTATACGCTGCGTCCTCCATCGTCAAGAAGCTGGCCGCGACGAACAAGTGGATAAATCCGCGTCTGGAATTACAGAACGTCATCATGCCGTATCTTGGTTATGCGCGTGCGATGCAGGGCAATTTCCGGGCGGCCGATGGCATTTTCCGATCATTGCCGATGGATTGCGATCATTGCCTGCTCTTGCGCGCAAAAGCCGAGGCCTTGCGAAGGCACTGGAACGAGGCCGCGCGCTGGCTTTCCGTCGTGGCGGCCCGCTCGCCGGAGATTCCATTCGCGGACACGGAATGGGGCGCGATGTTGCTGCACAAGGGCGATTACGGCGCGGCGATCGCCAAATTCCAGGAAGCGAATCGGAAAGGTCCGCGTTTCGCCGATCCGCTGGAGATGTGGGGCGAGGCATTGATGCTGAAGAATCGCTCCGATCTTGCGCTGGCGAAATTCGAAGAGGCAAACAACTACGCTCCGAACTGGGGCCGCCTGCATCTCAAATGGGGTGAAGCGCTGATGTACGTTGGCAGGAAGAACGACGCGAAGAGAGAATTCGAAATTGCGTCGCATCTCGATTTGAATGATACCGACGCTGCCGCACTGGCAGCATGGAAGGGCGGCGCATGACCTCGCGAAGGGCCGCAGCGTTTCCCGGCGAGTCCCGCATTACCCTCGGGATGAGAGATCGCCATGGATAAGAGTGAGGAACCGCAAGGCGCATCGGGGGAGGGCGGCGGTGCTGCGATCGGCATCGCGATGAACGAAGCCGGACGCGATCCCTCGCTCGCCGACGATGCGCGCACGCTGTTGCGCGAACAGGCGCGTCTCGCGCGCCTTCAGGCCGACGACGTGGACGAGGACGCCGCACTGAAGCGCCGTTCGCTGCACGTCCGGCACGCCAGCGAAATCATGAAGTTCGCCTTCGAGCTTCTGATCGCGCTCGTGCTGCTCGCAATCGTGGCGGCTCTTGGCACGGCGATGTGCACGGCCGCGCACGACAACGGGCTCGTCATCGAAGCGTTCTCGGTGCCGCCCGATTTCGCGCAGCGGGGCCTGAGCGGGCAGGTCGTTGCCAGTCAGCTGCTCGACAAGCTTGCGCGCATGCAGGCGGAAACGAATTCGATCCGTCCCGCCGATACCTATCGCAACAACTGGGGCGACGACATCAAGGTCGAAATTCCGGACACCGGCATCTCCATCGGCGAGCTCAACCGCTATCTGGGGCGCTGGCTCGGCCACGAGACGCACATCACCGGAGAAATCTGGCACACGCCGGCCGGCATCGCCGTAACGACGCGCGCCACGGATGCCGGGACGACTTTCACCGGCAAGGAAACCGATCTGGACTCCTTGCTGCAGAAAGCAGCCGAGTCGATCTACGCACAGACGCAGCCCTATCGCTATGCCGCATTTCTGGGCCAGGTGGGGCGCTATCCGGAATCCATGCAGGTGGCACGGCGGCTCGCTGAAAATGCGGCGCCCGCGGAACGCGCATGGGCGCTTTCGCTTCTCGGCAATTTCTATCTCGCGTACAGAAGTCCGGCGGAGGCGCTGGCGGCGCTTCGCGCCGGCGTCGCCGCCGATCCCACCAACGCGCATGCGTGGGACAACCTTTCGAGCGCCGAACTCGAGCTTGGCCGCCTCGAGGACGGCGTTCGCCACACCGAGCAGGCGTTGAGCCTTTATGACAATGGCGCGGTGGCTTACGAACCCGGCCATCTCGCGATCATCAAGCTGATCGACCGGGCGTTGCTGGCGTCTGTCGCGGGCGATTACCCGACGGGCATCGGCGCGGACGAATCCATCCGCCGCCTGCCGGACCGCGGCGGTTCGCAGAACAAGGCCATCATCGACGAGGCAGATCAGTGGGCGCACGATCACGATCCGTCACGCGCCCGGAGCCTCCTTTCTCTCGTTCATCCCGGAAGCGAGGACGAACGCCTCAATCTCTGGTTTCAGACGGTGGATGTTGCGTGGCTCGGCCACGACTGGCGAACGCTTTCGCAGATGATGGGAAACCAGGACGTGCTCGGCGCGTCTCCGGTACAGATTCGCCCGTTGCTCCTCAGATTGATTGCCCGTCTTCCGCGCGCCCTGTACGCCGAGGCCAGGGCGGAGCGGGGCGATATCGCAGGAGCCCGGCGCCTGATCGCGGCCACGCCGCTCGATTGCTACGACTGTCTGCGCATGCGGGGAAAGGTCGAAGCGGCGGCGAGGAACTGGAGCGGCGCGGCTTACTGGTTTGTGCGTGCGGTCCGCGCGGCACCCTCCCTGCCCGCGGCCTACGTGGATTGGGGCGCGATGCTGCTCGCGAAAGGCGATCCTGACGGCGCGATCGCGAAGTTGGAAATGGCGCACGAGAAAGGCCCGCATTTCGGCGATCCGCTCGAGATGTGGGGCGAGGCGCTGATAGCGAAGAATCGTTCCGATCTCGCGCTGGCGAAATTCGAGGAAGCGAACAAATACGCCCCAAACTGGGGCCGCCTGCATGTCAAATGGGGCGAGGCACTGGAATACGTTGGACAGAAGAAGGAAGCGCAGGCACAGTTCGCCGTCGCGGGGCATCTCGATCTCTTCCCGGCCGAGAAACGCGAATTGCAGGAACACCGGACGCACCAATAGGGGCGCATCTGAGGCGTGAGCATGTCAAAAGAGCAGAGATCATGACGGACGCCGCGGCGTCGCAACGCCTGAGGTTCTTCGACGCAGCGTTCTACGCCATCGCAGCCGGCATCGGCATGCGCTGGATCGCCGTGGCGGCGGCGGTCGGTCCGGCTTCGCTGCTGCTCTGGACACTCGGACTGTTTGCCTTCTTCGTGCCGCTGGCTGTGGGTACAGCCGAGTTGACAGCCCGCTTCGAAGGAGAGGGTGGCATCTATGTCTGGGCGCGTGACGCGCTCGGTCCGCTCTCCGGTTTTCTGTGCGGCTGGTTTTACTGGATCAGCCTCTTGCCTTTCTTCGCCGGGATTCTTGTCTTCCTGAGCGGACTGATCGTCGGCGCGCTCGGCGGCGATCCGAAGAACGCCCTGCTGAGCGTTTCGATCTCCGTCGCGGTTTCCCTTCTCGTCACCGCTGTCCAACTCGCGGGCCTCAAATACGGGAAATGGCTCCCCAACATGGGTACGGCAGGCGGATGGGTGGTGTTCGCGATGCTGGTCGTGCTGGCGCTCGTGCTGGGTGTGGAGGGCAAAAGCGCGACGGACTTTCTGCACGGCAACTGGCGCCTTCCGGCGAATTTCGATACCGCCATAGCATGGGGAACGATCATGTTCGCCTATGCCGGGGTCGAGTCCCTCGGTTTTCTGCGGAACGATATCGACGGCGGCATGCGTACAATCGTGCGCGTGCTGGCGGTCGTGGGCATAGGCTCTCTCGTCGTTTATGTGGGTGGTACAGTCGCGTTCCTGATTGTGCTGCCGCAGAGTGCGTTGACCCGCCTTTCCGGATTTCCCGACGCGCTGCGGCTGGGCTTCGCGCATGTCGGACTTGGATATCTTGGCGTGTTCGCGGTCGGCCTTTTTGCGCTCACCATGCTCGGCGCCTTTACCGCCTGGTTTGGTGTCGGCGCGCGGCTGCCCTTTGCCGCGGGGCTCGACAATTTTCTTCCGCCGACATTCGCGAAGAGACATCCGCGAACCAACGCCCCTGTGGCGGCTATTCTTCTGCAGGGCGGACTGATGCTGGCCATCATGCTGCTCAGCCAGGCCGGCGCGTCGGTGGCGGGAGCCTACGATCTCCTCGTGGCCATGAGCATCCTTACCGTCGCCATTCCCTATGTGTACATGTTTGCGGCCTGGGCGAACTGCGCGCGGATGGAACCGGTGCCGGGCGCCTGGGCACCGCCGGGCGGCGGCCGCACGAGCTTTGTGCTTGCCTGGCTCGGGCAGGTTTCCACGGTCGTCGCCATCGCCTGTTCGCTGGTACCGAATGCCGGCGATCCGCATCCTGTGGCGAGCTTCCTGAAGATTGTGCTGGCAGCGCTGGGAATGCTGGTGTTCGGTCTCGTGTTCTATTGGGTCGCGCATCGCCGGCGCAGAACGCGTCCCGTTCCGCCGGTTTCACTTTCTGCCGAGGGAGAAGCGATCGCCAATGCCTGACGATCGCAAAAAGCTCGGGCCGTTCCTTGCCGTCGTCGTGGTGGCGGGCACGATGATCGGCTCCGGCGTGTACCTTCTGCCGGCGAGTCTGGGCGCGGTCGGTTCGATTTCGATCCTTGCCTGGCTGATCGGCGCATTCGGCGCGGGCCTGATTGCGACCGTGTTTGCGATGCTCGCGCTCGCCAGTCCCGAAACATCCGGCCTCTTTTCCTACGTGCGGAACGGGTTCGGGCCCTGCGCCGGATTTGTCGCGGCAGCGCTGTACTGGTTTTCCTGCGTGCCCGGCAATGTTGCGGTTGCGCTCGCGGTCACCGGCTATTTGAGCGTGTTCGTACCGATGGTTGCAAAGCCGCCGACGTTGACCATCGCTACGATTGCCGTCATCTGGCTCTTGCTGGGCGCAAACGCGGTCGGGCCCAAATTCGTCGCGAAGCTGCAAAGCTGGACCGCGCTGGTCGGTCTCGCGCCGGTGCTGTTCACGGCCATAGCCGGATGGTTCTGGTTTCATGGCGCGACCTTTGCGCAGTCGTGGAACGTGAGCGGAGACCCTGCACTCACCGTGGTGCCGCGCACGACCGTCATGGTGTTTTGGGCCTTTGTCGGCATTGAAGGTGCGATCCTTCTGGCGGTGCGCCTGCGCAATCCCGGGCGCGACGTGCCGATCGGTACATTGGGCGGACTGGCCGTCGCGGCGATGATCTATATCGGGGCGAGCGCGGCCATCATGGGAATTCTGCCAGCGGCGGTGCTCGCGAAATCGGCGGCGCCCTTTGCCGATGCCGCGGCGCCGGCGCTTGGCGCTTCGGTTGCGGGCGCGGTGGCGCTCTGTGCCATGCTGAAGGCCACGGGTACGCTCGGCGGAAGCCTGCTCTTTACGGTTGAGACGGCGGAGTGCGAGTCGTGCCTGGGAAGCCTGCGCGAGGCACCGCCTCCGCAATCGGCCTATCGGGTCTCCCTCACGAATATCGTGCTTACGGGCGTGGTGGAAACACTGGCGGTGATCGTCTCGGTGAGCCCATCGCTGGCGCGGCAATTCACGGTCGTGACAAACGTCGCGGTGGTGTTGACGGTCATGGTCTATATCGGGGCGAGTCTGTCGCTCCTGCGCCTGAGCAGTGCGCTGTCAGCCCCGCAGCGCACGGTAGCGCGGGTGGTTGCCGTCCTCGCTGTACTCTTCGGCGCATGGCTGATCTACGCCTCGGAGCGCGATCTCCTGATCTGGAGCGTGGGTGCGGTTGTGCTGGCGCTCACGGGTTACGTGCCCGTCTACCTGCGCACGTCCCGCCGCGCAAAGCTGCTGGCGGAAGCATGATGTACGTTTCGATTCGTCCTCCGCGCATGCATTGCGGCCCCGGCTTACCTCCTCCGCGGAGCAACGGCGGAGCGGGGGAGGTCCTGCGCAGCAGGGGAGGGGGCGCCTGATGTTGACATTCAACGGCCCCCACCGGCTCGCGCTGTTTTGCGCTCGCCACCTCCCCCGCGCAATGCATACGGGGGGGCAAAGCGCTCTGCGCACTGTCGGATTCCGCCCATGTCCGCGGTAGCGCCTGATATTTCGGCGTTTGGGTACAAGCAGGAGCTGAAGCGCTCGCTCAGCTTCTTCGACCTGCTCGCCTACGGGCTCGTCTTCATCGTGCCCATCGCACCGATCCCGGTGTTCGGCATCGTCTTCAACGCCAGTCACGGCATGGTGCCGCTCGTCTATGTGATCGGGCTGGTGGCCATGATCTTCACCGCGCTCAGCTACCGCGCGATGTCCGCTGCTTTTCCGATTGCGGGATCAGTATTTACGTACACGGCGCGCACCCTCGGTCCCACGGCCGGTTTCTTCGCCGGCTGGGCGATGCTGCTCGACTACCTGTTGCTGCCGACGCTCACCTACGTGGTCACGGGCATTGCCATGCACGCGGCGCTTCCCGGTACGCCGGGGGTACTGTGGGTTCTCATCATGCTGATCGGCGCGACCATCACCAATTACCTCGGCATCGAAACGACGGCCCGGGTGAATTTCATCCTGCTCGCGTTCGAGCTTGTGGTGCTGGCGCTGTTCGCGGTGCTGGGCGGTATCGCCGTCATGCATCATGTGGGCGGCGCACACGTTTCGATGACGCCCTTCTATCGCTCGCAGGAACTGACGGCGCCGGTGATCTTCGGTGCGCTGTCGCTCGCGGTCTTGAGCTTTCTCGGTTTCGACGCGATCTCGACCTTGTCGGAGGAGTCGCGCGACGGCGCGCGGTCGGTGGGACGGGCGACGATCTGGTCGCTCTGCCTCTCCGCGATTCTGTTCATTGCGCAGACCTGGCTCGCCTCCCTGTTTCTGCTGGACAAAACGCATCTGCCGCCGGGCGACGCGACGAATGCGGTGTTCTACGACATCGCCAGGCTTGTCGGCGGCTACTGGTTCAAGTTTTTGCTGGCAGCGCCGTGCATTGCGCTGTCCGGCGTCGCCTGCGCGATCCCGGCGCAGGCGGCCGCGGCGCGGCTCCTTTTCGGCATGGCGCGCGACGGTGAACTGCCGCGCTGGCTTGCCCATGTCGATTCCCGTCGCAAGGTGCCCGAACGCGCCGTGTTTCTCATCGCGGGGCTGACGCTCGTGTTGAGCATCGCGATGCTCGATCAGCTCGAACTGTTGACCTCGATCGTCAGCTTCGGCGCGCTCGTCGGATTCATCCTGCTGCAGATATCGGTCGTTGCCCATTTCGTGTGGCGAGAGAAGAGTCGCGACTGGCTCAATCACATCGTGGTCCCGGCAACCGGCTTTGCGATCACCGCCTATGTGCTGGTCAACGTACAGACAAACGCCCGAATGGTCGGCATCGGCTGGCTCCTCGCCGGTCTTGTTCTGTACGCCTCGCTCCGCCTTCTCCGCCGCCGCGTCGTGCCGTTTCCTCCCCCGCGGAGCAATAGCGAAGCATTTTCCTCCCCCATCTCGCTTCGCTCGACGGGGAGGAAACGCGCGCAGTACGCGCGCGAGGGAGACGATGCTAATTCAACTTTGCGGGGAGTTCGTTGATGCTCTCGGTGATGAGCGCGGCGGCTTTCTGTTCGCCGAGACGCGCGGCGATGAGTTTCTGCGCCGCGGCCACGGCCGCATCGGCGGCCAGCGCGCGGATTTCCGCCATGGCGTTCGCTTCGGCCTGCGCGATGCGCTCCTGCGCCTGGCGCGCGCGCCGCTCGATCTGCGCCTGCATCTGCGCGCGTGCTTCCTGGGTGAAGCGGTCCGTCTCCGCGCGCGTCTCGTCCAGGATGGTCGCGGCTTCCTTGCCGGCGCTTTCCGCGCGTTCGCGGTAGTTGATCAGCACCGTCTCGGCTTCTTCGCGCAGACGCTTCACGCTCTCGAGTTCTTTCGCAATCGCTGCCGCGCGACGGTCGAGTGCGCTCGCGATGAACGCCGGAACACGCTGGTACAGAAAAATCGCGATGACCGCGATCAGTCCCAGCCACTCCCAGAAATCGGTTTCCTTCAGGACGTCGAGCATCAGCGGGTCTCCACCCCGGCGACGGCCTGCGCCGCTTCTTCCGGGCTGACTGTCTCGCCGATCAACCGCTCGACAATGCCGGCCGCTGCATCCTGCGCGGCGCGCCGTATGTGCTCGCGCGCTTCCGTCCGCAGTTTTGCGAGCCGCGCTTCCGCGTCCGCGAGCGCCTGATCGGCCTCCGTATCCGCCGCCTTCTCGGCGCGTTCGACATTCGCGCGTACCTGGCTGCGGTTCTCTTCGATCAACGCGCGCGCGCGCTGGCGGGCTTCGAGCAAGGTGTTCTGGTAGGTCGTGTACGCCTGATCGGCTTCGCGCCGGTCCTCTTCGGCCTGCGCAAGTTCCTGCGCGATCTTCTGCTTCCGCTCGTTGATCGTACCGCCGATGCGCGGGACGACGAACCGCCACAGGAAAATCAGCAGGATCGTAAAGGTGATCGCGAGCCAGAATATCTGGCTCGGGAACGTCGTCGTGTCGAAAGGCGGAAAGCCACCATTGCCTCCGGGAGGAGGCTGACTGGTTCCCGTCTTGAGCGGCATCGCCTGCATCAGGTGAAGAGGATGATCAGCGCGATGACGAGGCCGAAGAGGCCGGTCGCCTCGCAGAGCGCGAAGCCGAGAAGCAGGTTCGTCGTCTGGCTCGCGGCGGCGCCGGGATTGCGCAGCGCGCCCGAAAGGTACGAACCGAACACATTGCCGATGCCGATACCGGCGCCGACGAGGGCGATACAGGCAAGGCCCGCGCCGATCATTTTTGCTGCATGAACGTCCATGGAGAGCTCCCTCCGGTTAGTGATGTTCGTGGAGATGCAAGGCTTCGTTGAGATAGATGCTGGTCAGGATCGCAAACACATAGGCCTGCAGCAGCGCGACCAGGATTTCGAGCGCCGTGATGGCGACGATCAGGAACATCGGCGCCAACGCGAGCGGTCCGAACCACGGCTTCGGCGTCGCAAGCGTCGCGCCGAGCGCGATCACGAACCCCGCGAACACGGTCAGCATGGTGTGGCCGGCCAGCATGTTGGCGAAAAGACGGACAGAGAGGCTGATGGGTCGCGTCAGGAACGAGATGATCTCGATCGGCACCAGCAGGATGAGCAGCGGAACCGGTGCTTTCGGCACGAACAGCTTCAGGAAGCCGATGCCGTGCACGGCGAATCCCGTGAGAATGACGGTGATGATGACCAGCGCCGCCAGCGCGAAGGTGATCGCGATCTGACTCGTTACGGTGAACGAGCCGGGAATAAGCCCCAGAACGTTCGAGAGCAGGACGAACACGAAGATCGCGAAGATGAAGGGAAAGAATTTCATTCCCGCCTCGCCTGCGGCGGAGCGGATCATGTCGGCGGTGAATTCGTACCAGAGTTCGCCCAGCGACTGCATGCGGGTGGGCACGAGGTTGCGGCTTGTTGCGGCGACGTACAGAAACACCGACGCCACGCCGAGGACGATGAACATCCACAATGCCTGGTTGGTGAACGACACGTCGTAGTGGCCGATGTGCAAAGGCACGAGCGGCTTCACGGCGAACTGCGCCATCGGATTCATCGCCACGGAACCGTTACTCCTCGTCCTTCACCGCGGGGGCAGGGTGTTTCGCCGCTTCCGCATTCAACGTCTTCGCCGCCTGCATCACGTTGCGGATGCCGGCGGCGGCACCCAGGAAAAACATCACCACCATGAAGATCGGTTTGGTGTGGAGGAAATGATCCAGCAGCCATCCCAATCCCGCGCCGACGCCGATCGCGACCACGAGTTCCGTTGCGAAACGAAACGCGATGCCGAGCGCGCCGGGCGCGGCACCGCCGTCCGTTCGTGGCGTCGTCGGGCCACGCGCCTCATCGATCTTGCGGCCGAGTTCGCGCAGGTCTTCGGGCTCGGGAGCGGGCATTGGCGGGCAAAGCTCCCCGAATTTGTTTCCTGGAAACGCGCGTGAAACCGGCCCTCGGGAATCGTGAAGGCGCGCGGACCATATTGCCCCGCGCAATAATATGTCAAGGTTTGAAACGGCCGTTTAAGCCCTTGATTCCCCTTCAATTTGCCTCCCCCGCGCACTCGCCGCGCAAGCGCTGGCGCAGCGGGTGCACTGCGCGGGGGAGGTGGTGCGAAGCACCGGAGGGGGCACCTGGGTGTCGACATTCAACCGCCCCCTCCGGCTCGCGCTGTTTCGCGCTCGCCGCCTCCCCCGCTGACACGGGGGAGGAAAGTCAAAAACTATTCCGCTGCGATCACCCGTTCGGCTTCGGGGGCGGCCGAACGCGCGAGGCGACTTCCGGCCCGAGCAAACGAAAATGCTTGGCGTTCAACGTGAAAATCGCCTCGGCGCCCGATTTGATTGCGCATCGTGCGATTAGTGCGTCGTAGATGGTACCGCCCGATATTCCCGCACCAGCGCTTTTTTCGAACACGTCTGCGTAGTCGCGAGGCTCCAGGGAAATCGAAGCCAGACGATCGGCCACATCATGCAGAAACAGGAGAGCCTCGCCGGGAGCCGCGCGGTTTTTCCCCGGCATTCCCGTTACCGTGGCGTAGAATTCGGCCAGGCAATGCGCGGCTGTGCATCCGCTGGACGGTTTTTGCCGCAAGAGCAACGCAGCGCTGGAATCATGATGCTCGTGATCGCTGTAGAAACCGGCAACCAACACCGATGTGTCGAGGAACGATTTCACCGCCTGCGCAGGGCGCGGCTCCGTTCGCGCCGGTCTCGTTCAATGGCTTGCCGGACCTCGTCGCCGGAAATCCGTTCTCCGCCATGAAATACCCATAGCCCGTGTTCCTTGCGCATTGGGGACGTGGGGCGTTCCGGCCGAATTGTCACGCGCTCTTCATCCAGTTCGATCGAAACCGGATCTCCAGGTGCAAGTCCGAGTTCATCCCGCATTGCTTTCGGAATGACCACCCTTCCAGCATTGTCGAGGGTCGCAGAAGCCATTCTGGGATAATGCAATGGCAATTCCCAAGCGTCAATCCCAGTGGCAGTGACTCAATGCGTCCCTGCCATCCCGGTACAGCCCCGGGTTACTCGGCTGCAATCACCCGTTCGGCGTCGGCGAGGGAGACGGTGACGAGCTGGCTGACGCCGCGTTCGGCCATGGTGACGCCGAACAGGCGGTCGACGCGCGACATGGTAAGCGCGTGATGGGTGATGACGATGAAGCGCGTTTCGGTCAGCCGGCGCATCTCGTCCATCAGATTGCAGAACCGCTCGACATTCGCGTCATCGAGCGGCGCGTCGACTTCGTCGAGCACGCAGACCGGCGCCGGATTGACGAGGAACACCGCGAAGATCAGCGCGAGTGCGGTCAGCGCCTGCTCGCCGCCCGAGAGCAGGGACAGCGACTGCAGCCGCTTGCCGGGCGGACGCGCGTAGATCTCGAGCCCCGCCTCCAGCGGGTCCTCGGACTCGGTGAGCGCCAGCCGCGCTTCGCCGCCTTCGAACAGTTTCGAGAACAGCTGCTGGAAATTCGCATTCACCTTCTCGAACGATTCGAGCAGGCGTTCGCGGCCTTCGCGGTTGAGACTCTGGATGCCGCGCCGGAGCCGCTGGATGGCGCCGTCGAGATCGGCGCGGTCCTTCTGCATCGTGTCGAGGCGCTGGCCGCATTCGGTCGCTTCCTCTTCGGCGCGCAGGTTGACGCCGCCCAGCTGTTCGCGTTCCGCCTTGAGCTTCTCGACGCGCCTTTCCGCGTGCTCGAGCGTCGGCAGCGATTGCTCGTCCCGTACATGCGCGTATTCCGCCAGTGCATCGGGCGCCATGTCGAGCTCTTCGCGAATCCGGTGCGCCAGTTCGGCTATACGTTCTTCGGAAGATTGCGCGGTCGCTTCGGCGCGGGCGCGTTCTTCGCGCGCGGAGCCAAGAGCCGCGTCGGCGGCTTTCGCCGCGCGATCGGCCAGGAGGAGATTGTTCTCGGCTTCGGCACGCGCATCGGCGGCTTCCGCGCGCGCGCGCTCGGCATTGCCGATCGCGTCGAGCAGCGCTGTACGTTTCTCGGCAAGCGCCGCCGGCACGTTTTCGAGCGCGTGCAGTTCGAGCCCGAATTCCGCGAGGCGGCGGTTCAGTTCCTCGATCTGGCGGAGCGCAGCATCCCGCCGCTTCTGCCAGCGCGCCTGTTCATCGCCGAGCGCCGCGGCCCGCGCTTCGCGCAAGTCCTTCTCGCGCTTCAGCGCCTCGAGCCCGCCGCGCGCTTCCAGATGGGCGGTGCGGGCGAGGCTTGCCGTTTCGCGCGCTTCGTCGACGCCCGCCGCCAGTGCGTCGCCATCGCCGAGCTCGCTGAGCGCATCCGTGGCGTTGCGCGCGGATTCCCGCGCCGCGTCGCGCGCGGCGACCAGACGGCGGATTTCGGCATCGAAGGTCGCGAGTTCCTGGGCGCGCTCCGCCGCCAGACGGGCAGCGTGCGCGGCCTCGTCCTGCGCCCTGGTCAGGGCATCTTCCGCTGTACGGGAGGCTTCTTCCGCCGCACGCGCCGTCTCGCGCGCTCTTTCCGCTTCCTGTTTGGCGACACTATGGCGAAGCTGCGCATGGCCGCGTGCGCCTCTCGCATGGGTGAGTTCAATTTCAAGCGCGGCCAGCCGGTTCCTCTGCGCGAGGCGTTGCGCGGCCGGGGAGGCGGACTCTGCCGAATGCGAATAGCCGTCCCAGCGCCAGAGGTCGCCGCGTGTGCTGACCAGACGTTGGCCGGCGCGAAGCTGCGGCTGCAATCCCGCTCCTTCCAATTCGGCAACGACACCGGTCATGGCGAGCCGGCGCGCGAGCGCTTGCGGCGCATCGACATAAGCGGCAAGCGAAGCGATGCCTTCCGGGAGCGGTGTTACAGAATCAGGTGGCCCAAGATCGCGCCAATGCATCGGCGCCGCTTCGTCGAGCGGTGCGTCGAGGGAATCGCCGAGGGCCGCAGCGAGTGCGGCCTCGTATCCCTCTTCGACGCGGACCGAGTCGATCAGCGGCGGCCAGAGATCGCTATCCTGCGGTCGCAACAGGTCGCGCAATGCCTTGGCCTCGCCGCCCAGCCGCTCGACATCGCGTTCGGCCGCTTCGAGCGGCGCGCGCGTATCGCCTTCCGCCAGTTCGGCGGCGCGAAGGGCATCGCGGCAGCGATCGAAGGCTTCGCGCGCTTCGAACGCCCGTTTGCGCGCTTCGGCGACGGCGGCTTCGCTTGCCTGTACATCGGGTTCCGCCGCAACACGCGCGAGCGCCTGAGAGCGACGGGCGCCCGCATCGGACAGCTGCGCGGCGCTGGTTTCGGCAAGGGCGTCGGCGATCTCGCGCGCGCGCAGATGGCTTTGGCGTTTGGCGTTCCAGTCCGCGAGATCGGTGGTCAGGCGCTCCAGCGCACGCTCGGCGAGCGCAAGAGAATCGCCGCGTTCGATCGCAACAGACTCGGCCGCGGCAATGGCGTCGGCAGCATTCGCAAGATGCACCGCCAACGATTCCATTTCCCTTTCGATCGTCGAAAGCGATTGCGCGGCATCGGCATCGAGCCCGCGCTCGCGCGCGAGGTCCTGCTCGCCCTGCGCGATGCGCTGGCGCTGTCGCTGCGCGGCTTCTCTCGCGCGTGCTTCTTCCTGATCGAGCGCATCGCGTTCGAGCGTCAGGCGATGGAGGGCCGCGCCTTTTTCCGCTTCGGTCTGGCGCAGCGGTTCGAGCGCACTGGCCGCATCGGCGCGCGCCGTCGAAGCCTGCGCCGCAGTTTGGGTGCGCTCGGCGACCTGCGCTTCGGCGCTCTCCAGTGCAGCGCGCGCATTGCGCAGAAGCGAATCCGCCGCCGTCCAGCGCAGGTGATGCGCGAGGGCTTCGGCTTTGCGGATCAGGCCCGAAATGTTGCGGTAGCGCGCGGCGGCGCGTGCCTGCCGCTTCAGATTCTGCAACTGCGTTTCGAGCTCGCGAAGGACATCGTCAAGCCGGGCCATGTTGGCTTCGGCGGCGCGGAGGCGAAGCTCCGCCTCGTGACGGCGCTGGTGGAGACCGCCGATCCCTGCCGCTTCTTCCAGAATGGCCCGGCGTGCGAGCGGCTTCTGGCTGATCAGAAGGCCGATCTGACCCTGGCGCACGAAGGCGGTGGACGCCGCGCCCGATGAGGCGTCGGCGAAGAATATCTGCACGTCGCGCTGGCGGAGGTCGCGGCCGTTGATGCGATAGACCGAGCCGGCTTCGCGCTCGATACGGCGGGACACTTCGATCGTGTCGTGGTCGTTGTACGGACCGGGCGCGCTCCGGTCGGAGTTATCCACAAAAAGAATCACTTCGGCGATGTTGCGCGCCGGGCGGCCGCCGCTGCCCGCGAAGATCACGTCGTCCATTTCGGAGCCGCGGAGCGAGGTGGGGCGCGTCTCGCCCATCACCCAGCGCAATGCATCGAACAGATTGGATTTGCCGCAGCCGTTGGGGCCGACGATCGCCGTCAGTCCCTGGTCGATATGAAACTCCGTCGGTTCGACGAAGGATTTGAATCCGGAAAGCCTGAGCCGCGTGAACTTCAATGGAAGGGCGCCGCCCCAGCGCTGTTGAAAGAATCAAATGGGACAGGAAATCGTGTCCCAAATGCCTGTGCTATCCAAACGCGGTGGCCAACGGGACACGAGATCCTGTCCCGGCGGCTTACGCCTTCTTCGCCTTGGCTACCGCTTCGTCCAGGTGTTTGCGGAAGGCATCCCAATCGCCCTCGAACGCCGTGGTCTGGCCGTTGATGATGAAGGTCGGCACGCTGTTGACGCCGTATTTGCTGGTCGCGTCGTTGCCGACCTGGGTGGCCTTCTGGGCGACTGTCTGATCTGCGATGCAACTGTCCACCTTTTGCGCACTCATTCCGGCGATTCGGCCCATGTCGACAAGGCCGGCATGCACATCCGGAACCTGATACTCAGGATCCCACTTCACCTGATTCCGCCACAGAAGATCAAGGAACTGAAAATAACTATCCGCAGGAAGACAGCGCGCGATCGCTTCGGCGGCCACGTCGGCGGGATTCAGCGGGAAGACGCGAAGAACGTAGAAGATCTTGCCGGTGTCGATGTATTGCTTTTTGAGCGTCGAGAAATAATCCATGTCGAAATGCGCGCAGTGCGGACAGCTCGGCGCGGCATATTCCACCACGGTGACGCGCGCCTTCGGATTGCCCATCGTCTTGTCCCAAGAGGTAATGGTCACACCCTGCGCGCTGGAATCGGGAACGGCATCGGCGCTCGAGTTGGACGGCCCCGAGAACACGAACCACGCCGCCACGCCCAGTGCGACGACCGCCACGACGACGAGAAGGGTAAGGAGGGGTTTACGAGACACGGGGGAAGCCTCTTCGCGACAATTCCGCCCTGGTTTTTGGCAGAGCGGGGCTAACCGCGCAATCGCGACGGGATTACAGCTTGGAAACAACACTTGCCTCCCCCGCAGAGCGACAGCGGAGCGGGGGGAGGTGCCGCGTCGGCGGAGGGGGCGGTTGAATGTCAACACCAGGTGCCCCCTCCGGTGCTTCGCACCACCTCCCCCGCGCAGTGCCTGCACGGGGGAGGCGAATGGAGAGGCGAATCTACGACCGCCGGGTACGGGCGAGGGATAGGAGGGCCTCGCGGAGGGATTCGCTCCCGGAGAACCGGCGGGCGGGATCGTCCGGTGCTGCCTCGGCCGCCTTGGCGCGGCCCCGCGGCGGCTTCGCATCGGACGCCATTTCGCCGGCGACGAAACGCAGGCGCGCGACCGCATCTCGCCCGAGATAGGCGTTGATGCGTCCGCACAGCAGGCGGCTTTCGTGCTGCAGGAAAACCGCCGCCGCCGCATCGGCTTTCAGTGTCAACACGCCGCCCGTTGGTCCTTGCGTGAAGCGCAGCGGCCGCGCGATGCGCGCGACCTCGGGACCAACGATCTCTTTCCAGCGGAGCACAAGACCGGATTCGGGGAACCCGGCGCGCTCGAAGCCGGCGCGGGCGAGAGCTTGCGCGTCGTGCGCGATCACGGCGGCGCGGCCCCGCCGCGGCGGCGGCCCAGTCGGCAGCGGCGGTTGTTTTGCGCCTTTCGTCATGCTCAAGAAATCACCACAGAGACACAGGGGACACGGAGAAGAACGTTGTGCGCCGGAGGCGCGCGATAATTGCTCTGTGATCTCTGTGCCTCCGTGGTGAACTCAGATCCTACCGTGAAGCATGCCGCAAAAAACACGCCGCGATAAGCGCAATCCCGCCACGAAGCTGCTGGCCTGGTACGACGGGCACCGGCGCGCGCTGCCATGGCGGGCGCTGCCGGGCGAAACGCCCGATCCCTACCGCGTGTGGCTGAGCGAAATCATGCTGCAGCAGACGACCGTTGCGGCTGTGGATAAGTACTTCCGCAAATTCGTGGCGCGCTGGCCGAAGGTCGAAGCGCTCGCCGGCGCTTCGCTCGATGACGTCCGCGCCGCATGGGCCGGCCTCGGCTATTACAGCCGCGCCGCGAATCTGCATCGCACCGCCGGGATCGTGGCGCGCGAACAGGGCGGCCGGTTTCCGCGCGATGCGGCGGCTTTGCGCGAGCTGCCCGGCATCGGCGCCTACACGGCAGGCGCGATCGCCGCGATCGCCTTCGATGCACGGGAAGCGGCGGTGGATGCGAACGCCGAACGCGTGCTCGCGCGGTATTTCGCGGTGCAGAGGCCGCTGCCGGGGTCTAAGCCGGAGCTTCGGCGGCTGGCGCAGACGCTCGTGCCGAAGAAACGCGCCGGCGATTTTGCGCAAGCGCTCATGGATCTTGGCGCGCTGATCTGTACGCCCAGGCGGCCGGCCTGTACCGAATGTCCGTGGGCGGCCGATTGTCGGGGCCATGCGGCAGGGAACCCCGAACTGTTTCCGACGAGGGGCGCGGAACGCGAGCGGCCGCTGAAGCGGGGCGCGGCCTTTGTCGCGCGCGACGCGGGCGGCGCGGTGCTGCTGGTGAAGCGGCCCGAGCGCGGGCTTCTTGGCGGGATGTTCCAGCCGCCGCTGGGGTCATGGGATCGTACGTTTCCGAAGCGGGAGAAAGCGATCGCGCAGGCGCCGTTCGCCGCGGACTGGAAGCGGCGCACCGGATTTGTGAAGCACGGCTTCACCCATTTCGAGCTCGAGATCGAGGTCTGGCGCGCCGAGCTCGCGCACCGCAACGGTTTCGACGGGTTGTGGGTCCACCCGCGCGACTTCCACACCGTCGCCCTGCCCACCGTGATGCGGAAAATCCTTGTACATGGGCTGGCGGATGTTTCGCCTCCCCCGCGTGGCAAGAAAAGTTGAACCGCCAAGACGCCAAGGCGCAAAGGGAGTGAAACGCACGGAGGCATAGAGGCTACGGACAAGGTGAATTGCGCGCCGGGGGCGCGCCTTAACATTGCTTTGCGCTTCCGGCGTTTGTGGTTTTCCGCGTTGCCTTGGCGCCTTGGTGTCTTGGCGGTCCACTTTTTCCCCCTGCGCGGCTCCGCCCGCCATGTGCGCGGGGAAGGCAAAATCAGGTCAGTTCGGCGCGAAGGCGCTGGCGGAGCACATCGATGGAGACCGGCGTACCGTTGAAATCATAGTGCCAGAAGGTCCAGCCGTTGCAGGCGTCGAGGCCCTGTACGTGGGCGGCGATGCGGTGGATCGAGCCGGTCGCGTCCTTGCAGACAAGCGAACCGTCGGCACGGACTTTTGCCGCATGACGCCGCGCCGCGTCGCGCAGCGTCGTCCCCGGCGGCAACAGCCCGCGTTCCACCACCCAGCCGAAGGGGATGCGCGCCTCGCCGCGCTTTGAGCGCACGACTTCGAGAGCCTCGTCGTCGACGGGCTGTACGGCCGCAATCCGTTCGCGCGCGATGCGCGCGTAATCGCGATCGCGTTCGATGCCGATGAAATGCCGGCCGAGCCGGCGCGCGACGGCGCCCGTGGTCCCGGAACCGAAGAACGGGTCGAGAATCACGTCGCCGCGCTTCGTCGAGCCGACGATCACGCGATGGAGCAGCGATTCCGGCTTCTGGGTCGAATGCGCCTTGCCGCCATCGGCGTTCTTCAGCCGCTCGCCGCCGGCGCAGATGGGCAATGTCCAGTCGCTCCGCATCTGCAGATCGTCGTTGAGCGATTTCATCGCCTCGTAGTTGAAGGTGTAGTTCTTTCCGCCGCGCGCTTTCGCCGCCCAGATCAGCGTCTCGTGCGCATTGGTGTAGCGTCGGCCGCGGAAGTTCGGCATCGGATTCGATTTGCGCCAGACGACGTCGTTCAGAATCCAGAAGCCGAGATCCTGCAGGATGGCGCCGACACGAAAGATGTTGTGATAGGAGCCGATCACCCAGATGGCGCCGGTATCCTTCAGCACGCGCCGCGCGGCCTTGAGCCAGGCGCGGGTGAAGCGGTCGTAGTCTTCGAAGTTCGCGAACCGGTCCCAGGAGTCGTCGACCGCATCGACGCGCGAGTTGTCGGGCCGGCGAAGTTCGCCTTCGAGCTGCAGATTGTACGGCGGATCGGCGAAGACGAGATCGCAGGAGCCTTCCGGCAGCCGCTGCATCAGCTCGACGCAATCGCCTTCCAGCACCCGGTCGAAGCCCCCCTCGACATCGAAGCTGCTCATTTGCGCTACCAACCTCTCTCGACCCGAAAAAACCACGGAGACACAGAGATCACAGAGGAAGAAGAATCGTGCGCGGAAGCGCGCAAGTTCATTTCTCTGTGCTCTCCGTGCCTCTGTGGTGAATTGCTCGCGGGGGAATCATGATTCCCCGGAGTCCACAGGTCAAGAGTCTGCGGAATCAGACGGTTAGGAGGGAGTCCTCAAGCTGTGCACCGAGCTGTCCACCATACAGGATGTTGTGCACTGGGGCGAAACTCCGCCTGTGGTGGACGGTGGGCCCGAGCCGGGCGAGCGCCGCGAGATGCTCCTCGGTCGAGTAGCCCTTGTTGTTGAACCAGCCGTAGCCCGGGAAATGCTCGTGCAGCGCGCGCATCATGCGGTCGCGCGTGACCTTGGCGATGATCGAAGCGGCGGCAATGGAGGCCGACCGCGCATCGCCGTCGACGATGACATCGCAGGGGCAGGGGAGAGCCGGCGGATCGTTGCCGTCGACGAGGGCGAAATCGGCCGCGATGGCGAGCGCGCGAACCGCGCGCGCCATGGCGAGATGCGTCGCCTGGCGGATGTTGATGAGATCGATCTCATCGACGCTCGCTTCGCCGACCCCCACCGCAACCGCGCGGTCCATGATGCGCCCATAGACCTCTTCGCGCTCTTCCGGCTGCATCTGCTTGGAGTCATCGAGGCCTTTGGGGATGCGCTTGCGGTCGAGGATGACGGCCGCCGCGACCACAGGCCCCGCGAGCGGACCGCGGCCGGCTTCGTCGACGCCGGCGATCGGGCCGGGACGGATTTTGAGAAAGCGCGCTTCGAAAATGTAGTGCGGCATGGCAGCACCAGCCTAGAAAAGGCCCGGTATTTTCGAAAGCGGCACGACTCGCGAACGCCGCGGTTATTCACAGCGCGTTTCTCTCTTCCACGGTTTGTCAGCACGATCGCCGCTGCGTACGATGTGATTGGGTGCTGTGGCACGAACAGGAAAGGTCTTTCGTGAAATATTCCCGTGCCCTCGCGGTCGGCATCGCGCTGCTGTCCATTGCCGCGGCAACGCCCTCATCGCTGGCGCAGAACGCGAAGCCGGCCGCGCCGTCGGCAGTTTCGCCCGAAACCGTCGTCGTGACGGGGCAGCGGCCGACGCGCGAACAGCGCGAGAAGATCGTCTGGGACTTTGTCTATGCGCACGCGAAGCTCACGCCGAAAATCGATCAGCTGGCGCGCTGGGTGAAGCCGGTCTGCCCCGCGGTGCAGAACCTGCCGCCCGGCTACGCCGCCTTCATCACCGATCGCATCAAGGCGGTCGCGAAATCTGCCGGCGCGCCGGTCAGGGAGCCGTGCAAAACCGACATCGAGATCGTCTTCACCAGCGATCCGCAGGCATTCATGAACGGCGTTGCCGTCAAGGAACCCGCGCTGCTCGGCTGGCACTACGTACATCAGACCGAGCAGGTAGCGACGGTAACGAAACCCATTCAGGCTTGGTATGTAACCGATACCAGCAACCGGGTGGAATCGTACAGGGACGATCCCTATCATTCCGCGCCGGCCGGCACGCCGGGAAGCAGGATCAGTCACGGCCAGCTGAGCGTCTTCGATACCGTTCTGATCGTGCTGGATGCCGGGAAGGTGGCGGGATATCCGGTGGGACAGATTGCCGACTATCTGGCCATGCTCTCGCTCTCGGAAGCGGAGGCTCCGGACGATTGCCGCGCGCTTTCGAGCGTTCTGGACCTTTTGTCTTCCGATTGCTCGGCGTCCGACAGGCCGCAGTCCCTGACGGCCGGGGACAAGGCCTATCTCGAGGGTCTGTACGCCATGGATCCCGACGAGATCGGTTCGCTCCAGCGAAGCTCCGTTGCCAACAGCATGCTGCGGAATTCGGGAGACAGGTAGACTGCGATGTGGTACCCCTCATCCGCCCAGCCGCAATCGCTTCGCGATTGCCAGGCTGGGCACCTTCTCCCGCAAGGGGAGAAGGTTTTTTCTTCGCAGATCTGTACGGCATGCGATTTATGTCACTCTCCCCTCCGTGGGAGAGGGTGGCGCGGCGAACGCCGCGCCGGGTGAGGGGGCCTAAAGCAGCTTCAGCTGGTCGCCGGATTTGGCCGGACGGCGGAAGAGATTCGTCGCGAGCGGTGTACGCTCCTGGTTGAGACCGAGACGTTTCACCGCCATCTGGAAGCGCCTGCCGATCATCTCGGCGTAAGGTCCTGTGCCTTTCATGCGCGTGTGCCACTGGCTGTCGTACTCTTTGCCGCCGCGCATCTGTTTGATCAGCGAGATCACATGCTTCGCCCGGTTCGGCGCTTTCTCCTCCAGCCATTCGCGGAACAGATCCTTGATCTCGAGCGGCAGGCGCAGCAGTACATATCCGGCGCTCGTCGCTCCCGCTTTCACCGCCGCGCCGAGCACCGATTCCATTTCGTCGTCGTTGAGCGCCGGGATCACCGGCGCGAACATCACCGCGGTCGGAATGCCGGCGCGGGTCAGTCCGGAGATCGCATCGAGCCTGCGCGACGGCGTACCGGCGCGCGGCTCCATGGCACGGGCGAGCTTGCGGTCGAGCGTGGTGATCGACAGCGCCGCGCGCGCGAGCCCCATCTCCGCCATCGGCCCGAGGATGTCGATGTCGCGCAGGATCAGCGGCGACTTGGTGACGATACCGACCGGATGGCGAAAGTCGCGCAGCACTTCCAGAATGCTGCGGGTGATCTTCAGGCTGCGCTCGAGCGGCTGATAGGGATCGGTGTTCGTGCCCATCGCCATCACGCGCGGCACGTAGCCGGGATGGGCGAGCTCGCGCGCGAGCAGCTCGGCGGCATTGGGCTTCGCAAAGATGCGCGATTCGAAATCCGCACCCGGCGAGAGGCCGAGATACGCATGCGTCGGCCGCGCGAAGCAGTAGACGCAGCCATGCTCGCAGCCCTTGTACGGATTGATCGAGCGGTCGAAGGAAATGTCGGGCGAGGCGTTCCGCGTGATGATGGTGCGCGAGGAATCGCGCAGCACCTCGGTTTTGAGGGGGGGCGGTGTTTCGTCCTCGTTGGTCCAGCCGTCGTCGACCAGCACGCGCGTCTCGCGCTCGTAGCGCCCGGAGGCGTTCGACCGCGCCCCGCGCCCGCGCAGGGATCGCACGTCGGCGGAGATGTTGGCGGCCGATTCCATGGCGGGAGGTTAGCCAACGGTGTAGAACATAGCAAGAACAAATCTGGTGGTTTGCTGCATCAATTTCGGCGCACCTGCTGCAAAGGAAGGGCGATATCGGACCGTCAACGATCTGCCGCCTTCCGCGTCTCTGCGTCGCCGCGCGAACCTTTTGTGCGGACACCCCCAGTCGCGGGCGAGGAAAACCGGGAATTACGATTTCCCGGCAAAGTCTTTGAAATCGGCCTAAGCTTGGGGAAGCGTGGTGCAGGCCGATGGCAATCGGTTTCACGACGACGGGAGGGCCGGCACATGAGTGAGCCTCGGAGACAAATCGTTTCATACGCGCGCCCGCTTTTGCTGGCCGCCCTGTGGATGGCGATGTCAGGCGCGGCCGCGGCCGCAGGCGGCTATGAGCAGCTCTATTCGCTTCCGGCGACCCCGCCGGGCCAAAACCCCGTCGCCCCCGTGACCTTCGACACATCCGGGAACATCTACGGCGTGTCCAGCGCCGAAGGATCGGTGTTCGAGTTGGTGCGCGGCGGGAACGGTAGCTGGACGGAAAAGACGCTCTACACCTTCACCGGCGGAAGCGATGGCAGGAACCCCTGGGGCGGGCTGGTCTTCGACGGCAAGAGCAATCTCTTCGGTACGGCGGAGGGGGGCGGCGGCACCGGCTGCCCGGAGGCACAGGGCTGCGGTACGGTTTTCGAACTCACGCCGAACCAGGACGGCGGCTGGACCGAAAGCACGGTGTACAGGTTTGCCGGATCGCCGGACGGGCAGTGGCCGGCATCGAGCCTCGTGTTCGATTCCGCCGGCAATCTGTTCGGAACGACGAGCGGGGGCGGAGACGACACGAATTGCAACACGGCCAACGTGGGCTATGGCTGCGGCACCGTCTTCGAACTCGCGCCCCGGCGCGACGGGACGTGGAAGGAGATGGTGCTCTACACGTTCCCCGGCGGTCATGGCGACGCGTATCCGCAATACGCGGCGCCGGTGCTGGATGCCGCCGGCAATCTGTACGGGACGACCGCGGGAGCGTCCTCCGGGACCCCGGAGGGAAAGGGCACGGTCTTCAAACTGGTGCGCGGCGCGAAGGGAGTCTGGACACACAAAATTCTGTACCGGTTCCCCGGGACGGACGGGCTGGAATATCCCCAGGCGGGCGTTGTGTTCGACGCGAAAGGAAATCTCTACGGGACAACGCAGGGGGACACGCCTGCCGGCGACTGCTGCGGTACGGTGTTCGAGATCGTCCATTCGAAAGAGGGCTGGAAGGAGAAGACGCTGCATCGCTTCACGGGCGCCGACGGCGCGTTTCCGGCCGGAGGAGTCGTGTTCGACAAGTCGGGCAATCTCTACGCCGCACCGACGGGCGGCGGCACGCTGGGAGAGTGCTTTGCCGGCTGCGGAACGGTGATCGAACTGTCGCCTTCGAAAGGCGGTTGGACGGAAACCGTGCTGCACCAGTTTGGCGGCAGCGGCGACGGCTACAACCCGTTCGCGGGCCTCGCCCGCTACAAGAACGTCCTCGCAGGCACCACCATCTGGGGCGGTCCCAACATCTACGGCACGGTTTACGAAATCACGCCGTGAGGTGAAGTAGGCGATCACCAGCTCGTTGAGTTACGCCCCTTTTGGACCGCGCGCTCTTGCGAAGGGCTGGACGATCGTCAGGAAACTGG
>DATGGN010000017.1:0-32779 GCA_035308485.1 Rhizomicrobium sp.
TGACGTAAGAGGGATAGGCGGTGAGGCGCTCGGTCAGGACCTTGCCGGCGCGCGCCGTCTCGGCCGCCAGTGCCGCGATCTCCGGCCACGGCGCCTCGGGGTTGACGTGGTCGATCGTCACCGGCGAGACGCCGCCCCAGTCGTTGATGCCGGCGTCGATCAATTGCCCGTAGGTTTTCGCGTTGAGATTTGGCGGCGCCTGGATGTTCATCGCGGGACCGAAAACCATACGCGCGAGCGCGATGGTCCGCATCAATTCGTGCAGATCCGGCTCCCCGGCCTCCGCCATCCGCGTGTCCGGCTTGGCGCGGAAATTCTGGACGATGATCTCCTGGATGTGCCCGTATTCCTGATGGAGGTCCCGCAGGGCAAGGAGGGAGTCGAGCCGCTCTTCGGGCGTCTCGCCGATACCGATGAGAATACCCGAGGTAAAGGGTACGCGCGCTTCGCCGGCGAGCCGGATGGTCTCAAGGCGTACAGCAGGATGCTTGTCGGGGGAGCCGAAATGCGCTTCGCCGCGTTCGCAAAGCCGCGTCGAGACATTCTCCAGCATCATTCCCTGCGAGACGGTGACCTTGCGCAGAAGTGCAATGTCGCCTTCGTCCATTACACCCGGATTGGCATGTGGCAACAGGCCGGTCTCGTCGAGAACGGCGCGGCACATCTCGGCGAGCCAGGAAATCGTAGTGGAATGCCCGAGCGCGGCCAGCTCCTCGCGCGCCCGTCGATAACGCAGCTCCGGCTTGTCGCCGAGCGTAAACAACGCTTCGGCACAGCCGGCCGCAGCGCCGGCGCGCGCGATCGCGAGCACCTCGTCCCGCGTCAGATAACAGCGTTCGCCGTGCTGCGGCGGCTTGGCGAAGGTGCAGTACGCACAAACGTCGCGACAGAGGAACGTCAGCGGAATGAAAACCTTCCGCGAATAACTGACGAGCGGACCGTGCCCCTCGTCGCGCAACGCGCGCGCCTCCGCGCACAACTTCGCCAGCGGCGCGCGCATACGCGCCAGAAGGTCCGCACGGGACGGGAGCGATATCTTTCGGTTCAGCATCTCACTGGACAGAATCGCGCCAGGCGAGCGCTTCCTTGAGACCTGCGAGGTCCCAGTCGGGGCCGCGCGCGTGCACGACAAAGTGGCTGAAACCCGCCTTCACGAACGGTTCGGGGTCGACCTTGCCGCCGCGCATCATGCCGATCGACGTAGAACGTACAATTTCCTTCGGATCCCGCCCCACCTTGGCGCACCATTCGTCGAGGATGTCGGATTTGCGTTTCATCGTCTCGATGTCGCCGAAGGAATGCCAGATGTCGGCGTGCTTTGCGGTGATCCGGAGCGTCATCTTCTCTCCGCCCCCGCCGATCAGAATGGGGATGCGGCGGAGCGGCGGCGGATTGAGTTTCGTCCAGCGCTCCTTGATCGTCTCGAGATCCTTTTCGAGCTGTTTCAGCCGGCTTGCCACGGTGCCGAATTCGTAGCCGTATTCGTCGAAGTCGAGCTTGAACCAGCCGGAGCCGATTCCGAGCACGAACCGACCGCCGGAAAGATGGTCTATCGTACGCGCGATGTCGGCCATGAGATTGGGATTGCGATAAGCCGTGCAATGCACAAGACAGGAAATCTCGGCGCGCTTCGTCGTCACGGCCATGGCCGCCTGGATGCTCGTTGCCTCGAAGCTCTTGCCGTGCGTCTCTTCGAAAGACGGATTTTCGTGAAAGACGAGCGTGAAGAAATGATCGAAGGTGTAGATGCTGTCGGCGCCCATCCGGTCCGCTTCCTCCCAGGCTTTCCGGAGCTGCGGCATGTCGCCGTTCTGGGGCGGCATCGATACGCCAATGGTGATTTTCATCGGGGACTTCCTCGCGACTGGAGGCTCGATGCTTTGCGCAATCGTTGCGAAGGTCAACCGCCGGAAGTGCGACCCGGTTCCGCCGAACGCGCAGGCGTCTCGTGACCGCGATCCGCGTTCTTGCGATTTCAGGCGGCGTCGGCGGGGCGAAGCTGCTGCGCGGGTTTTACCGCATTCTGCCGCCGGGGACGCTTGCCGCGCTGATCAACACCGGCGACGACTTCGAGCACCTGGGACTGCACATTTCGCCCGATATCGACACCGCACTCTACACGCTCGCCGGTCTTGCCCATCCGGAACAGGGCTGGGGGCGGGCCGATGAAACCTGGAACTTCATGGCCGCGCTCGAAAGCATCGGAGGCGAGACCTGGTTCCGTCTGGGCGACGCCGACCTTGCGCTGCATGTCGAGCGCACGCGGCGCTTGAGGGCAGGAGAGACGCTTACCTCCATCACGCGTCATTTCGCAGAAAGATTCGGTATCGCCGCCAACATTCTGCCGATGAGCGATGATCGCGTCGCAACGCGCGTCATCACCGACGAAGGCGAACTTGCGTTCCAGGATTATTTCGTGCGCCGCCGCTGTGCGCCGCGGGTCCGTGCGCTGCGCTTTGACGGTGCTTCCAGCGCGCGGCTGTCTGACGCGGCGCGCGCCGCGTTCGCCTCGGGGGAACTCGAAGCGATCGTGATCGCGCCATCGAACCCGTGGCTCAGCATCGATCCCCTGCTGGCGATTCCGGCGTTACGCGAAGCGCTCCGGTCGGCAACCGTGCCCGTCGTTGCCGTCACGCCGATTATCGCGGGCAAGGCGGTGAAAGGCCCGACGGCAAAGATCATGGCGGAACTCGGGATTGATGTGTCTCCGATTTCCGTCGCGGAGCATTACGGCGATCTCCTCGACGGTTTCATGCTGGATTCCCGCGACGCAGGCGATGCCGACTGTTTCTCCATACCGGCCGACATCGCCGATACGCTGATGAACACGCCGGACGACAGCGCTCGCGTTGCTGAATCGGCGATCAACCTCGCGCTGCGCAAGCGACCATGACGTTGTGCTATGGCGGACAGATAAGCGGGATGACCTCCCGTTTGTTTCGGCGATAGACGCGGAAATCGTCGCGATCCACCGTAATCACCGGATGCTTTGGATGCAGCTCGCTCATGCGGATGAGACAAAGATCGGCGAGATCCGGATGTCGGTCCGCGTAGCGATCGGCGAGTGACTCGAGGTGCGACATGTGGTCCTTCGCCGAGAACGCGAGTGTCACAAGTCCGCTTCGCACCATCTCGAACGCGATGGAACAACGCGAAAGGTGAAAGGCCGTTTCCGCCAAAACTGCTTCGCACGTCAGGAGCGGAACCGAAACCTGATCCGCTATGCTCAGAGCCCAGGCATGAAAACGGTCATTTCGGTTGGCGAAAGCAACGAGCAGGCCGGTATCGGCTATGCCCTTCACTTTTTGGAGAAACCCTTTCGCGAAGAAAGGTCGGCCGGTCCGTCCACGCTCCCTGCGAGCCGCATGAACGGGCGCGCTTTTCGCTCGGAACGCGCGCGTTCAAGTTGTGTTCGCACGATCTCGCCCTGTGACACGCCGGAACGTCGGGCTGTTTCCTCCAGCCAGCGGGAAAGTTCTCCTGTAAGGCGAATTGTCAATGTATGACCCATAGTGCTGATATGTAACACACAGGCAGGGGGCTCCGCAACGGGCGGCCTGCCGGAGAATAACCGGCGTGGCGCTGGACAGCGGGTGAACTCGGCGTTTGAATGTGGGCCAGGGGCTTGCAACAGAAAGAGCCGCGAAAATGGCAACCGACCCCGAAAACTATCGTGATCTATTCGAACAGAAGAAGGCTTTCGCAAATCTCGCGACGCTGATGCCGGACGGCTCGCCGCAGGTGACTCCGGTATGGTTCGACAGAAAGGACGGCGTGTTCCGCGTCAACACGGCCAAGGGGCGCGTGAAGGCCCGCAACATGAAAGAGGGTTCGCATGTCGCGATCGCCATCATGGATCCCGACAACGCCTATCGTTATGTGCAGGTGCGCGGGACGGTTTCGCGCGTGACCGAGCAGGGCGCCGACGCCCATATCGATTCCCTCGCAAAGAAATATCTCGGACAGGACAAATACCCGTTCCGCCAGCCGGGCGAAGAGCGGATCATGTATGAAATCACGCCGAAGAGCTATTCGGGAATGGGCTGACGAACGCACGAAGGGTGAAAGATGAAAGCGGTATTGGTTGCCGTCGCCTCGGCGGTGGCAATGAGCCTTCTTGCGCAGGCAGCGATGGCCGCCGATAGCGGCGCGGACGCGCGGTTCAAGGCGATTTACACGAAGGAATGGGCGTGGCGGAAAGCGCAATTTGCCATCCGCGACGAGGAAAACAAGCGCGAGCCGCTGCCGGACTACCTTCCTTCTGCGACGCCACAGGCGGAAGCTGCGCGGCTCGCCTATTGGCAGAATGTCGTGAAAGAAGTGGACGCGATCCCGCGCGCCCGGCTCTCGCCGAAGGTGCAGGTCGATTACGATGTGTACAAGCCCCAGATCGCGGCGCTTATTGCGAGCCAGAAGTTCCGCGACTTCGAGATGCCGGTCAATTCGGATTCGGCTTTCTACAGCGATATCACGGAGACCGCACGTGGCGATTTCCACTCGGTTCAGGACTATCGCAATTACGTAAAATGGCTCGCCGACATACCGCGCTATTTTCGCGAAGAGACCGCGGCGATGCGCGCGGGCCTCAAGCGCGGGTTCACGCCGCCGAGGGTCACGCTCGCGGGCCGCGACAAGGCGATCGAACAGATTGCGGATTCGAAACCCGAGACGAGCGTCTTTCTCGAGCCGTTCAAGAAAAACGCCGTCAACGTCCCCGAAGGAGAATGGAACACGCTTCACGCGGACACGCTGAAAGTGGTGCAGGATGACGTGCTTCCCGCCTATCGGGAACTCCTGCCGTTCGTGCGCGACGAATACATTCCGCATGCGCGCGAGACGCTGGCGGCGGAAGCGCTTCCCGACGGCAAGGCGTATTACCGGTCAAAAATCCTCGAATTCACGACGCTCGATCTCGATCCGGCAAAAATCCACCAGATCGGCCTGTCGGAAGTCGCTCGCATTCATGGCGAAATGGTCAAGGAGATGCAGAAGAGCGGCTTCAAGGGCGACTTTGCCGCATTTCTGAAATACCTCCGCAGCGATCCGAAGTTCTATGTCGACACGCCCGACGAACTGTTGCGCCGCGCCGCCTGGATCGCCAAAACCTTCGACGGCAAAGCGTCCGTCTATTTCGGCATGCTGCCGCGCGCGCGCTTCGCCATCAAGCCGGTACCCGACGAGATCGCTCCTTTCTACACGGCGGGGCGCGGCGGACCGGGCGTGTATCTGCTCAACACCTACGATCTCAAGTCGCGGCCGCTCTACAACCTGACGGCGCTTACGCTGCACGAATCGGCGCCCGGCCATGCATTCCAGATTCCGCTGGCGCTCGAGCGCAAGGACCTGCCGGATTTCCGCCGCCAGACTTACATCTCGGCCTATGGGGAAGGGTGGGCGGTCTACTGCGAGCGGCTCGGCGTCGAAATGGGTATGTACAATACGCCCTACGACATGTTCGGCATGTGGGGCTATCAGATCTGGCGCGCGGCCCGGCTCGTCGTGGACACCGGAATTCATTCCGAGGGATGGACGCGCGAGCAGGCCGTGCAATATCTGCGCGACAACACGGCGCTGCCGGAACGGGAAATCGGCACGGAGGTCGATCGTTACATTTCCTGGCCGGGGCAGGCGCTCTCCTACTATCTCGGCGAGATGACGATCTGGAGGATCCGCGAGAAGGCCGAAAAGGCGCTGGGTTCGAAGTTCAATCTCCGCGCGTTCCACGATGCCGTGCTGGAGGTGGGTTCTGTCCCGCTCCCTGTGCTGGAAGCACGCATCGATCGCTTCATCGCCGAAGGCGGCAAGGGTCCATACCCGGACATGGAGTGAGGTCGCGGGTCACGTCCCCGTCGCCCGCGCGTCGAATTTTCGCGCCAGTATCGGGTGCTGTTCCTCGTCGAGCCGTGACAGCGCCTGCGCGAGATCGCCGACCAGATCCCATTCAGCTTCCAATCCGATGGTCAGGCGGAGCAGCCCCTGCGTGATGCCGCAAGCGGACCTTGCTTCGTCGGTCAGGCAGGCGTGGGTCATGGTGGCGGGATGGCAGACGAGACTTTCGACGCCGCCCAGCGACTCCGCCAGCGTGAAGACTTTCAGGGCATTCACGATCGCCTCCGCCGCCGCTTCGTCTTCCACTTCGAAACTCAGCATGCCGCCAAATCCATATTGCTGCTGTTTCGCGAGCGCGTGACCGGGATCGGATTCGAGGCCGGGATAATGTACGATCCTCACCCGTGGGTGCCGGTCGAGGAATCGCGCGATTGCGAGCGCGGTCTGCTCCTGGCGCGATACGCGAACCGTGATCGTCCTCAGTCCACGCAGCGTGAGCCACGCATCGAATGGCGCGCCGGTGACGCCCGTACAGTTGGCCCATGAGGCAAGCTGCTCGGCGTGTTCCCGCTTCGCGGCAATGACGGCCCCGCCGACCACGTCCGAATGGCCGTTGAGGTATTTGGTGGTGGAATGGACGACGAAATCGGCTCCGAGCAGCAGCGGTTTCTGCAGGATTGGCGAGAGAAAAGTGTTGTCGACGGCCACCAGCGCGTTCACGGACTCCGCCCGGGCAACCACCTGTCGGATGTCGGTCAGGCGCATGAGCGGATTGCTCGGCGTTTCCACCCACACGAGGAACGGGCGTCGCGCCAATGCCCGGGAAACCGTCTCGGGATTCGTCAGATCGGCGAATGCAACTTCGATGAGTTTGCGCTCCGCCAGGGAATGAAGCAGGCGCCAGGTTCCGCCATAACAGTCGTGCGGCGCCACGACCAGTGCGCCGCAAGGGACGAGCGACAGCACGAGATGTACGGCCGACATGCCGCTTGCGGTGACGATCGCGCCCGCTCCGCGCTCGAGCTTCGCGAGCGCATCGGCAAGCTGGTCGCGGGTCGGATTGCCGGATCGCGTGTAGTCGTAGGCGCGCGGCTCGCGAAACGCCGCGAATGAATAGTTCGCCGACAGGTATATCGGCGGCGTTACGGCACCAAAGGCCCGATCGTCGTCAATGCCGATGGAACAGGTGATCGTCTCGTCCCGCGCGCGCATGTCTTTCTCCTTTCCGGAAAGCACATCGCTTTCCGGATTTGCGATCCTCACGTGTTCGCGACGGAGATGAAGGTGCCTGCGGGCGGAACCGGATCAAACCGGCTTTCGCTTTAGCGACATTTGTAACGCGCCCGCAAGCTGAGCATCAAATCGGCGCGACGTGCGGTGTTTATAACGCGGGGAGTCGCGTGTCACGCTCGAATTCGCGCTGCGACATCGTTACACAATCCAGGCGTCGGGAATTGGCGTTGCGCGCTGATTGCTCAGAATTTTCAAACGGCGCGCCTTCTCTTCGTCGGAAAGCGTCGACGGATCTTCCTGCAATTCGGCGCCGGCGGACATTCCTTTTTGCACCGGCGGTCGCGCGGCCATTTCGTCCAGCCAGCGCTTGACGTGCGGGAACTCCTCGATATCGATGCCGCGTGCCTTCCAACCTGCCGCCCATGGATAGCAAATCATGTCGGCGATCGTGTACTCGCCGGCGGCAAGCCATTGCTTGCCGAACAGGCCCAGGTTCATGACGCCGAAGAGCCGGTGTACTTCATCGCCGAACCGGCGGATCGCATAGGCTTGATCGCCGTTCGTGCCTGCCTGTACGGTCCGAAGAAAATGGCCCTGCTCGCCGAACTTCGGTCCCTGATTGGCCATCTGCCACATCACCCACTGCGCCACATCGTATTTGGGGCGCGCCTGGGGCCAGAAACGACCTTCCTTTTCGGCGAGGTACATCATGATGGCGCCGGATTCGAAGATGGCTATGTGTTCGCCGCCGTCTTTCGGTCCCGTATCGACGAGTGCCGGCATCCGGTTGTTGGGAGAGATACGGAGGAAATCGGGATGGAACTGATCGCCGCGGCCAATATGAACCGGCTTGATGGAATAAGGGACGCCAAGCTCCTCGAGCAGTATCGTGATTTTTTTGCCGTTCGGCGTTGGCCAGTAGTAAAGCTCGAGCATGTCCCGGCTCCTGAAGCGCGCGGCGCCGCTCGACTTCGAGCGTGCTGGGGAATCTGGAGACTCCCTGTCCGCAGTCAAGGGCCCGCAAGCGAAGTTTGTGCGACTTGCGTTTCAGGAAATGAAACGCAGGTGCGGCGAAGCTCTTCGATCTTCGCTCATGACGCCATTTGGATCCGGTCGATCCGCTCTGTCTGGACAGACGATGCAGCGCCGGCCGCGTCGCGACGGCGAATGATCATCGGCAGCCCATCGCGCGGACGAAGGGTTATGCGAAGCAGCGGCTCGGGCTGGATACCGGGCGCAAGCTGCAGCGTGAACCTTGACACAATGCCGGCAAGAAGGATCGCGGCCTCCTGGAGCGCAAACGCCGCGCCGAGACAGATTCGCGGACCGGCGCCGAAGGGCAGATAGGCGTATCGATTCACGCGGGTTCTGGCGGCGCCCAGGAAACGCGTTGGATCGAATTCGTCCGGGCGATCCCACAAGAGCCGGTGACGGTGCACCACATAGGGAGCGACGATCACCAGCGTCCCTGCCGGAATTTGCTCGCCCGACAGTCCGTCGGCTGAAACCGCGACACGGCTTATGGCTGCGATTGGCGGATAAAGCCTGAGCGCCTCCTCGATGACGGCGCGTGTGTACACGAGTCTGTCCGCCGAGGCCTCGGCGTTGCCCTCGAGCACGCGCTGCCCCTCCCAGGCGACGCGGCTCTGCCAGGTCGCGTCCTGGCTCAGGAGAAACATGGACCAGGTCAGCGCATTGGCGGTCGTCTCGTGACCGGCGGCAATCAGTGTCACGATGTTGGCGCGCAGTTCCTCCTGGCTGAGCCCCTCTCCGGTTTCCGGATCGCGCGCCTGGAGCAGCAGCGTCAGAATGTCTTCCGGGCAATCCGACGAGCCTTCGTCGAGGATTTTCTGTCGCTCGGTGGTGATGCGTTTCACCGCATCGTCAAAAAATCTCATGGCGGGCCGCGCGCGCCATTTGGTCCAGCGCGGAACGAACGCCGGGAATCCCAGCACGTCCAGCGGATCGATCCGACCGATGGAGTCGAAATAGATTCGCATCTGGCTGCGGAAATCTTCCGTCGAACGGCCGATGCCCGTGGAAAATATTGTACGTTGAAGAACCTCGAGCGTGGCGCCGGTCGCTTCCGATGCCACGTCGAGCACCGAGCCGTCCGGGCGGTCGAGCCAGCGCTGCACCAGTGCATCTGCCACGCGCTTCGTCGGCTCGGCATAGTTTGTGATGGCCCTGCGCGTGAACATTGGCGCCACTGCCCGCCGTTGCCTGCGCCATTGCTCTCCGTCGACCGTCAGCAGACCGTGGCTCAAGGCGGGCGACAGGATGCGCAGCAGCAGATCGTCCTTTCGATAGTTGCCCGTGTTTTCGAGAAGGACGTGCTGAATGGCGGCGGGATCGCTTATCACCACGGCGGATATGAACGGCAGGCCGTCGCGTACGACGGGCCGCTCGAAATGTTCGGCTGTCCATGCCCCCAGGGGATTGTCCTGAAGCATGGCGATCAACCGGAACAGCCCCGGTCGCTTGCCAGGTCTTGGCGCGGGCACGCAGAAACTCATCGTCCAACCATCAAAAACGTTGGGCCGCCTCCGCAGGAATCTACCTAACGACTGCGCGAAACCCGTTGTTCCGCGGCGCTCGCCGTTGATCAGGCGGGGAGCAGGCGCTCCAGCCGAAAAGGGGAGAGGTCAACGCTGCTGCGGCCGGTCAACGCCAGTTCGGACAGAATCTCGCCGACCGCCGCGGAATGCTTGAATCCGTGGCCCGAACAGCAGGATGCAATGATAACGCGCTCGCATTCAGGGTGCCGATCGATCACGAAACCAAAATCGGCGGTGACGGTATAAAGACACGCGGCGGCGCGTACGCAGCGCGGCGATAGTTGCGGCAGAAATGGTGCGATGAGATTTTCGTGCATCGCAGCCGCCTCGTTGGCGGATACGTCCCGGTTCGCGGACGCCGCAGCGATGCCTTGTTCATACTGCTCGGTCGCGACCTTTACTCCGTCGCCGTCAATGTCGGGAAAACCGTAGATAGCCTGCGTACGGCCGCTCAATTCCCAGATGAAGACAGGAAACCGCTCGGGGCGAAACGAGTCGTCATGAGTCGAAAACCAGAACATCACCTGCCGGAAAACGCGGAATGCGTTCGCCAGTCGTGGCCCCAGAAATTCCGGCAGCCACGCACCAGCGGCAAGGATCAGCACTCTCGCGCGGTACTCATCGCGTTCCGTTTTGATGAGTACGTCGTCCGCGCCAGGAATGAATTCCGTCACCCGTTCGTCGCGGTGAATGTGGGCGCCGTGCCGGCTGGCGAGATCGAGCTGGGCAGTCACACAGGCTTCGGGGCGCACAAATCCTGCGCCCGGCTCGAAATAGCCGACCTCATCGTCGCGAACATGGAATTGAGGGTAGCGCGAGCGCAGGGCATCAGCGTCGAGTATCTCATGTGCAATTCCATGGCTGCGTGCGGCGGCAATCGTATTGGCAAGGAAGTCCTGAACATGGGTAAAGCTGGTTTTCGCCGGACCCGAGATGATCAGCAATCCTCTGCGCGACAGCAGCGTAGTAACGCCTGTTTCCCGCTCGATTTCGCGCCAGATCTCGTGGGAGCGGCGCGCAAGCGGCGTCAGGTGCGCACCTTCTCCGATCGCCTCGCGCGTTATCCTCGTCGCTCCGTGCGTGGATCCGAGATCGTGCGGCGGCGAGTACCGGTCGATACCGATGGCGCGGACCTTGCGCCGCGCAAGTTGGTAAACGGCGGCGCTCCCCACGGCACCCAGTCCCAATACAGCGACATCGAAGGTGTTCATTCGTCAAACTGTAGGGTGCGGCCTGCCTTTGCGCCAACCTGTCACTCACGCTACTCTGCACAATGTGATTCGGGCTGATATTCGCGGGGGCGAGCCGAATTTGTGCGGTAGCAGTACGTTCGTTCTGCTTCGGGCCCGCAACGAGTGGCCCAACCCTTGCAGATTCCCGATTCGTGACAGCGGTTTGTGTTGCATTTTGGTCCCGGTAGCGGGACTTCCTGACGCAGGTGGCGTCACTATGACACCCTGCCGCAGTTTGCGCGTTTCATCGTGGGTTCACATTGGGGCTGGCATATTACCCGCCCAAGCCTAACGGAGCAGGCCATGAAGCTGACATTTCTGCCGACCCTTACGGATCTCCGTGAGATGCTTGGCGATCGACTGTACGTCGAATTCGTCTGGGCCTGGCGTGAGCAGGAACAGGAGAAGCGGCAGAAAGAAAACCGCGCGCGCTGGGCTGATCAGCTTCCACAGCGCACCTCCGAGAGCTGGCCGCAGCCGTTGGTTGTCCGCGAGGTTGTCGAGGAAGAGGCGCCCGAGCCCATGCCGGCCCAGGTCGCACTGCTTCATCCAAACAAGCGACTGCTGGAACAGAAGAAAGCCGCGGCCGCCGCCGAAAAAGACCCCACGCGCAGCTGGGCGGCAGCAGGTATCCGTTCCGCCGCCGAATAGCTGTTCAGACCGGCGCCGGGGACGTTAACGTCCCGGTGCCTCGCCGGGGCGCGTCGCTTCGAAGAGAAACCAGGCGCGGCGTTCGGCTTCGTCGATCCAGACTTCCAAAAGGCTGGCCGTGGCGACGTCACCATGTTCGTCGCAGAGGCCATGCACTTCCCGCATGGATCGCGCGAGGTCGCGGTTGTCTTCGCGGAGCTCGGCCAACATGTCGAGTGGCGTGACGTAATCCGCGTCGTTGTCCTTGATGCGCTGAAGCCGCGCGATGTGACCGATGGAACGCAGGGTGGTACCGCCGAGCTTCCGTACCCGTTCGGCGATCGGATCGGCGGTGGCGAAAATCTGGTCGCCCTGTTCGTCGAGGAGCAAATGATAGTCGCGGAAATGCGGGCCGGACATGTGCCAATGGAAATTCTTGGTTTTGAGGTAAAGCGCATAGGTGTCGGCAAGCAGGGTTGTGAGCGCTCCCGAGAGGTCCTTTGTCGCATTCTCGCCAAGGTCGTTGGGCGTCTGGAGCCGCGCTTCGCGTCGGTGTTTTGCGTCTTCGTGGGCCATGGAATGTTCCTTCTGGTCGGGGCGGTTGGCCAACTCAAAGTGGGCGTAGATCGCCGCCGGGGGGCAGGGTCGTGTTTACCCCAATATGGCGAACGCCCGCCAATCCGCAACGTAGCGGTCGGATCTGCAATTATGGCGCAAACGCCACAAGAAATCGGGCTGGGCCGCGGCTGGCTTTCCGGCATGTCCAACCATGCCATTGCGATCCTGACGCCCGAACACCCCGACCATATCCCGCCCGGCCGTCACTATCGCCCGGAGGGCTACTTCGAGCGCGGCGAACTCTCCCGGCTTGTGCGGGACCGCAGGCGCGAAGCTGCAAAGCCTCTGGCCGCTGGCGAGATCGCAGCGAGTATCATCGCGGCCAAAGGCTTCCCGGATGCCGCACACTTGGCCGTGATGAAGATGGTCGTTTCCCCGCTAAACGCGCTGGCAGGACGGGGCGAACTCACTAAGGCGGGAAAGACGCGGGACGCACGGCGGGTTGCTATGGGAGATCGCGCTTGAACCAGTCTTCTCCGGACGATGAAGGGCGCGGCCCATGAGTAAAGAAGGTGAACACAACGTCCAGCACCCACAGCGCAAAATTCACAATGGCCTCCGTGGCGGACTCCATGCTCGGGTCTGTATCTGACCTGGGTCTTTAGCAGTGCTAATCAACATGGCACCTAAGCGGCGGGTTTGATGTGCCTCTGCCAGTAACCCGAAAAGTCCACTGACGGGGGTTTCCGCATGGCGAGCGCCGCGACGTTGCGCGTCTGGTCGCGATTCGAGACGCGGCGGTTATCTCCCCTCCAAGAACTTTCCTGCGCGTAGCGCGGCAGCAGAGATGCGCCAGGTGGTGGCCGAGCTCCGCAGGGCGCAGACGGCTCAAATATTCTTCCGCCATGTTGGTACAAGCGCCATCCGCCGAACACGCTTGGCCGTGGTCGATGCGGCGCATTTCGAAGCGGGACTGCAGGTCGTTCCAAGCCGTACCTTCATCCGCGTTTAGGAACGTACCCTTTGTCACGCGGGATTTGATCCAAGAGAGCGCCGCGCCTTCTGAGCGGAACACTCCCGGAAGAGACTTGCCGTCGCGTTCGCGGATGATAACGACGCACCGGCGCTTGCCGCTCTTGTGGATCGTGGGGGCCGCGATATGATTCACCCGCGTGATCCCTGGACTAAGCGAAAGAGATTGCGCAGCCCCGCCCGCTTTATGGCCCCCCAACCCTGGCGGGCGGGGTTCCTTCCCTTGCGAGATTGCCCGGGCCACAGACGACCGACTCAGTCGGGTAACGTGGCCCCACCGACCGGAACCTTCTGGCGGCGTTTGCGCCATGAACACCGGAAATCTGGCATGGTCGTCGTGGGCCGACGATCGCGACAGGCTCATCCTTGCGTAATGCGCACCGTCGGCGGACCCGCTCGACCCTCGGATTTCGTTCGAACTGGAACGGTCCTCGCGCTCAGAGACTTCGCGCGCTACACGGGCGCCGAACTCACGCCTTGAAGACGATTGCCTCCCAGGCCCGACATCCGATCTTGCTATTGCGGCTCGTTGGCGCGCGTGTTCATCGGCAGGGGTTTGAACTCGGCGGCTGCGGTCTCCGCCGCCGCGCGATCTTCCGGCGCGAGCTGCGAACCAAGCGCTTCGACACGGTCTTTCGATTCCTTGTCGCCGGCCTTGGCGGCGATCACGTACCAGCGATACGCGTCCGTCAGATTCTGCGGTACACCAAGTCCGCGCTCGTAGAGAATGGCAAGGTCGAATTGCGCGTCGGCGAGCCCGAGCTGCGCGGCCTTCAGGAACCAGCGGCCCGCCTCCTGGGGATTTTTCGTCGTTCCGTCGCCCTGTGCATAAGCAACGGCAAGGTTGGACATCGCCTTGCGGTTTCCGGCCTGTGCAGCCGCGAGGTACCAGCGGAACGCCTTCGCTTTGTCCTCCGGCACGCCCTTGCCCGAAGCGTAAAGCGTCGCCATGCGGTATTGCGCGACCGGCAGGCCCTGTACAGCAGCGCGCTCGAGCCATGGCGCCGCGTCGGCAGCCTCGTTCTTCGCCAGTTCGCGAAGCCCCAGCAGCAATTGCGCCTGTGGATTTCCGCCCTTGGCGAGCACGGCGGTTCGATCCTGGCCCGCGACGACCGAAGCGGCGGACGGCAACGCCACGCTTTTCGGAGCGACATATTTTGTAACGCGTGTAACTCTCGTCTGGTTTGCGACCGGCCTGGCGAAGGACTGTACGTGCGCCACCGGTTCGCTGCGGCTCATCAGTTCGGTCGCACCGACGACGATCGCGAGGATCGCGACGAGTCCAATCCCGCCCATGAGTGCGTAACTGGTCGTCTGTCCTTTCTGGATTGAAGCCAGCGAAAGCGATTTCAGGAAACGCAGGCCGAAAAGCTCTTTTCCCGTGCTGTCACCATCGCCGCGCAAAGTCGCCGTCTGCAGGGATTGGCGCGCCGCCGAGAGATAGGAGGGGGCCTCGACCGTGGTATCGCCGGCATTATCGCGCGCCATGACTGCGGCAGATGCGAGCGGTTCCATCCCGCCCAGGGAGGCGTGGTCGAAATCCGGGTGTTCAATCGCTTCAGGCTGGCTGAACGGCGGGGGCTCGACTGCGGCCGGTTGCTCGAGCACGAGCGGTTGCTCGCCGACCTCGATATGCTCGTCCGGGGCAGCAGCGTGCGCAGCCGATTGATCGGCGAACGTCGTGACCTCAGGCAGCGGCTCCGCGTGCGCCTGCTGGTTCAGGAAGACAGTGCTTTCCTCGGCATGCTGGATCGGGGTGTCGCTGTGTACAGAAAGGGTCTGCGCGGGAGCAGTCTGTTCTGCGGCCGTTGGTTCGCCGGGATTCGCGTCCGCCTCTTGTGGTTGTGGCTGTTGGGATGCCGGCTGCGGCGCCGCAAGGCTGGCCTTCAATTCGGCAATTGCCTCCTGTTGTCTTCGGGCCTGGATTTCGAACGTCTCCCCCAGAGACTGCAGCGCGGCTGCAAAGTTTGACTGCAGTTGCGCCATCGCATCGTGCTGTTTCTGCTCTTCGGCCTGGGCGCGTTCATCGAATGCGTGGGAAAGCTTGCCGAGAAGACCGCTCTGCAGATCGGCAATTGCCGCCTGTTGTTTTCGGCCTTCCATTTCCAGCTTGTCGCCGAGCGCGTTGAGCGTCTGCTGAAGCAGGTCGGCCTTCAATTGCTCAATGGCGTGCTGCTGGCCTTCCACTTCGGTATCGAGCTTCGCATTCAGCTGTTCCAATCGAGCTTCGATTGCCTCGGTTTTTGGCAGCAGGGCTGATGCCGCGGACATTGCGGCGCTGGTCCTGCCGGTCAGATCGGAAAGCTGGTGTTCCATGGCGGCGAGACGGCTGTCTGCTGCGGTTGTTGCACCGCTGGTCGAAAACCGATGCTCGATCGCGGCGATCCGGTTCTCGGCGGATGCACCGGCCAGATCTGCCTTCTTCGCCGCGCTTTCGAGATTTGCGAGCCGCGTTTCGAGGTTGGCGGTGTTCCGCGCAGAACCTGCTCGGACCGTCTCCGTCTGTGCCGCGACCGATTCCACGCTCCGGGTCAGCGAATGCGACATTTCGGTGTGACGCGAATCCAGGGATTGTACCGCCTGCTGCAAGAGCAGAACGCGACGATCCAAAGCGCCGCACATCCCGGTCACATCGGCCTGAACATCATCGACCTTGCCCTGCAGCTTTTCGAGCCGGGCCGTCGCCAGCTGCTTCTCTTCGGCATTGCGTACATCGGCGTTTTCGAGTTCCGCCCGGAGGGACGCGATCCGCTGTTCGAGCGCAGCCGACGATTGCGATGCAGCGGAGCCAATTCCCTGGATCGAGCTGGAGAGCGAGTCGAACTTTTCGCTGACCGCACGGAAGGCACCGCTGTACCGCGTATCGGTCTTGGCGAGATTTTCTTCCAGCCGTTCGAGGGCGGTCCGTTCCTCGGTAATCAGATGACGCGATTCTGCCAACGTCTCGCCGAGCGAATCCATCCGCGAGGAAATCGTGCGGGTTTCGGCGGAGTGCCTCAGGTTCATGCCGTCGACGAATTCCTGCAACTGCCCCATGCGCCGTTCGAAAGCGCCCCGGCTTTCGGCGTCATGTTCGCGCAGTTCGTTCACACGTCCGTTCAGACTTTCGAGCGACGTCGAGAGTTGCGATATCTGGATCGCAGAGTGACCGGCCGTACGGACCAATTCGTCGTTCAGGCGCGTCAGACCGTGATGGAGCTTCTTCAGCGCTTCGCGCATCGGCTCGCCACGCGAATCCACTTCGACCCGGTCAAGCCGGTCTGCGAGCTGGGCGACGTGGTTGCGCAGCGCGACGAAGGCGTCTTCCTGCTCACGCACATTCAGTTCGGAAAATCGCTTGAGGATCCGCCGTGTCAGCCACTCCCCGACGGAAACGCCCTCCCGTCGCGCGGCGGCCTGGGCTGCATCCCGAGCATCAGCCGGAATGTCCACAAGACTCCAGGTAGCCTCAAGCCCCATCTCGCACCTCGCATGAGTTGCCCGCCTCTCGAAGGAGGCAGGCACACCCATGCACTTTGTGCCGATAGCGTAAAAATGATGTTAACCTCGCTGGTTCACCTTATTTATACCGCTTATTCCGCGATTCGGGCCTGACAGGCGAAGCGGGAGAGCTCCGCCACCGCGGCATCGATGGCATCCTTGCGATGTCGGTCGAAAACAACGTTCGGTTCCGGCCACAAGCCTTTGACTTCAATACGATTCTCGGCGCGGAGCGTTTTCAGATCGGCGCGGCCGATGAATCGCTCGCCCTCGAGGATTGGCATTACGTAATAGCCGTAGCGCCGCTTCTTTTCGGGTACGAAAACTTCGATAGTGTAATCAAAGCCGAAAAGCCGCGATGTGCGCTTGCGGTCGCGAATTGACGGATCGAAGGGAGAGAGGAATCGTGCCGGCGCGTGCGCCGGCTCCAGCGACACGATTTCGGCCTCGAGGGAGGGCAGGGCAAACGCGGTGTGCGTGCTGCCGTCCTTGGCAGTCAGAGTGAGTTCGACGATTTCCTTCTTGCGCAGCGCCGCTTTCGTCCAATCGCGTGCTTCGGCAATTTCGACAAGATCGAAAAACCCCGCGATCTCCCGCGCCGTGCCGAACCCGAGCCGGGTGAGCGCCTCCCGGCAGGACCAATCGACCGTTTGCCGGCGCGTGGGCCGCGCGGAGCGAAGCTCGGCCGGGATCACCCGCTCCGCAAGATCGTAGACTTTTTCGAAACGGTCCCGGCGCGCGATCGCCAATTCGCCCGTTCGGAACAGATATTCGAGCGCCGTCTTTTTTGGTCCCCAACCCCACCATGGACCCTTTCGCTCGTCTTCGAACGCGCGCGTCGCGAGCGCGCCCTCCTTCCGGATGCGGCGCCGGACATGCGCAAGCAGTTTTTTCGGATCGGTCTCGAACTCCTGCCAGCGTGCGTGGGAGAACGGCGTCCTGGCGTTCCGGAATCGATGGTGCCAGTGCGGATAGAACTCGATCGGCAGCAGCGATGCATCATGCGTCAAGTGCTCGAACAGCGCGCCCTGATGGTGAAGCCCGGACAGCGACTCGCGTTCGTAGCCCGATGCCCGGGAAAACATGATCACGTGATGCGCGCGTTCCACCGTGTTGATGGAATCGAGTTGGACGAAGCCAAGTTCGCGCACGAGCGAGAGTACATCCTGTTGCGGCAAGGGGCCGCTCGAGCGCTTCCCCAATGCGTGCTTGTGGAGAAAGAGGCGCCGGGCATCGCTGTTGGTGATGATGAGTTTGGCCATCGCGGAGCTGTCGTTACGGCGGAATCGATTGCGAGATGCCGAGTCAGTGTTCCAGAGCCGGGGCTCCCGATCCACGTTGTTTTCGCGTTCGCCGCCAGCCGAAAGCGGGTGACGGGCTCGCAGTTGCAGCGCAAAGGGGTCACGCTCGAGCCTCTTGCCGGAGCTCGCTGTTTGATGCGATCAAGCCATGTCCTATACGAAGATCACCGTTCTATACGATGAGCAGCCGCCGGGTCGTTTCCGGTCTGTGGAAGAGGGAATAGGTATGACGACTGTATTGTCACGGCGCTTCGCGCTCGCGGTTTCATTCGTCTGTGCAGGAAGTCTGGCAGCAGCGGCCACGCTCCACCGGCCACTGCCGGCCGGCAGCCTCGAGCGGAACGGCACGCCGCAGACCTTGCAGCGCCACCACAAGCCTCGCGCCACGCCACTCCCGGCTGCGCTTCCCGACCGGCCGCCTCTCAGGAACGCGGCCGCCGGACTGAAGCGCCCTTACGGAGGGACGCCCGTCGACGTGCTTCTCTATCACTACGATCTGTTGCGAACCGGCTGGAACCAGAGCGAGACGGACCTCACGCCGACCACGGTGGCTTCAGCGAATTTTGGTCAGCTCACGACCCTGAACGTCGACGGGAACGTGTTTGCGCAGCCGCTGCTCGTGTCCGGGTTCACAATGCCGGATGGCACCACGCATGACGTGCTCGTGGTGGCGACCGGCCACGACAGCGTCTACGCGTTCGACGCGCAGACCTATGCGGTGTTGTGGCAGGTGAGTCTCGGGAAGCCCCAATCGACCAGCGACGTGGGGTGCGGGGACGTAGAGCCGGAGTACGGTATTTCCAGTACGCCGGTCATTGTTCGCAACAGCGCGAGTTCCGCCACCATCTATCTCGTTGCCGCGACGGAACCGGCGAGTTTCTCTTTCCACACGCAGCTGCATGCGCTCGACCTCGGCACGGGACAGGACATCATGTCTCCGGTCGAAATCGATCCCAAGGCCAGGCTGAAGAGCGGCGGGAAGATCGAATTCGATCCGCAGAACCAGTGGAACAGGGCCAGTCTCGCCTACAGCAACGGCAATCTCTACGTCGGGATCGGGTCGCATTGCGACAACAATGCCGGTTCGATTTCCGGCTGGCTTCTCAACTACGATGCGGCGACGCTGAAACTCGTACACCACTTTCACACGATCGAAAATTCGGCCGGATACGAACTCGCAAGCATCTGGATGACGGGATTCGCGCCGGCAATCGACTCGAGCGGAAATGTGTTCGCGGTGACCGGGAATGGCAATTTCGACAAGGGTGACAGGAATTGGGGCGAGAGCGTGATCAAGCTTCCCCCGACTCTCCAGAAGGTCGAGAGCTTCTTCACGCCGGCGAGTTACCAGCAACTCAACGATGGTGACGTCGATTTCGGTTCGGGCGGAGTCATGTTGCTGCCGGTTGTGCAAAACCAAACCGCGCCGCCGATGGCCGTGGCAATAGGCAAGGACGCCGTTCTGTACCTGTTGAACCAGGACAGCCTCGGGAAAGTGAAGGCGAACGACGCCGGCGCGCTGCAGTGGCAGCGCCTGGGCGGCTCCGGCGGCGGCACCTGGGGCGGTCCGGCCTATTATGGCGGACCGAACGGCGGACTGGTCTATGTGCAGATCGACGGCGATGTCCTGCGCAGTTTCAGCGTAAGCACGGGATCAAATCCGGCGCTTACGCCGGCAGCGACCGGCACGTCGGACGCCGGTTACGGCGGCTCTCTTCCGATCGTTTCTTCCAACGGAGCGACTTCGGGCACGGCCGTCGTGTGGCTGATCCGGCGCGGCGCCACTGTTCAGCTCGAGGCCTACGATGCGCTTGCGCTGGGCACCCCGCTTTTCGCGGCCAATGCGGGCAAGTGGTCCAACAAGGGCAACGGCAATTCCTTCCTGACGCCAATGGAAGCGAACGGGCGCGTGTACGTTCCGGCATACAAGACGGTGACGGTGTTCGGTCTGGCGGGCGACGGCGAAGTCAGGAAGTAAGAACGTCCCTTCGGAAAGAGGGGCTGTTTCCTGGAGCGCCGCGTCCACGCGCGGATTTGGAGTGCGCTCGCGCCCGGACTCGTCACATATTTGCACCGTCGAACCGCCGGACCTGCGCTCGGGCGAGAATCTCGGGCACCATGAGACGGGCGTTGACGCCCATGCGATCGACGGACCTGTCGACGGGCGCCCAATGGGTGACGCAACCGCAGGTTTGGCAGCGGTGGAATTCGATCGATCGGCCGTTCCACATGTACACGTGTGTAGCGTCGGCGCCGGCCACGATCCGCACGTGCTTCGGCGAATAATACGCCCACAGGACCCCGTAGCGCCGGCAGATCGAACAGTTGCAATCCGTCACCGTCTCCGGAGCCTCGGGAACTTCGAGCTTTACGCGCCCGCAATGGCAGGAGGTCTCGATCATGGGGTCCTCGCGTGAGGGGGTCGCGGAATAGGGTATAATACCGCGCGAATTCACGATTCGCGAAGCGAGGCCCTCATGTCGTCCAGCATCGGCGGTTCGGTCGAACTGCAGATTCTCTTCTGCGCCATTCTTCTCGGTCTCATCCAGCTCATTCTGGCCGTCGCCACGGGCTTGCCGTCCGTCGGGCTTTCGTGGGCGGCAGGCCCTCGCGACGAAGCGAGGTCCCACCCGGGGCGGATCGCGGGGCGGCTGGAGCGGGCCTTCGAAAACTTTCTTGAGACATTCCCGTTTTTCGCAGCCAGCGTGCTCCTGGTGCATGTGTTGAATAAGAGCACGCACACGTCGGTACTGGGTTCGCAGATTTATATCTGGGCGCGCGTGCTTTACGTGCCCGCGTATGTGATCGGGATTCCGTTCGTGCGTACACTGATCTGGGCCGCATCACTGGCTGGAATACTGATGGTCCTTGCTGCGTTGTGGCCGGGAATGTGATTTTCGAAGTTCGGTTGCATTGCAATTGTCGCAAGAAAAGTTCCCGCGAGATCAAAGAATCGTGAACGCAACGCGACGCACGTCGACTATTTTCTTCCGGCTCAAAACAGTACTATAGCAATAGTAGTTGCGGTGCCGTTTCGGGTGACGGAACCGCGAGTCCGGTCGGGGATTTTCGATCCGCGGCCAGGCAATGCCGGCACTTCGGGTGTGGTGTCGGGACAATAAGAAAATCGGTTCCGTCGCGCCGCGGAACTCAAACCCGGAGTTCAATAGGTGGCTCAGGCGGAGAGCGACAGCCAGATACGCAATCTGATTGCGTCAGCAAGACAGGCGGCCGCCAGCGGTCGCGCCCATGATGCAGAAGGGCTGCGGCGCCAGGCCGAAGCGCTGGCACCATGGCACCACTGGTGCTCAACGAAACGGCCGTTGGGCTGTTGCTGACCGGAGATGTCCCGGGCGCCCACAGAATTCTTGAGCGTCTGGTCAAGTCCGAGCGATCCAATCCGGAGATCTGGTTCAATTTGGGATCCGCGTTGCGCAAACTTTCCCGCCGCGACGAGGCGCTGGCCGCCTTCGAGAAGGTTCTGGCGCTGGAACCCCGAAACATCGCAGCGCTTCTCGAGAAAGGCTCCATCCAGGAAGATCGGGGTTCAACGCGCACGGCCGCGGTAACGTATCGCACGGCACTGCAGATGATCCCGCCCGGCTACAGCACGCCGCAATGGATGGATCAGCCGCTCCGCCACGCAAGAGGTGGTCGAGCGCAACAATCGAGCTCTCGAAATTTTTGTCGAGGAAGGACTTGGCGGGATCAGGGCGAAATCTGGCGAAGAGCCGCTCGACCGTTTCGACCGATGTGTCGACATACTTCTTCAAAAGCGGCGTCCGTTCCGGCAGCAACCAACCTTCATGTATTTCCCGGAACTGCCCGCGATTGAATTCTACGATAAGCGGGAATTCCCCTAGCTGCTCGATATCGAGGCGCGGGCCAATGAAAACCGCGAAGAACTCGTCGACGTACTCTCGGATGGTGGGTCCAAAGTTCTCGATCCCTATGTAGCGGACCAACCCGGCCTTCCGATGGAGGTCTGGCGGGACCTTAACCAGTCGCGGCGGTGGGGCGTGTACTCTCTATGGCGGGAAGGTGTCTCTTATCCCGAGCACATCGCCCGCTGTCCGCGCACCGCGGCTGCGCTTGAGAGTTCTCCGCAATGGGACGTGCCCGGCAGCGGGCCCACTGCGCTGTTTTCCATTCTGGACGCCAAAACGCGGATCCCGCCGCACACCGGCCCGGTGAACACGCGTCTTGTGGTGCATCTTCCGCTCATCGTGCCTCCAGGCTGCCGCTTTCGCGTGGGTTCGGAAGAGCGCGAATGGAAGGAGGGAGAAGCTTTCGTTTTCGACGATTCGATCAATCACGAGGCGAGAAACGACAGCGACAGCCCGCGCGCGGTTCTGATCTTTGACATCTGGAGTCCTTTCGTCACCCCGGCCGAACGCGAAATGGTTCGGGCGGTTACAGCGCGCATTGCCGACTATTATGGCTCGGTTTCTGCGGCGGGAGGCGCCTGATCTTGACGCACATATTCGTTTTCAAAACGCGCAGGACACCATAAGCTGAAGCGAACCTGCGCACTGGGCCTGCCACACCGTGCCTGAGACATGCAGCCACCTCGATACCATCAAGACTGTTACGCCCAGCGCGCTCGGTTGCGAGGAATGCCTGAAGATTGGTTCGCCCTGGGTGCATTTGCGGATTTGCCGGACGTGCGGTCACGTCGGGTGCTGCGATTCCTCACCCAACAAGCACGCGACAAAACATTTTCACCGGACAAAACACCCGATCATCGAAGGGTATGATCCGCCGGAAGGCTGGGGCTGGTGTTACGTGGATGACGTGATGTTCGATCTTTCGGATCGCATGACGCCACACAATGGTCCCATTCCGCGTTACGTGTGAGCATTCGACGAGGCAGGCAGGTTTGCCGGAGAACTATTCATGGCTCACGAACGAATTCGGGAAGGCTTTGAGGTCTATGTCCATGACGGCGATGTGGCGTTCGGCGCCGTGCGTCAGATTGCGCCTGGGGGCAGACCCGAGATCCTCGTCTACGTGGAAAACGCCGGCGACTTCTCGATTCCCCTCTCGGCGGTTCGCGATGTACACGACGAGAAGGTGGTCCTCGACTGCGGGAAGCTCGACCGCAGGCTGCGGGAGGCGATCGGCCACGCCCACACGGCCGAAGATCCCGATATCGCCGCCAAACCGGACGAGCCTCCGGTCGACTGAGTCTTGTGGCGGGGCGCCATTCGGGGCCGGTCAAACCTTCTCGCTGGCGCGCTCGTCGCGATAATTGTCATTCTCGCGTTTTTCAACGCCCTGAACCTGGCCTCGAAACTGACTCAGACGTCGGATAGTGCGCAGGGTTTTGTGGTCGGCCACGCGATCGCGAGTGGCAATGTCCTTCTCTCCGGCTGGCATTTCCCGATCGACAACTTCTATTTCACTGACTCGATTCCGTACGCAGCGGCGGAAGCGGTGGTGGGGTCGCGCCCGGGCCTGATGGCGGTTCTTCCGGCCCTCGTCTATGCGTGTCTCGTCCTCCTTGCGCTACTCCTGTGCGTCCGGTCCGGGCCTTCTGGCGTCGATTGGGAGCCCGTCGCAGCTGTTATCGTGCTGCTGGCCGTGCCGGTCCGGGTCGGGTCGCGGAACCCCATGCTGATGTCCGACACGCACATGGCGACCATCGTCGCCGCATTGGCTGCGCTGGCGCTTCTCGCCCGCATGGCGAGCGCACAACCCGGCGACACGATTGCCCGTTTCGTCGCCGCTCCCTCATTCCTGCTGGTGGCCCTTATTGTTGCGAGTGATCCGTTCAGCCTTGTCTTTGCTTTCGGTCCCGCGCTTGCAGTTTTGTCGATCGAATCCGCGCACAGGCTGCGCCCGCCAAACGTCCGCATCGTGCTCACGCTGCTCGCCGCGGCGATCGTGGCAGGCCTGCTGTTGCCGTGGATGCTGGCCCTTTTGGGTGGCCTGACGACCGAGAACGACCTCACCCTCGGTTTCGCTCCACCAACCCGGTGGTGGACAAATCTCGTCGATGTGGTGTCCGGCATCCTTACGCTTTGGGGGAGCAACCCGCTGAATGTGCAGAGCGCATACGAAGGATTCGTGTTCGCGATTCGATGTGCAGCGCTGGCCTTTGTACTTTTCGTGCTTGTTCACGTAGCGCGCAATCTTTTCCGCGGCGGGACGCTGGCTCTGCTCGATCGATTCCTCTGTGCCGGCGCGGCCGTGTCGCTTGCAGCCTGCATACCGAGCGCGCAATTCGCGAAGGGTGTGAGCCCGGGAAATATGTGGCACGGCGGACCGCCCATGCGTTTTCTCGTGCCCGCCGTTTTGTTCTTCAGCATTGTTGTCTGCGGGCAATTCGCGCGCTCTTTCGACTTCTGGACGAATTTGCGCGCGCGAACGCATTTTGTCATCGCGCTTCGCGTGCTTGCCGGGCTGGTTCTCCTGATCGGCGTCCTGCAATTTTCGCCGGCAGGCGAGTCACACCCGAGCGATCGGAGACCGGCAATCATCGCGGCGCACTGGATTGAGCAGCACCATTTGTCACAGGGGGCCGGCGAGTACTGGTCGGCCAATCTGCTTACCGCGATGTCGGGCGCCGCCATTGGCGTGCGTAGCATGGTGCCCGATCACGGCCGCCTTGTCCCTTATGTGTGGGTGGAAGCGCAGGACTTCTATGCGAGCCAGCCGGAATTCGCCGTGTGGCAGGAACCCAATCAGACCGGCTGGACGGAGGCGTTCGTCCGTGCGACGTGGCATGTATGTGCCATCAGGACTGTGGCCGGTTATCGCATCGCGCTGTTGCAGGCGTCCCGGGAGTTCGCACGCTGCACCCGATCGTAGGTCATGCTCTGCTTTTTTTCTCCGCGTTGTGATAGCCCCCTCGGACGTGTCGGGAAGCAATAGCCGGAATGGTTGAGCGATTTGTCATTATCGGCGCAGGACAGGCATGTGCGCAGGCCGTCATGACGCTGCGCGCCGAAGGGTTCGCCGGAAGCATTACCGTCATTGGCGATGAACCCTATCCGCCCTATCAGCGGCCGCCGCTCTCGAAGGCTTATCTCGCCGGCACCTTCGAACGCGAGCGCCTCTTCCTGAAACCGCAGGCGTTTTATGCGGAAAGCCATTGCGAACTGATTCTCGATGCCGCGGCGCGGGAAATCGATCGCGACGCACACAAGGTCGAGCTGTCGAATGGCGAAGCGGTTCCGTTTGAAAAACTCCTCCTCGCTACGGGATCACGCGTACGGCGCATTCCGGTCGAGGGCGCAAATCTTCCCGGGATCTTCTACTTGAGAGGCATCGCCGATGTCGATTCTTTGCGGGCAGATTTCGGCGCAGGCAAGCGGCTTGTCGTTGTCGGCGGGGGCTATATAGGATTGGAGGTCGCCGCGGTCGCCGCGAAGTTTGGCCTTCATGTGACTGTTTTCGAGTCGCTCGACCGGGTCATGGCACGTGCGGTTTCGCCCGACATATCTGCGTTTTACGAGACCGTACACAGGAACTCGGGCGTGCGAATCGAAGTGAACACTACCGTCGGGCGTTTCGAGGGAAACGGGCGGCTGGAAGGCGTTTGCGCCGGCGGGGAGCTGTGGCCTGCAGACCTGGCACTTGTCGGCATCGGCATCGTTCCGAACGTTGAGATTGCACAAGCCTGCGGCCTGGCCTGCGACGACGGTATTGTGGTGGACGATTGTGCGCGTACGGCCGACCCCGACATCTTCGCAGCGGGAGATTGTACGCGCCATGTCGGGCGCGATGGCGCTCTCATTCGCCTCGAATCCGTGCAGAATGCGATTGACCAGGCAAAGCACGCCGCGCTCGCAATGCTGGGAAAACCGACCCCCTATCGAGAGGTGCCGTGGTTCTGGTCGGATCAATACGATCTGAAACTGCAGATCGCGGGGCTGGCGCGTACCGGCGACGCGCTGGTGAGGCGCGGCGATCCCCGATCACGGAAATTCGCGGTGTTCCATCTCCGCGACGGGCGCGTAGCGGCCGTCGAAGCCGTCAATGCGGCTCCGGAGTATATTGTCGGGCGCAGGCTGATCGCGGAAGGTACCCCTGTCGCGCCGGAACGGCTTGCCGATACAACCGTGCCGATGAAGGCCATTGTCTGAGATTTGAGACTTCCATGCCGAAAATCACCTATATCGAACACACCGGAAAAGAGCACATCGTTGAAGTGCCTTCGGGATGGTCCGTCATGGAAGGCGCGGTGAAGAACCTGGTGCCGGGAATCGATGCGGATTGTGGCGGCGCCTGTGCCTGCGCGACCTGTCATGTGCATGTCGATCCGCAATGGGCGGGGAAGCTACCGCCCAAACAGGACATGGAAGAGACAATGCTCGACTTTGCGCAGGAGCTTCAACCGACCAGCCGGCTGTCGTGCCAGATCAAGGTCACGCCGGAGCTGGATGGACTCATTGTACGCATGCCCAAGAGCCAGCACTGACCTTCGCGTTTTTCAGCCCGCTTGGGCGAGCGCTTCCGGCGCCTCTGTGCGTCGCGGGATATGACAGATGACCGTCGTGCCACGCCCGGAAACGCTTTCGATTTCAACCCAGCCGCCATGCAACTCGACAAACCGGTTCACCAGGGCAAGGCCCAAGCCCGCACCTGCAGGCCGGCCGGACCGGCCGCGCGCGGAGAACGTGTCGAAGACGCTGGCTTTCACTTCTTGCGCAATCCCGTAGCCGGAATCCGACACGGCAATTCGAATTTCCTCGCCGGATATCGATGCCGAGAGCACGACGGTGCCGTCGCGCGGCGTATAACGAAATGCGTTCGAAAGAAGATTGAACAGGACCTGCCTCAGCCGCCGCTCGTCGGCAAGAATGTAGCCGATGTTCTCGTCCCAGTCGCGACGGAAGACGATGCCGAGCCCCTCGGCGTGTTTGCGCAGCGATTCGGCCACGCGCGACAGCAGTTCATGAAGCCCGACCCGGTCGAGCGCAAGCCGCATCGCGCCGGAATCGATGAGTGCGAGGTCGAGAATGTCGCTCGTCACGTCGGCGAGCGTATGCGACGCGGCGAGGATGTCGTCGACGTACTCCTGTTGTTTTTCATTCAGTGCGCCTGTGTGTCCCTCGGCCAGCAGGGTGGCAAAGCCATGTACGGCGTTGAGGGGATCGCGGAACAGGAACGAAGCGTGATGGACGAAATCGGATTTGAGCCGGTCGGCGGCCTCCAGAGCCTCGGCACGGTCGCGCAACGCGCTTTCTATGCGATATCGATCGGTCACATCGGTGAAGGTGATGAGTGTCGCTCCGTCCGGCAGCGGCGCAAAGGCGAGTGCCAGCACCTTCCGGTCTGACCGCTCGATCTGCCCCCAGTTCCTGCTTCGCTCGGCACCGGAAGCGACGCTGAGCGCCAGCTTCTGCCACATCGGCGCGTCGCCAAACCGGGCAACGCAGGCCTGCGCTATTTTCTGTACATGGGGTTCGCCGCCGAGATCGGCAGGTTCGAGCTCCCAGAGCCGCGCAAAGGCCGCATTGTGCAATTTCAGGCGTGCGTCCGGCCCAAACACGGCGACGGCTTCGCTCAATGTGTCCAGCGTGGCCGATTGAACCTTGATCAGCGTGTTGTAGGAGCTTTCAAGCGCGAGCTTTTCCGTGACGTCCTCGTACAGGACTGTCAGTCCGCCAAAGGGATGCGGCTGGGCAATTACGCGCAATGCCTTGCCGCCGGGAAGGTACCAGAGGTCGTCCGGAACGTATCCCGAGGGCTCGTCGTAGAGCGCGAGCCGGCGCCGTTTCCAGTCCTGATAGTCCCGTTGTTCGGGAAGCTTGCGGGTCTCGCGCAGGCGGTCGAGGATTTCTTCGTCGCTCGGGTGGGTATCAAGCCAGTTCCCCGGAAGATTCCACAGCCGTGTGTAGGCGCCGTTGTAGAAGGCGAGTTTGCGCTCGCGATCGAAGATCGCGACAGCGGTCGCGAGTTTGTCAAGCGTATCGGCATGCGCGTCGATGTGCTGCTGCAGCCGTGCTTCGGCATTGACAAGGTCGGTGACGTCGACGGCCGTGCCGACGATCTCGCCGTTTGCGAGCGGCACGTGCGTCAGCGCCAGGGCGCGGCGCTGACCGCCTATCACGACGAAGCGCCTGGTCTCCGCCGGTTCTCCGCGTGCGCGCGCGGCCGCCGCCAGCTCCTGCTCCGACCTGTCGAGCGATGACTGATCGGCGAGGGCGGTATCCAGACTCTTTCCTCCAACTGCGCCGAGGAAGGCGCGGTTGCCCCAGCGCAGGCCGCAGGAGGAATCCCGCAGCCACACCGGAAGCGGAACAGCGTCCAGCACGCTGCGAAAATCCGTTTCTGTTGTACAACCGTTCTCGACCCATACGGTCGCCATGCTGTCCACGGGCGCGCCGCGCAGGGCGACCGTTTCGCCACTTGCGGTTTCGGCGTTCATCCGGAACGGTGTTCCGTTCCGATTGAGCTGCGCCAACGCCTCGGCAAGCTCGGCCGCGTTCGCACCGGCGAGACAGGATTGAACCACCCTCTCGGCGTCGCCGAAGCCCCAGGCTTCTTCGTCACCCGCGTTCCAGACGACAACCGAGTCGCGGCTTGAGGCCAGGAGCGCGTCGCGCGCCGCGATGGAGGCGCGCACGGGGGCAGAAATCCGCTGCAATTGCCGACGTAGTTTTTGGGCGGAGCTGATCAGGGCGGACGCCCACAGGGACGTCGCAAGTGCGAGCGCGATGGCGCCTGCGGTGATGAAACCGTCGACCTGGGGCGAGATCATGGTCGCGGCTGCGACCGGACTGGAAAACGAGGTGAGGACGCCCACAGCGAGCCAAAACATTGCCGCTCTGCTGTTGTTGCCGGCTTGCAGTCCCAAAACGGGACACATCGTCGGGCAACTCCCCCGTTCGGCCCCTTCAGGGCGAATCACTTCGGAATCATTATGATACGCGGGAGAAACGAATCGGCCTAGATAATGCGGTTAAAAAATCGTAAAGGGCCATAGCTGGGAAGCGCCACCGGCCCTGGCGTTCGCGGAGGTGCAGGCCCCGGACAGCATGTTCGACCCAGGTCCCGCTGCCCATGCGTCTCCGAAGAACAATCTGCTAAAGCGGCTGCAGAAAATGACAGGCGGCAACTCCCATGATTTTTCGCCAACTTTTCGATCCGCAATCCTCGACTTTTACTTACGTCCTGGCTGACGAAAGCACACGCGAAGCCGTGCTGATCGATCCCGTGTTCGAGCAGACCCGGCGCGACGCGGCGCTGCTGACCGAACTCGGCCTCAAGCTCCGATGGACTCTCGAGACCCATATCCATGCCGACCACGTCAGCGGCGCATGGCTTCTGAAACAGCGGCTTGGCAGTTCGATCGCCGTGGGCGCGGCGACCGGCGCGGAAGGTGCCGATCGCTATCTGGAGGACGGCGACGAAATTCTCCTGGGCGAGCGCGCGTTGCGTACGCTCGCGACGCCGGGTCATACAAGCGGCTGCGTTACCTATGTGCTCGACGATCTGAGCCGCGCCTTCACCGGCGATTGTCTGCTCGTGCGCGGCACCGGGCGCACGGATTTCCAGGGTGGCGATGCGGCCGCGATGTACCGCTCGGTGCGGGAACGCATTTTCGCGCTGCCGGACTCCTGCCTTCTGCATCCGGCGCACGACTATCGCGGTCTTACGGTCACGAGCGTGGGCGAGGAGAAGAAGTTCAATCCGCGTCTGGGCGGCGACGTGGCGCTGGGCGACTTCACCGGCCATATGGCCAATCTCAAACTCGCGCATCCCAAACAGATGGATATCGCCGTTCCGGCAAATCTCTGCTGCGGAAAGCCCGAGCAGGGCGTTACTGTCGAAGCCGATCCGGACTGGGCAGCCGTGACCTTCAGTTTCGCGGGAATCTGGGAGATCACACCGCAGGCGCTCGAGGAGAAGGTCTCCGGCGTACAGATCATCGACGTACGCGAACCGTCGGAATTCACGGGCGCTCTCGGCCACATCGCCGGCGCGAAACTTGTCCCCCTGGGCGAGCTGCAGGCGCGTGCCGGCGAAATCGGGCGCGACCGGCCGATCGTGACCGTCTGCCGCGCCGGCAGCCGCTCGGCGCAGGCGTTCAACCTGTTGCGCCAATCCGGATTTCAGAACGTCGCCAATCTCTCCGGCGGCATGCTCCGCTGGCGCGCGGAAGGTTTTCCGGTCGAGGGCGGGGCGGCGTAAGTACAGTTATCAGTAGCGATACTGATCGGTCTTGAAGGGGCCGCTCTGCGGCACGCCGATATAGGCCGACTGTTTGTCCGTCAGCTTTGTCAGCTTTACGCCGATCTTCTCGAGATGCAGGCGCGCGACCTTTTCGTCGAGATGTTTCGGCAATGTGTACACCTTTTTCTCATACCGGCCGGGATTGGTGAACAGCTCCATCTGCGCCAGCGTCTGGTTGGTGAAGGAGGAGCTCATCACGAAGGAGGGATGTCCCATGGCATTGCCGAGGTTCACCAGCCGGCCTTCGGACAGCAGGAGGATGCGTTTGCCATCCGGGAATTCGACCTCGTCCACCTGCGGCTTGACGTTGTGCCACTTGAAATTCTTGAGCGCGGAGACCTGAATCTCGGAATCGAAATGGCCGATGTTGCAGACAATGGCGCGGTGCTTCATTTCGCGCATGTGATCGACCGTGATCACGTCGACATTGCCGGTAGCCGTGACGAAAATGTCGGCGCGCGGCGCGGCGTCGTCCATGGTCGTCACTTCGTATCCCTCCATCGCCGCCTGCAACGCACAGATGGGATCGACTTCGGACACCATGACCCGGCAGCCCGCCTGCCTGAGCGACGCGGCCGAGCCTTTGCCGACGTCGCCAAAGCCGGCCACCATGGCGATCTTGCCGGCCATCATCACGTCGGTGCCGCGGCGGATGCCGTCGACCAGGCTTTCGCGGCAGCCGTAGAGATTGTCGAACTTCGATTTGGTGACGCTGTCGTTTACGTTGATGGCGGGGAAAAGCAGCTTGCCGTCGCGTTCCATCTGGTAGAGGCGGTGTACGCCGGTTGTCGTCTCTTCCGTCACGCCGCGGATCTGGTGCGCGACGTTGGTGTACCAGCCCCGTTTGTGTTTCAGCCGGCGGATGATCGCGCGGTAGAGCACCTCTTCCTCATCGTTCTGCGGCGAGTCGAGAAAACCCGCGTCGCCGCGCTCGGCGCGCGCGCCCAGATGCACGAGCAGCGTGGCGTCGCCACCATCATCCAGAATCATGTTGGGCGCGCCGCCGTCCGCCCACTCGAAGATGCGGTGGGTGTACTCCCAGTAATCCTCGAGGCTCTCGCCCTTGATCGCAAACACGGGCGTCCCGCCGGCCGCAATTGCGGCCGCCGCGTGGTCCTGCGTCGAGTAGATGTTGCACGACGCCCAGCGTACATCCGCGCCGAGCGCTGTCAGCGTTTCGATGAGGACGGCCGTCTGGATGGTCATATGCAGGGAGCCGGCGATACGGGCGCCCTTCAGGGGCTGCGCCTGCGCGAATTCCTCGCGCGTCGCCATAAGACCGGGCATCTCGGTCTCGGCGATGTCGATTTCCTTCCGGCCCCAATCGGCGAGATTGATATCCTTGACGGCATAATCCTGGCTCATGGGGCTCTCCTCCTGCGGGCCGGGCGGTATAACAGCCGGCAATGGTAGTTTCAAGCAAGATATAAAGAAATGTGCATATCCTTATCTCTTGGCGCTGCCCACCGATGATGCCGGAAAACAGCCTTTTTGTCTGCATTCGGGTTCCCAAGAGCGGCAGCCTGAGCCTGACTCACGGTCTCATGGCGGCCTTCGCGGAGCAGCGCGTCTTCTACGTTCCCAATACGCTGGATCCTGACAGCCAGGTCTCCCGCCTGCAGCGGCTGCGTTTCCTGCGGGCGCGATTTCAGAACCTCTCGCGGCACTATGGAACGGCCAGCATGGGTGCGGTTTGGGCCCGGATCGACCGGGAGGCCAGGTCCGGCGATCTGTTGATGGGGGGGCATGTCGATTTTCGGACTGCCAGCGCAAAAATCCGTCGGCCGCTGCAGATCATCACGCTGCTGCGCGAGCCCATTGCGCGCGCTCATTCCGAATACGATTACATGCGCCGTGGCTATGCGCGCAAATCGCGGCTGAGCCGATTCGACGCGAGCGTTTTGCACAAAAGGGCGGGGCGGCTCGATTTCGACTCCTATCTCGATTTCCTTTTCGCGCACCGCGCAATCTACGGCGACATCGCCTCGCAATATCTCGGCTGGACCGGAGGAGACGGTCCTGGCGAATTCTTTGCGCGCCACGTGTTTCATTGCGGCGTGCTGGAGCGGAGCGCGGATTTCGCGCAAGTCCTGTCGGAAAAGCTTGGCCGTCCGTTCGCGCTGCCGGTCGAAAACCGTACGAGAAGCGAGCGGCCGGAGGTCACCGCCCGCCAGCGCTCGCTCCTGGAGCAAATCTACGCCCGCGATATGGTCTTGTACGACTGGGTCCGCCTCAATTGCTGAATGGGCGCGCGGGAATACTGCCAATCGCCCTCTTTCCTTGCGGGAGAGGGCAGCTGAGCTGTATGCACCGCGGCGAAGCGGGTGAGGGGTACTTGCTCAGATTCAGCCGGGTTTGCGGAATTTCAGGATGAACTGGTCGGTCTTGCCGCGGATCGACGGATCGAACACTTTTGCGGTGCGTGGGTCGTTCGGATTGCGAAGAACATCGCTCTCGCCGGCAAACTTGAATCCCGCTGCCTCGACCTCCTTCTTGACGGTATCCTCATCGATCCGGTGCAGCGTATCGGTGTCTCGGAGACCGGAGCCTTTCTCGGCAGCGTGATCGAGCACGATGAACACGCCGCCGGGCTTCAGCGAATCGTAGACCGCTTTGTTGACTACGTTGATGTCGGGCGGCCCGAAGAATTTGTCGTGCAGGTCATGATAGTTCTGCGACGTCCAGGCGATGTCGAGCTTTTCCGGCGTGACGAATTTTTCGATCGGTGCGTGAATGTACG
>DATGGN010000018.1:0-20661 GCA_035308485.1 Rhizomicrobium sp.
CCCGTTGGCGCGCGCCGCCTCCTTCACGACCTGCTTCAGAAAGACGGCGTGATCGGCCGCGTGCACGGCGTTGTGCTGGTGCTTGAGATTGGCTTCGAACTGACCGGCTGCGTACTCCTTGCTCGCGGCTGAGAGCGGCACGTTCTGGACCCGTGCGGCGTCGGAGAGCGAGGACAGAAAGCCGGCGTAGCGGTCGAGATCGTCGAGTCCGAACACCGACACCGCGCTCTCGCGCTCACCGCTTCTGGGATCCATCGGCGGCTGCGGCCCACGGTCGGCGAGACGCGCGCGATCGATCAGGTAGAATTCCAGTTCAAGGGCCGTGACAGGAAGAAGACCCAGATCGGCAAAGCGCGCAACCACGCGCGAAAGCACCGCGCGCGGCTCGGCCGGATCGGCGTCGCCGTTCGCGTCGCGCAACGACATCAGCATCTGGGCACGAACTGGAGCCGCACCCCAGACGCGCGACAGGGTGCCGGGAAGGGGCCAGGCCGTGCCGTCGGGGTCGCCATCGGAGAAGCCCCGCCCAAGAGCGTTGGTCATTTCGCCGTGCGCGTCCATCAGATAGACGGAATGGGGAAGCGGCATGCCGTGCGCGAAAAGTTTCGGCACCTCGGCGACAGGAAAGCGCTTGCCGCGCAGCGTGCCGCAAATGTCGACGACGACGGCGTCGACGAATTCGAGATCGTTTGCGGCCGCTGCGAATGAGGCGTACTCCGCCTCCGCCTCGGCCACGAAAGGCGGCCGTGCGAATGCAGAACCCGATTCCGGTTTGTTCATGCGGCGTTAGGCCCTGGCGCTACCGGTCCCGATGGGAGCAGCTAAAAGCGCCAAGAGCAAGCCGCGGCGTGGTTAAAGCACGCCGCGCTTGTGTTCGCCGATGACCGTCCGCTTTGGGTGGAACGCCTTCTTCAGCACCGAAAGGGCGCGCCTGGGCTCCGCGCCGCCGCACATGAAAATGTCGAAGGCGGCATAGCCGCGCTCGGGCCATGTGTGCACGCTGATATGGCTCTCCGCGAGAACGGCCACGCCCGAAACGCCGCCACCTTCACCGAATCTGTGCAGGTGAATGTGCAACAGCGTCGCGCCGGCGGCACGTATCGAGTCGACCAGCGCCTGTTCGATCCGATCCTGGTCGTCGAGATTCTCGGCGTCCCACAAATCGATTATCAGGTGACTGCCCGCATAGGTCAGCCCATTTTTTGTGATGAAATGGTCCTTGCGGTCCTCATCCCCAGGGGGAATAGGAACCGGGACGGTCCTCGCCGAAGAACGCGCCCTTGCGGATCGCGCTTCATTGATCGCCGCCACACCGAGTCCGAGTTGAGCCATCCTGGCACCTACCCTCTCAGAGCGTTGACACCTGGCGCTTTCGCCTTTCGGGCTCCAGACACCGCCTAAGACGAAAGCGGCAAGGCGGAAGGTACAACCTCCGCCTCGCCGCTCTGTTCCGCTGCCGGAACAGGGCGAATATAGGCCCCCCTCCCCCCCATGCAAGAATTTTTCTCCCTCAAGTCTGAATTTTTTCTCACCAGCGCCCGTGCGACTGTCACAAATCGCTCCTTAGCCGCGATGGACAGCATATGGCGCTCCGCCGTAAATCGGCTGGCATCTTTCGGAGTGGGCGCACATGACAAGTCTTTTCAAGGAGCGGCTGCACAAAGGTTACGCCCAGGCGATGGAGCTCTCCGGGCCGCCATTGTCGCAAGAAAAGAGCCAATTTCAGCACATCCGGATCTTCGACACGGTAGCCAACGGGCGCGTGCTCGTGCTGGACGATATCGTACAGCTGACCACCCGCGACGAATCCGCCTACGCCGAGATGCTGACACATCTGCCGCTCCTCGAGCACGGGCGGGCGGCACGCGTGATGATCGTGGGCGGTGGCGACCTCTCCATCGCCGACGAGGCGCTGAAGCACGAGCGCGTGAAGGAAGTCGTGCTCGTCGATATTGACGGACGTGTTGTCGAACTCTGTCGCGAACATTTTGCCGCCATCAATGCGAAAGCCTTCGCCGACCGGCGGCTCACCATCGAGATCGCCGATGCTTTCGAATATCTCGGGCGAACGACCTCGCGCGGCCGCTTCGATCTCATTGTCGCCGATCGCCCCGATCCGGTCGGGCCCGGCAAGGCGCTGTTCGGCGAAACCTTCTACGACCGTGTCAAGAACGCGCTCGCGCCCGGAGGGTTCGCGACGTTCCAGACCGGCGTGCCGTTTTACCAGCCGCAGGAAATCACGGATGCGCTTGCCGAGCTTCGCGCTTCATTCCCGCAATGCGGGCTCTATCTGACTGTGGTGCCAACCTATATCGGCGGCTTCATGGCGCTGTCGTGGGCCGGCAAGGGCAAACGTCTCGGTACACCGGCCGGGATCAAGCGCGCGCGTGCCGCCTTCGCGCGCGCGAAGCTCAAGACCGACTATTACAATCCCGACATCCACGCCGCCGCGTTCGCGCTCCCCGAATGGATCAAGCGGCTGTGCAAGTAGAGAACAAAGCTCAGCGCAGAGGTCGCGGAGGATGCGCGGTGGACGCCGGGGAATGAATTGCGCGCCTTCGGCGCCCGAAGCGCGCCGGCTCTTCCTTCTTTAAGAAAGAGACACGGTGGCTTCGATTTCGACCTGGGCCGCGTCTTCGACCAGGCCCTTCACTTCAACCACGCTCATCGCCGGGAAATGCCGGCCGATGGTTTCGCGATAGGCTGCGCCGACTTCGGCGAGGCGTTCTTTGTACACTCGCCGATCCGTGACATACCAGGTGAGCCGCACGATCCCCTCGCGCGTCGCGCCGGCTGCCTCGATCACGGAACAAATGTTGGCGAGCGCCTGCCGCACCTGCGCCACGAAATCCTCCGAGAATTCGCCGGCCTCGTTCCAGCCGACCTGACCGGAGAGAAACAGGAATCCGCTCTCGATCACGCCGTTCGAATAGCCGCTCGGCCGCTTCCACACACGCGGATTGACGAATTTCATGACGCGGCGGTCCTCCCTTCGCGCAGCAGAAAACGCTGCACCTTGCCGGAGGCGTTGCGAGGCAGCGCATCGAGGAAATCGACCGCGCGGGGATATTTGTACGGCGCGATATCTCGTTTGACGAAATCCTGAATCTCGCGCTTGAGCGCATCGCATCGCTCGTGCCCGGATTTCACCACCACAAACGCCTTCACCACCTGCCCGCGTGCCTCATCGGCAGCCCCCACCACGGCACATTCCGCGACGGCCGGATGGCGCAGCAGTGCTTCCTCCACTTCGAATCCCGAGATGTTGTAACCCGCCGAGACGATCATGTCGTCTGTGCGACTCTCAAACCAGAAGCAACCCTCTGCATCCATCCTGCAGGCATCGCCGGTTACGTTCCAGCCGCGGCGCACATAATTCGCCTGCCTGGGATCGTCGAGATAGCGGCAGCCGGTGGGTCCCTTCACCGCGAGCCATCCCACCTCGCCTGTGGCCGCTGGCGCGTCATTCTCATCGAGCACGCAAGCCGTGTAGCCGGCGACGGCTTTTCCCGTCGCACCCGGTTCTGCTTCTGCGACAGGGCTGGAGATGAAGATGTGCAGCATCTCCGTCGAGCCGAGGCCGTTCACAATTCCGTTGCCGGTGGCGCGGCGCCAGCTCTCGAGCGTTGCTGCTGGCAGGTGCTCGCCGGCCGAAACGTAGTGGCGCACATGAGCCAGATCGCGCTTCGCCGCTCCCTCCGTCATTGCCCGATAGGCGGTCGGCGCCGTCATCAGAATGCTGGGACGGTATTCGCAAACCGCATCGAGCAGCTGGTCCGGTGTACAAGGAGGAAGCAGGATCGAACTCGCGCCATAGCGGAGCGGAAACACCACATGGCCACCGAGCCCGAATGTAAACGCCATGGGCGCGCTGCAGAGAAAGCGATCTCCCGGATTCACCCCGAGTATGGATCGCGGAAACGCATCGGCGATCGCCAGCACGTCACGGTGAAAATGCACGGTGGCCTTGGGGTGGCCGGTGGTGCCGGAGGTGAAAGCGAGGAGCGCAGGATCGGTCGCGAAGGTCTCGACCGCAGCGAATGAGTCCCGCTTGCCGCGCAGGCGCCGTTCGAGTTCCGTATCGCGCGAAAGACCGTCGCGCGAATAGGATGCGATTCTCCCCAGCCCGGTGCTCTCGACCGCCTGCTGAAGCTCGCCGAGCAGAGGCACCTCACAGAGCGAGAGATCGATGCGTGCCTTCTCGAGCACGAAGGAGAGCTCCCGGGAACGCAGAAGCGGCATCGTAACGACCACCACGCATCCCGCCTTCAGCACCGCGAGCCAGAGTGCGGCAAGCATCGGGCCGTTGGCGCCGCGCAGCAGCACCCGCGCGCCGGGCGGGAGCGCATAATCTTCCTGCAGCACGCGCGTGAGCCTGTTGGCAGTTCCCGCAAGGTCGTTGTACGTCCAGACGCCGCCGGGAAAAGCGATGGCAACGCGCTCGCCACGGCCTGCGGCCACGGCGCGATCGATCAGCTCGACGCCGGCGTTCAGGCGTTCGGCGTAGCGGAATTCCGGCCGGTCGAACAGAAATTCGGGCTGCAATTCCGGCGGCGGCAGCCGGTCGAGCACAAAGCGATCGAGATGTGCCGTTTGCATCTCAGTGCAGGTCATCGTGATAACAAATCACCTTCCCTTTGAGGGAGGTGGTTTGTACGTGCAGACACCTGTCCACCGCTTCAATTCCCTTCGAATTTCGGCTTGGATTTCTCGACAAAAGCGCGATAGGCGCGGCGGAAATCCTCGGTCTGCATGCAGATCGCCTGGGCCTGCGCTTCCGCTTCGAGGGCATCCTCGATGCTCATCGACCATTCGCGGTTCAGCATCTGTTTCGTCATCGCGTGGGCAAAGCCCGGGCCGTCCGCCAACTCACGCGCCGCGCGTGTCGCCTCCGCGAGCAACGCGTCTGCGGCGAGGATACGATTGTAGAATCCCCAGCGCTCGCCCTCATCGGCGCTCATTGCCCGCCCGGTGAACAGGAGTTCCGACGCCCGGCCATGACCAATCAGACGCGGCAGAATTGCACAGGCACCCATGTCGCAGCCGGCAAGCCCTACGCGCACGAAGAGGAACGAAGTCTTCGCGCCCGGCGCCGCGAGGCGGATGTCGGAAACCATGGCGAGAATGGCGCCGGCGCCGGCGCAGGTGCCGTCGACCGCGGCGATAATCGGCTGCGGACAGGCACGCATCGCGCGCACGAGATCGCCCGTCATGCGCGTGAAGTTCAACAGCCCGTCCACATTCATCTTCGTCAGCGGGCCGATGATGTCGTGCACGTCGCCGCCGGAACAGAAATTGCCGCCTTCGCCCGTCAGCACGATCGCCCTTACCGAAGGCGCGTGCACGAGTGCCCGGAAGGTATCGCGGAGCTCCGCATATGACTCGAACGTCAGCGGGTTTTTGCGCTCGGGCCGCGCCAGCGTGACCGTTCCCACCTTTTCACTCAGTGTCCATCGGAAATGCTTTGGCGCATAATTCTCGTCGATCATCGTGCTGCTCACATGATTTCGCCGCCGGCGACTGCGATGGCCTGGCCGGTGATGGAATCGCTTTCGGGCCCGCAGAGCCAGGCGACGGTTTCCGCGATTTCCTCCGCGCGGATCAACCGCCCCAGCGGATTTGTACGGATCATCTCCCTGACCACGTCGCCTTCGCTGCGTCCCGTCTTCGCCGAAATCGCCGATGCAGCACCGCGAACGAGTTCGGTGTCGGTATAACCGGGGCAGACCGCATTCACGGTGATGCCTTTTTGCGCGAGCTCCATCGCGAGCGCGCGGCTGAAGCCGACGAGCGCGTGCTTCGCCGCGACATACGCCGTCACGTACGGATAGCCGCGCAGGCCTGCGATACTGGAGATATTCACGATGCGGCCGTAGCCCCGCGCAAGCATGGCGGGCAGGACCGCCCGGGAGCAGCGAAACGCCGAATGAAGATTGACCGACAACATGCGCTCGAGCATCGAATCGCTCGTCTTCGCGAACGGCGCGCTCTCCGCCGCGCCGGCGTTGTTGACCAGAATGTCCACTTGGGCGTGCGCGAGCAGTTCGGAATATACCTTCTCCACCTGCGCCGCGTCGGTGACATCGCAGACGACGCTTCGGGAGTTCGGGATTTGCCGCTCTCGATCCGCGAGCGCCGTGGCGTCGCGGCCGATCAGTATTGTTGCGGCACCGGCTTCCGCGAGCCGCGCTGCAATCGCGGCACCGATACCGCGAGAAGCGCCGGTCACGATGGCGTGGCGGCCGGAAAGAACGTCAGCGCGCACGGGCGGCATTCCTGAGCAACTGGTCGCGTCCCGGCCAATATTGTTTCGGCCAGGCGACGCCATCATAGCCCTGCTGGGCTGCGGCATGCAGCGTCCAATAAGGATCGACCAGATGGGGTCGCGCGAGGCAGCAAAGGTCGGCGCGGCCGGCGGCCAAAATGCTGTTCACGTGATCGATCTCGTAGATGTTGCCGACTGCCATGGTGGCGACGCCGGCTTCGTTCCTGATGAGATCGGAAAACGGCGTCTGGAACATGCGGCCGTACACGGGCCGCGCCTCGATCGAGGTCTGCCCAGCCGAAACATCGACGACGTCGGCGCCCGCATCGGCAAAGGCCCGCGCAATCACCAGCGCCTCCGCTTCGCTGTTGCCAGCATCACCCAGCCAGTCGGTCGCGGAAATGCGCACGGACATCGGCTTCTCGCCCGGCCACGCGCGGCGCATGGCGACGAACACCGCCAGCGGAAAACGCAAGCGGTTTTCGATCCCCCCGCCATACGCGTCGCTACGCTGGTTCATCGCCGGCGTAAGAAAGGCGGAGAGCAGATAGCCGTGTGCGGCGTGCAACTCGATCATGTCGAATCCGGCACGCGCGGCGCGACGCGTCGCGTCAACGAAATCCGCCAAGACCCGCTCCATGTCGCCTTCGTTCATGGCGCGCGGCACCTGGTTCTTCGGCGACCACGGCACCGGCGAGGGCGCGATCAGCGGCCAGTTGCCGGAATCGAGCGGCTCATCCTCGCCTTCCCAGGGCACTTTCGTCGAGCCCTTGGGTCCCGCATGGCCGAGCTGCAGCGAGATTTTCGTGTCGGTGTGATCGTGTACGAAAGTGACAATGCGCGCCCAAGCGCGTTCGTGCTCGTCATTGTACAGACCGGCACACCCCGGCGTGATGCGCGCGTCGGCGGAGACGTCTGTCATTTCAGTGACAAGCAGCGCGGCGCCCCCCTGCGCCCGCGCGCCATAATGGACCAGATGAAAATCATCCGGCGTACCGTCCGTTGCCGAATACATCGACATGGGCGAGACAACGATGCGGTTCTGAAGCGTCAGTCCGCGCAGATGCAGCGGCGTAAACATCGGTGGCCGCGGTTTTGCCGTATTCACGCCGGCACGCCGGGCGTACCAGGTCTCCACGCCTTCGAGCCATTCCCGGTCGCGAAGGCGCAGATTCTCGTGGCTGATGCGCTGGCTGCGGGTGAGCAGCGAATAGGCGAATTGCATCGGCTCGAGCTTCGCGTAGCGCGGCACGTGCTCGAACCACTCCGTCGAATTGCGTGCGGCGTTCTGCAGTTTCAGGACTTCCAGTCCGCGCTCGGCCTGGAACGCCTCCAAAGCAGCTTCCGCGATCCCGCCGTGATGTACGGTCGAAGCGAGTGCAATCGCGTCTTCAAAGGCCAGCTTGGTGCCGGAACCGACGGAGAAATGTGCCGAATGGGCCGCATCGCCGATCAGTACAATTTTTCCCGCGTGCCAGCGCTCGCAGGTGAGCACCGGAAAATTGAGCCATGCCGAGCCCCGCAGGTGCCGGGCGTTGCTCATCAGCCTTGCGCCGTTGAGGAAGCGCGCGAACAGCCGCTCGCAGATTGCGATCGTCTCTTCGGTCGAAACCTGGTCGAAGCCGAAGCCCCGCCAGGTGGGTTCGCTGCATTCCACGATAAAGGTCGACGTCCCGGGCTCGAAGCGATAGGCGTGCGCCCAGATCCAGCCGTGCGCCGTCTCCTCGAAAATGAAGGTGAAGGCGTCGAATTGCCTTTCCGTGCCCAGCCAGATGAACTTGTTGGCGCGACGCTGGATCGCGGGGCGGAAAATCTGCGCGTTCGCGGTGCGCGTCGCGCTGTTGATGCCGTCGCTCGCGACGATCAGATCGGCGTCGGGAAACTCCTCTGCCGCCGCCTCGCACTGAAAACGCATCTCGACACCCAGCGTCCGAGCGCGCTCCTGCAGGATGTTGAGAAGCCGGTTGCGGCCGATGCCGGAGAAGCCATGTCCGCCCGAGCGGATTGTCTGCCCGCGAAAATGCACATCAATGTCGTCCCAATGGGCGAAGGCGTTCGCGATGGCGGTCGCGCTTTCCGGATCGGCCCGCTCAAGCGATTCCATCGTCTGATCGGAAAACACGACGCCCCAGCCGAACGTGTCATCCGGCCGGTTGCGCTCGACGACCAGCACCTCGTGATGCGGGTCGAGCCGTTTAAGCGCAATCGCGAAATAGAGACCGGCGGGTCCGCCGCCCAGTGCAACGGCTTTCAAGCGAGAATCAGGCTCCTTGCCCGGGCGGTATCTAAGGTCCAAATCCGGCAGGGGTAAAGCTGTGCTTGACGCTTCGCGGCCGCGTTGCTTTCGTGCACCGTCCGGTTTGGGAGAAGCGCCATGAAGCCGCTGTTCGTTCAGATCAAATGCGAGCTTGGACAAACCTACAAGGTCGCCGAAGCACTGATCGATACGGTGGAAGAAACGGCCGAAATCTATTCCATCACGGGCGCCTGGGATCTCCTCGCCAAGTTCCACCTCGCGAATGACCAGAGCTTCGGGGAATTCGTGAATTTCAAGCTGCACACCGTGCCCGGCATCCGCGACACCTTTTCGCTCGTCGCCTACCGCATGTTCTGCGTGCCCAATCCCGACCGCGACGACATGGACGAATCGGACTTCAGGAAACTTGCGAAACAGACGCCAAAAAATCCCTGAGCACGCGATTGAAGGCCGGCGGATCTTCCAGGTTGGCAAGATGGCCGACGCCCGGAATGACCTCGAGATGCGCGCCCGGAATCTGCCGCGCCATCGCCTCCACGACGGCAGGTGGCATGGTCACATCTTCGCCGCCAGCGACGACCAATGTCGGTAACCTGATATTCGGCACGACATCCGTGCCATCGAACGACAGGAAGCAGCGCATCGCGGCCCGATAGACGTCCGGCGGCACGGCGCTGACGGATTCAATCGCGGCGAAGCGTGCGGATTGCGGTGCGTTCGCCGCCAGCAGGCGATCAAGCAGACTCGCCGCCATCTCGCGCATGCTCATTCCGGCATCGATCGGACCCACGCGACGCCGGAAGAACTCCTCGGCGCGATTCCGTGCGGCGTTGGCCGCTTCCGGCGTTTCAGGCGTCGCGATGCCGGGGTTCGTCGCATACAGGCACACGCTCGCCAGTCTTGCCGCGCGATGGCGCAGAAATTCCTGCGCCACCATGCCGCCCATCGAATGCCCGACGAGGTGGACACGCTGTGCAGACAGATCGTCCAGCAAAAGATCCAGCGCATCGGCGAGCGCAGGAAAGGTCATTTCCCGTAAGGGCGAGGAACCTCCATAGCCGGGCATGTACCAGGCGATGACGCGATAGCGCGACGAAAACGCTTCGAGCTGCGGCTCCCAGACATCCGCGCGGCCGCCGATCCCGTGCAGCAGCACCAATGCTTCGTCGCTTTTCCCGCGCTCAAGATACTTCGGTACATTCATGCGGTTTTTCCTTTGGTTCATGCGCAGACGCTCTTGGCTTGCCCCCCCCGCGCAGTGCATGCAGGCGAGGCATAGTCATGTTGCGCCCATGCGTGCACGCTTTTCAGTTACGGAACAGTCTCTCAAATACGCCGCGGGCATGATATTGGGCCTCGGCGAGGCGGATTTCCAGAGCCGCAAAATCTTCAGCCTTTCCTGCGCGCACGAGCAGCGATTTCATGCCTTCGCTCGCACCCGCGGAATCAAAATGACCAGCCGAAGCGATGCGCAGAATCTGCAGCAGCGCAAGCTGAAGGCGTACTGCGCGCAGCAAGCTCGCAGCGTCGTAAGGGGCAAGAAAGCCGCGCGCCGAAAGCTGTTCAATGGCGGTCGCGGTATTCTGGTGCAGAACGGCGGGCGACTCCGGCCCGCGAAGAAGCTGGAGATACTGTACGCAGAATTCAATGTCGACCAGGCCGCCGGGCGCAAATTTCAGATCCCATTTGTCCCTCGCGGGAAACTGTGACTGAAGTTTCCCGCGCATCGCGCGTGCATCATCGCGGAGTTTCGTCTCGTCCACTTTCCGCGTAAGCGCGTCTGCGACAACCTTCTCGACCGCTTCGCGCAGTTGCGCCGGCCCGGCGATCACGCGCGCCCGCGTGAGCGCAAGCCGCTCCCACGTCCAGGCGTCATCCGCGTGATAGCGCGTAAAGGATTCGAGGCTGACCGCGGCCGGTCCCTTGTTGCCCGAAGGACGCAGGCGCATGTCGACTTCGTAGAGTGTGCCTTCGGCGGTCGGGACCGTCAGGGCATCGATCAGGCGCCTGGCGAGCCGGGCGTAGTACACCGGCACCGGAAGCGGCCTCGGTCCATTCGAGGTGTCGTTTTCATGCCGCGCATTGTACACAAAGACAAGGTCGAGATCGGAGGACGCGGTCATCTCGCGCCCCCCGAGCTTGCCCATCGCCACGACACAAAAACCGCCGCCCTCGACCATCCCGGCGGTTGCTGCAAGCTCCCGTTCCAGATGGGCGAGCAGGCCGCCGATAACGGCATCGGCGATATCGGTGAACGCATTCGCTCCGGCTTCCGGACTGGCGCGGCCCTCGATGATCTGCGCGCCGATGCGGAACATCTGATCCCGCGCAAAGCGTCGCACGGCATCGAGCACCCGTTCGTCCTCGGTTTCCCCGTCGAGCTCCGCGCTCAGCGTTTCGGCCAACTCCACACGCGAAGGCAGTTCCATCAGGAAGCCGGGATCGAGGACCGCATCCAGCATCGCGGGCGTGCGTGCGAGATTGTCAGCAAGGCGGGGTGCCGATCCCATAATGCCCGAGAGAAGACTCAGCAGATGCGGATTCGCGACCAGAAGCGCGAACAGCTGTACGCCAGCGGGGCTGCGCGACAGAAACCGGTCGAACTGCGAGAACGCCGTATCCGGGTGCGCGGTCGCGGCGAGAGACGCGAGGAGAGCCGGCACAAGTCGTGTCAGGAGCTCGCGGGCGCGAGGGCTGCGCGTTGCGCGGATGCGACCGTGGTGCCAGCCGCGGACAGCGTGCGCCACATGCTTTGCATCACGAAATCCCAAATCGGCGATCGTGCGCAGCGTTTCGGGGTCATCCTCCACGCCCGTGAACACGAGACTGCCGGCAGCAGCGCCGAGGGGCGGCGACTTCTCGAACAGGGCAGCGTAGTGGCTCTGCACACGCGAAAGGTGCCCCAGCAGTACATCGGAGAAATCGCCAACGCGATCGAACCCGCAAAAGCAGGCGACGTGCGCGAGTCCCTCGTCGGATTTCGGCAATGTGTGCGTCTGCTCGTCATCAATCATCTGCAGACGATGTTCGAGCTGGCGCAGAAACCGATACGACCCGGTCAGTTCATCGCTTGTCCGATCGGATACCAATCCGCGGGCCCGCAGGGCGGCAATGGCATCAACGGTCCGTCGCGCTCTCAGCGAGCGATCACGCCCGCCGAGAATCAATTGCTGCGTCTGCGCGAAGAATTCGATTTCGCGGATGCCACCGCGCCCGAGTTTGATGTCGTGCCCGGCCACCGCGATTTCGCCATGGCGGCCATGCGCATGAATTTGCCGTTTGATGGAGTGAATATCTTCGATCGCCGCATAATCGAGACTGCGCCGCCAAATGAAAGGCTCGAGCGCTCTCAGAAATTTCTCCGTCGCGATCCTGTCGCCTGCACAGCCGCGCGCCTTGATGAAAGCCGCGCGCTCCCAGTTCTGCCCCATTTCCTCGTAATAGCGTTCGGCGGCTTCGGTGGAGATGGCAACCTGCGTCGCCCCGGCATCGGGCCTCAACCGCAAATCGGTGCGGAAAACGTACCCATCGGAAGTGATTTCGCTCATGAGCCTGACAAGGCCGCGAACGATGTCGACTGCGGCGCCACGTGCGTCGCCACGTTTGCGGAAGGGAAAGCGCTCCGCATCGTAGAAGGCGACAAGATCCAGATCGCTCGAATAGTTGAGTTCGAAGGCCCCTCCTTTGCCCATGGCCAGGACAACAAGAGCTGTTTCCTGTTCGAGCGCGTAAGGATCGCGTTGGGGAATTCCGGCGCTGTGGGCCGCCTCGCGCAGCAGGAATCGAAGCGCGCCTCCTACGCTCGCGTCGGCAAAGCGCGTGAGCGCGTCCGTGACAGTGTCGAGGTCCCAGACACCCGCGATATCGGCCAGCGCGATGGCAAGCGCCGCACGGCGCTTGGCCCACCGCAGCACCGCCATCGCTTCAGCTCCGTTGTCCGCCTCATGCGCAAGCGCGGCGTTCTGTATGGATTGCTCCACGACCCGCTGGGGACCCATCTCCCAGATTTCGTGCAGGAACTCGCGGTCGCGCAGCGCCAGCCGGCACAGATACGGACTGTTGCCGAACATGCTCGCCAGCATGTCGCGCGCCGCAGCGGGAGCACCGGAGACGGAGTCGCCGAGTGCCTCGAATGTTTGCGCCGCACGAGACGCGTCAAACGCCCGCGGCAGTGAGTGTACACTTTGTGGAAACGGATCATCAGGCGTCGTCATGGCCAAACGACAAGGCGGACGACGGAACCATTCACGTGGAAGCGCGGAGCCACGGAGGAAAGGAAGGCCCTGCTCCGTGCCTCCGCGTTCCAAGCGAAACTCAGCAGCCGGCAGCCTCTTTCAGCTGTGCGGCCGGTTTGAATCGGAGGCTCCGCGACGCCTTGATCCTGATGGATTCGCCGGTCTTCGGATTGCGGCCCATCCGCGCGCCCCGTCTGGAAATCCGGAACGTGCCCAACGTCCCGATCTGGTAGGTACCGCCGTTGCTCTTTGCAGATTTTAGTCCGGCCTCGATGGTACCGAACACGAGTTCGACGTGACGTTTGGCCTCGGCCACTGTGATGTTGCCCTTCTTCGCAACGTTCTTGATGAAGTCCGCTTTGCTCATTCTCGTCATCCCTCCGTCGGCTGAACGCGACGCGAAGCCTACCGCAGTCAGCCCTTCACCGCCACGCGCGGCGGCGGCAACTGCGCAGCAGGTTGTGGATGCTTTGCACCGGTCGAGAAGACGAGCGTCGCCTTGAGTCCCGGGCGGTTGTCGCCGAGTTCAAACTTCGCGTCGTGAAGGCGCGCAACTGCTGCGACCAGGCTGAGGCCCAGGCCCGTCCCCGGCGAATGTCGGCTGGCTTCGAGACGCACGAATCGCTCAATTACGCGTGTGCGATCTTCGGGAGCGATTCCCGGCCCGCTGTCCGCCACGCTGAGCGCGGTGCCGGCGGGCGTGTTTTGGATGGCGATTGTCGCCTTTCCGCCGGTCGGCGTGTACTTGATGGCGTTGTCGATGAGGTTGGCGAGCGCCTGGCTCACAAGGCTTGGATTGCAGGGCACGATCGCCGAGCCGCTCGGCAGAAGCGTAAGCGATATCTCCTTCTCGTCGGCCAGCGGTGCATAAAGCTCCACGACGCCTTCGACGATACGACGGAGATCGACAGGCTGCATCTTTTCGCGCGCGACGCCGGCTTCCGCCTCCGCGATCAACAAGAGCGCATTGAAAGTTCCGATGAGGCGGTCGGTTTCATCGACCGCCGCCTCGATTTCGTCCCTGACCGCGCCTTGCGCCCCGCCTCCGTTCAGTACGCCTTCCAGGCGGTTGCGCAGGCGATTGAGCGGCGTCCTCAGATCGTGCGCGATCGAATCGGTGACCTCCCGCATGCCGCGCATCAGTCTTTCCGTACGCTCGAGCATGCGGTTGAGGTTTGCCACGAGCGTGTCGAATTCGTCGCCGCCCTGACCGAACGGCAGGCGCCGGGACAGATCGCCCGCCATGATGTCCCGGCTTGTGCGGTTGATGACGTCCAGACGAACCAGGAAGTTGCGGCTGATCAGGATTCCGCCGATGAGACCCAGCAGCACCATCAGCAGCACCGTCCACGGCAAAGTCGTGCTGAAGAGCCGTTCGGTCTCGTAGCGTTCGGCGATGTCGCGCGCGACGAGCAATTCGAAACCGCCGGTCAGCGTGAATTCCCGACCGCGCGCGCGATGCTGCTCGTTATGTCCGCCGACACGCCGCTCGTAGTCGAACTCCACGAGGTTGCCGCCGTGGCGTGACAGGCTGGGCCAGGAATCGAGATTGCCGACGATCGGGCGGTGATCGGTATCGGCAAGAAGGTAAAGCGCAGCGCCCCCATGTGCCGAGCGATTGACGATGGCCTCGGTCAGCCCGGCAAGCCCCAGGCGCTCATAGCGCTCGTCAAGACCGGAAATGTCGGTATCGACGATCTGGTCGGTCTGCGCATTCAGCGCCCGCGCCGTGCTCCAGTAGGTGAAGGCGACGATTGCGGCGGCGGAAAGGGCGAACACGGCGAGATAAACGGCGACGATTCGAAACGCGAGGGTGCGGAATATCCTAGGCGCGCGCACGGATCATATAGCCCGCGCCGCGCACGGTGTGCAGCAGTGGGGCTTCGAAGCCCTTGTCGATCTTGGCCCTGAGACGGGAGATGTGCACATCGATGACATTGGTCTGAGGGTCGAAATGATACTCCCAAACGCTTTCCAGAAGCATGGTCCGGGTCACCACCTGCCCTGCATGGCGCATGAGATATTCCAGCAGCCGAAATTCGCGGGGCTGCAGATCGATGGCTGAACCGTTGCGCTTGGCGGTACGGGTCAGAAGATCCAATTCGAGATCGCCGACCTGCAGCTGCGTCTTGACCGAAGCCGGTTGGCGGCGGCGCATCAGCGCCTCGATGCGCGCCAGCAACTCCGCAAATGCGTACGGCTTCGTCAGATAATCGTCGCCGCCAGCCTTCAGACCCTTCACCCGATCGTCAATCTCGGAGAGCGCGCTCAGGATCAACACCGGCATGGTATTGCCGTGTTCCCGAATCTCCGCGACGAGCTTCAGACCATCGAGTCCCGGCAACATTCGATCGATAATTGCAACGTCGTACTGCCGCGAAAGCGCCAGCGTCTGGCCGACCTCGCCATCCGAGGCGTCGTCGACCACGTGACCGGATTCACGCAATCCGTTCACCAGATAACGCTGGGCCTCGAGATCATCTTCAACAACGAGAATACGCATTGGACAACTCCTGCCAGGCCGCGACCGGAGGGTCCGCGCCGGCAGCGGCAACGGGGGGGATGGGGCCACCACTACCGGCGCGGGGGCCGGACCCAGCCTTGGGGCTGAGTCCGGAACGCGAGGCAATACCTCCGGCTACGCGATCTTCAGCGCCACGAAGCGCTGACCACTGTTTCCGTCCACGAGAACGAGCACACTCTTGCGACCGCTCTTTTGGGCGCCATCAATCTGCGCCTTGATATCCTGGGGCGAGTGCACGGGTTTGTTTCCGATCGAAATGACGACATCGCCAGGCTGGATTCCCTTGTCCGCAGCATCGCTGTCGGGATCAACCCGGGTGACGAGAACACCGTCTACCTTGCCGTCCAGATTGTAGTTGCGGCGAACTTCGGGCGTAACCGAGGAAAGGCCAAGGCCCATAGCCTCGCCGGTGCTCGCCAAGGCGCTGTTCTTCGTCGGACCGCTGTCATCGTTGGCCGCGACGCGGTCTTCCTTTTTTGCACCGATGGAGGCGGTAATCGTTTTTTGGGTACCGGCGCGCGAGACCGTGAAGGAGGCCTTCGCACCGGCCGGCAAGGAAGCCACACGGCGGGTCAGATCGCGCGCATCCTCGACGCTCTTGCCATTGATCGCCAGGACTATGTCGCCTGGCTCGAAGCCGGCCTTGGATGCGGGACCGCCACCCACGACCGAAGCAACGATGGCGCCCTTTTCATCGTGGGAGCCGAGAGACGCCGCAATTTCCGGGGTCATGTTCTGGATCTGCACGCCCAGATAACCGCGCGCGACACGCCCATGGGATTCGAGCTGTGCAACGACGTCGTGGATGGTGGATGAAGGAATGGCGAAACCTATTCCGACGCTTCCGCCGGAAGGCGAGTAGATCATCGAATTCATCCCGATGACCTTGCCTTCAAGGTCGAAAGTCGGACCGCCGGAGTTGCCGCGATTGATCGGCGCGTCGATCTGAAGATAGTCCGTGTATGGACCATTGCCCACATCACGCCCGATCGAGGAAATGATGCCGGCGGTCACCGTGTTGCTGAGGCCGAAGGGATTGCCCACCGCGATCACCCAGTCGCCGACGCGCACGGCGTGATCGTCGCCGAACTCGACCGAAGGCAACGGCTTGTCGCTCTTGATCTTGAGGAGCGCGATGTCGGTTGCTTCGTCGGAACCCAGGAGCTTCGCGGTGAATTCGCGGCCGTCCGGAAACTTGACCGTGATCTTCTTTCCATCTTCCACAACGTGATTGTTGGTGACGATGTATCCCGAACGATCGATCACGAAACCGGAGCCCATCGACACAGCTTTGCGTGGCATCTGGAAGCCACGCCGGTTGCCCCCACCGCCAAACTGATCGAAGAAATCGCGGAACGGTTCCGGCAATTCCTCCGGGTTGAAGTTCTGCGGCTTCATCTGCTGCTCGACGGTGACGGTCACCACCGCCGGGCTCACGCGTTCGACGAGGTCGGCGAAACTGAAGGGGGCGCCATTTTCCAGCATGCGCGGCGTGGTGGCCATTCTGGCCACGACATGTGCCGGTGCTGGATGCGCCTGCGGCGCCGGAGCAATGTGCGGTGCGGGCGCAGCGTGGACGGGAGTGCCGTGAGCCGGCGGCGTATGGGGCTGGCTGGTGGAAGTTGCGGCGAATCCGCCAAGCCCCAGAAACAGCAGCGCTCCTGCCGAAGCCGCGCCCAGCAGCGGTTGCTTCTTCACGTACCGGCCAAACCTGTCCACGTCGACACTCCTCATCACGGCTCCGTTCTCCTTCTGCGCGAGAGCGCTTGGTGCCGACTCGCCTGAGCCAACACGCCTACGCCCTTCCGATTACGCTTTCCTGTCCTAAAGGTTAAAGCTCCGACACCTATTAGCCCATAGCGCCCCTTGGCGCCGCCCCATGCCATTAGCTTCGTTGTTTCATCCGGGCTCCCGCCCGCAAATTCCCGCGCGCGCGTTTCCGCGACTTGCGCCAGCCGAACCTTCGATCACCTTCGCGATGAAGCGGCGTGGTCGGAACGGGACTCATGCTCCGACAGAGATTTCCATAATATGAAATTGGCCTGTCGCGCAATGAAAGTTTTCTGCATGCACAAACGCAACAAATGAGAGAACCATAATGATGTCGACAATGAGCTAGGAACCTTTTTCCTTCCATCGGCCCGCGCGTTTCAACGCGTCCACCACCTCCGGCGGCATGTACCGTTCGTCGTGCTTGGCTAGCACTTCGCTTGCCGCAAATACGCCACCGGGATCCAGCGCCCCGGCCGCCACCACCCCCTGCCCTTCCCGGAAAAGGTCCGGCAAAGCACCGGTGTAAGTCACCGGTATGCGGGCGCGACCGTCGGTGACAACGAAACGAACAACGCCGCCCGGTTCGTGCCTCACGCTGCCGCGCGCCACCAGTCCGCCGATGTGAAAGGCGATGCCGGGGCCGACGCTCTTCGCCATCACGTCGCTCGGACTGTAGAAATAAAGGACGTTATCCCTGAGCGCTGCGATGACAAGCGCGGCACCGCCCGTGCTTGCCAGCACGAGGGCAACCGCAAATGCGAGCCGGCGCCGTTTTCGGGGGGTCATCGTGGTCTCCTGCCCCGAATTGGCGAGTTTGGCAACTGCTCAATGCTTCGGCAGCGCAGCCCTGGCGGCGATTTGACAACGAAACATTGAGTACAGGGGCAAATGGAATGCGCGGCGCGCGCACGTGCAATGCTTCGCGCTTTCTGCTTCTTGTAGTGAATGCAATCTACGCGGCGACGCAGTCGGCGAGATCTTTGTCCGCGCGCGGCATGAGCATTCCGGCGGACAGTACAAACTCCACCCTGCCATTTGTGCCGAGCGGCAGCAGAATCAGCTCGCGCCGGAAGTGATGGTTGCGCGGGCGCTCGAATGAGCCGTAAAGGACAATGGGCTCGCCCTCCAGTACGACGGAATGATAAGCGGCAACCACCGCATCGCCGACAAATTCGGCGATCGAAGACAATGTTCTCCCGGTAAAGTTTTCGCCGTAGGCCTGTACAATTGCATCACCGATGATGCGGAGCTCGAAATCGCCACTTCCTTCAATGACGCGGGCGAGCGAAAGGTGCCGCAGGTGCGGTGCGAAATCGTGAGGTCGCAAATCATCGCGCGCCGGATAGGCGCGGCCACTCCGCTTCTCGTCCCAAACCCGAAGGACGTGACGAAGAACCGGACTGTGAAGGTTGTCGAGTGCAACCCGTGCGTAGCGGCGTTGAAGCTGCAAGAACTGCCTCGGCGTCACGTTCAAGGACGCCAATAGTCCCCAATTCCGGTTAAAGGGGCCTTACAGGGTTGCTTCCGCCGCGCTTTCGCCCCATTCGGCCCCGTACGATTGCGCCTTACAAGGGGCGTACCGATCATGTGCCGACTCCCGATTGTGCTTGTTTGGGCTGCGCTGCAGCTGTTCCTGACCGGATGCCTGCCGGTCACCAGCTCGTCACCGCTTGGCACCACGGCCGCCACAGCTCCCGACCCGCGACTGACCGGGCTGTGGAAGGGAAGGCTCGGTTCCTCGATGGACAGGGCCTATATCGCCTTCTATCCCGGGGACGGCGGCGCGAGGAAAATCGTCGTGCTTGCACCCCCGACGGTCAACGACAAGGGCGGATGGATGGTGTTCGAGGCGCGCGAGGCGATGCTCGGCGGCAATACATACCTCGATGCACGCGAAATCGGGGACGACGGCAAGGCTTCGGATCCAAAGCTCGGACACATTCCGGTGTTGTACAGATTTGGCAGCAATGGCCTGCTTGCGCTTTATCTCATCGACGAGAAGGCGGCGCGCACGGCAATTGGGAAGGGCGCAATAGCCGGGATCGTCAAACCGGGCGAATTCGGCGACGTCACGATCACGGCCTCTCCCGCGACCCTGGACGCTTTCTTCGCGAGCGCTGCCGGACGCGCGCTGTTCACCAAACCGCTGGCAATTCTCCAGCGTGCAAAATGATCCGGCGTCGCCAGCAATTTTTCCTCCCATGATCGTGTCGAAGGGTCAGTGCGGCGAGGGATGAAAAAGTGCGTCGCCCAGCCCGCAGTCATAGGCAAGACCAGCCGGGGTGAGGGTAATGCGGTGCGGCCAGTCCGAGCGGGCGAGCCCCTTGCGCTCGAGTGCGTGCCAGACTTTGTCGTTGAAGAGGCCGCTCGCATCCTTCGCCGAAACGACACTGTCAGCGAGATGCAGATGTGTGCCATGCGCCGCCGGGAACCGCTCGATCGTCATTTCGCCCGGACCAGGGCCCGTGCCTGCCGATTGCGGGTCGCGCGCCAGTTTCTGCAGGAGTGTCAGCGTGCGCGATTGAAGCGGATTGAGCCTGAGAGGGTTGAGCTTTGGCGGCATTCGCGAGACCCGGCGGATTGCGTTCGCCAGCCGTTTTGCACGATTCCACGCCGCCGTCGAGACGCGGAAGGTGGCACTTCGTGGAGCTGTTCTATTCGCGTTTCGGGATCATCAGGCCGCGCTGGACGGCCGGGCGCGCAAGAGCCCGGTCCAGCCAGGCCGGTACATGCTGCAGATCGTCGAAGGCCACGAGATCGCGCGCGCCATAATAGCCGATGAGGTTTCGTACCCAGCCAAGCATCGCGACATCGGCGATCGAATACTCGTCGTCCATGATCCACTGCCGGCCGTCGAGTCTGGATTCAAGAACGCCAAGAATGCGCTTCGCTTCATTGCGGTAGCGCTCAAGCGGTCGCTTGTCTTCAATCTCGCGCCCGGCAAATTTGTAAAAATAGCCCACCTGTCCGAACATCGGTCCGACAAACGCCATCTGAAAGAAGACCCATTGAATGGTCTCGTATCGCCGTGCCGCATCGACCGGCAGAAGGCTACCCGTTTTTTCCGCGAGGTAGAGAAGTATCGCCCCCGATTCGAAGAGCCCGAGCGGCGCGCCATTCGGACCATGGGGATCGATGATCGCGGGAATCTTTCCGTTGGGATTGAGCGACAGGAATTCGGGCGTGAGCTGCTCGTTTGTGGCGATGTCGACCCGGTGCGCCTCGTAGTCCAGTCCGATTTCCTCGAGCATGATGGAGACCTTCACGCCGTTCGGCGTCGGCACGGAATAGAGCTGCAGCCGTTCGGGATGTCTGGCGGGCCAACGGCCGGCGATCGGAAAGGCGGAAAGGTCTGTCATTGCGTGTGCAGCGGATTCACAAGGCGAAGTCACACATTGGAAATGAGGCGCGCGAATTCAAGCGGCGCGTTTTGCTCCTGTCCGCTGCACCCGCTCGCGCGGGAAATGCCGCGCCCCGTGTCGGATACGGCGCACATCATTTCGCCGGTTTCCAGGATTCGCGCCTGTACAACAATCTTGCCGCCTGGTCCAGCCGGGCGGATCGAAAGGGCGGGTCTAGATTCCGTACACGGCGCGGAAAGACTTCA
>DATGGN010000019.1:0-14178 GCA_035308485.1 Rhizomicrobium sp.
GTTTTCCGTTCCGGGCTGGATTGGCTGCGGACGCCGCTCGCCTAACCTGGCGGTTTGAACCGCGGGCGCCCTCATCCGTTCGCAACTCCCTGGTGCTGGCGTACCTCCGAGGTTGCCGCGTGTTCGTGTAACCCGCGCTCCACGGATTGCACGATGAGCGCCGCGAGCACTACGATGAGCGCGAATGCCATAGGCACGCGTGCGCCAATTCGCACGCGGCTTTTGCGCGGTCCTGTGGTTCGATGCACGCTCACCCGCTGCACGAGTCTGCGCTTCGACACGGGTGCGCTCAGATCGACTTGGACAGGCCGACGAAGAATCCGCGCCGCGGACCCCATTGCGGAGCGCCGACACCGACGCCCGTGCCGTTGCGGATTTCGTACTTCTCGTCGAAGAGGTTGATTACATCGAAGCGTGCCGTGAAGCCCTTTACATCCGCCACTTCGAAACTGTGGCTGACGCCGAAATTGAACTGGACGTAGGGCGGAAGATGCGCGCCGTTGGGGATTGAATTTCCGTCCGGCAGTTCGAGATCGGCCCGCAGCCCCGAGCCGTAGAGCATGTCGAGGCTGAACAACGAATCAAACCAGCTGTAGGAAACGCCGCCGGACGCAGTCAGCGCCTGCTCGTGGTCGAGATGGATGTAGTGATCGGCGATGTAGGCGAGATCGCCGGGATCGAAGTTGAACTGGCTGGTGATGATGTCCTGGCCCACGGCATGAATGAGCGCGAGGTTGCCGTAGGCCGAAAACGGCCCCTCGGTGTAGTTGACGGTGAACTCGCCGCCATACTGCTTGCCGTTTTTGTAGTTGAATGGCGTAAGGATGATCGGCGCGCCGAACTGGCCTTCATCGATGAGATCGACGGAGCGCTTGAAGAAGCTGTCGAGACCAACCGTCAACGAGTCGCCGAGAAATTTCTGTTCGGCACCCGCATCGAAGTAGTTCGCACGCTCCGCCACCGGCGTCGTGTCGATCGCCAGCGCCGGAGTGGCCGAGGTGCCGACGAACTTCGCGATGTCCTCGCCGCCGACCAGTTCGAACGGCGGCGGCGAGTAGTAGCGCGCGTAGCCGATATGCAAGGTCGTGTCCGGAAGTGGAACCCACACTGCGTTGGCGCGCGGACTGATCTGGCTGCCATGCGAGAAGCCCTGGTACTGGTCGTAGCGCAGCCCGTAATTGAGCGTGACATTGGAAAGGATCTTCCACTCGTCCTGCAGATATCCGCTGTAGGTGCTGTCCGTGTTCTGCCGGTTGTCGATGATGGAGAGCGGCACGTCATAGGCAGGATTGCTCGGCGGCAACGGCGAGCACGTGTAAGGCGCCGCGAATGTCCCCATTCCGGTGCAATCCTCCGGAAGAACCGATGACGAGGTGTCGCTGGCCAGCCGGTCGGTTTCGATGATCACCCCGGCGCGGATCGTATGCGCATCGTTCAAATGCCATGCGCCTTCGGTCTGCAGACCGAAAGCGACATCGCGCTTGTACGCCTGCTGCGCGACGCCGTTGTAGAGCAGATCGCCGATCTCGTCCGGCCCGAATTCGAGACTCGAATAGCGATAGAAACCGGAGGTCTGGAAATCGAACTGACCCTGGCTCCGAAGATAACTCAGGATGGCGTAGTGCGTGATCTCGTGCTGGCGCTCGTCCAGATCGACGCTTGGAAAATCGGTTTGTCCGTTCACGGTTAAACCGAGCGATGGCTGCTCACCCGCGATATTGGGTATCTCGAAATTGTCGTGGCTTGTGCCGAGGATCGCGGTGACGCTGCTGTAGTCGTCGAGGATGTCCTCAAGATAGGCGAAGCCATGATATTGCTGGGTGCGGTCGTGGTGCGGATTAACGCTGCCGTCCGGCGATTCGATGCCGAGCTGGTTGGTGAGATAGTCGCCGGAGACGAAATAGTTCAACGAGCCGACGGAGCCGCCGTAGTCGAAGCTCGGATTGAGTTCGCTGTGGCTGCCGCCGTACATCGAGACCTCGCCGCCGGGCTCGAAAAGGCCGCTCTTGGTTTTCATGTCAACGATGCCACCGGTGACGAGCCCGTATTCCGCCGGCAGCGCGCCGGTGATCAGCTCGACCGATGAAGCAAGTCTCGGATCGAGCGTCTGGCCGAAGACGCTGATGCCTTCGGGAAGGATGATCCCGTTCAGGCGGTATTGCAGTGCGTTATGCTCGCCGCGGATGTGAAACTGCCCATACGAATCCTGCGCCACGTCCGGCATTTGCAGAATCACCTGATTGAGCAGCGTGTTTTCACCGCCAGGCTGGGCTTCGATTTCCGACGCTGTAATGGTGTAGGTGGACGCTCCGATCTGCGTTTGGATCGCCGTGCGCGCTTCGCCGAGGCGCTTCGCGGTAACGACCACGGTCTCGACCGGGGTGGCGGGCGGCGGGGACGCTTGTTGCGGTGCCGGTGCGGATGCGGTCTGGGCCGACGCGGTTACCGGTGCGAGAAGTGCCGCGACCGCTGCCGCAGCGAGAAATTGTGAGTTGTACATTTCGATACCCCTGGGCGGTCCGCTTCCGCACCACGCTCTGCGCGGGGCGCCAAAGGCGGATCGTTTCTGGTAAGAAGGCGTTGCGCGCGCAGACATTCGTCCGCGCGGCGGCTTTCGGCTTTTTCGAGGGGTCAGGTCAGGGGTGGCGCGCGGCCGTACCAGCTATGGGAGAGCGTCGCGACGAAACGCGATACGTCAACGACGCTCGCAAGTGTCGCCGCCACCGATACCGGCAACGGAAGAACGATCGGCGGCGGCGTGAAATAGGCACCGGAAAGCAGATATTCCTGGCAGATCGGACAATGTGCCGGGTCGTCGGGAAGCGGCGCCTTGCCGCCGGTCTGTACCGAAATGGTCGAGCCGGACGGAGCGGCCGGGATATGAATGTGGGTCTGGGTGACGTAGCCGGCCTGGACGAAGGCCAGAAGCGTGAAGACGAGCACTGCCCGGCGCCACAGGGCACCCGACCGTTTCATGCTCTGCATTCGCGAAAGTGCGCGCACTGTCAGCACCCTGCTCCGCCGCTACCGTAAACGAGTCACCGGTCGCTGTCACCCGTGCGATGACGCAGTCGACGGATCCGGGCACGCGTCCCCTACCGGCGCTTCCTGCGTTTCACAAGCGCTTTCTTTGCGGGCCGGGATTTCTTCGCGGGTGGCGGCGTCTTGACCGGCCTCGTGCCGGACCAATCGTGGGCGAAAATCCTGCCGAAATAATTCGCTATCGGGGGCTCTCGATAACGAGTCCGGCGTCGCGGTTCTGTTCGATTCCTTCCGGTGAAAAGTTCTGACTGCTGACGATGACCGTCTTGCCGGTGAACACAAATCCCTTGTTGTGCACGCTCGGTTGAGTCCGAATCACGTCGAGAATATCGACGCCGGTCGCCATCATCTTTTCCGCGTTCTTCTCGGCGTAGTCGGCGCTTACGATAAGGCGGACCTGAACGCCCGCCTTGGCTTTGTCGGCAAGCGCCTGGAGCAGCCTTGCGTAGTCGCCTGTCGTATCCGGCGATGCTTCAATGTACTGGAGCTGGATCCATATGGATTGCTCGGCCTTCGAAACGAGAGCCATGATATGGCAATGGTACTCGAACGTTCCGTTTTCCCTGTCGGGCGTCAACAGCGGCGTCACGGTAACGCTTCCCGTGAAGGTTTGAGGCTCGACCGGATTGGCCGGCGGCGTTGCGTGAGTTGTAACCGGCGGATTCTCCTCGCGGTCTTTCAGGCTCTCGGCATTGCGGATCGCCTCTTCGATTTGTGCCGGGTCGGGAGTCTGATAGCGCTTCGCCGCGATGTAGTCGTTGTCGAGATAGGCCTTGAACACCCTGGCGAGAGGCGCGTCTTCGATGATCACGTGCCAATCGCGATCCATTGTGTGCGGCGTATCGTCAAGATCGGGCTGGTTGCTGTTGTTGAAATTTCCGCTCGAGAGCCAGAGCGCGGTGCCGTCGCGAACGACCACCTTGATGTGATAGGCAGCGAACAGCCACTGCTCGCTCTCGGAGCCGCATGTCGGTCGCCCACAAAACCGCGACCGAGTGCGGCGCAAAGAGGTGGGCCATCCTCCTGGTGAGCAATCGAGGGAGCAAACCGTGACAAAACCATGGACTCGCAACACAGTCGCTCTGCGCTAAGACTTTTGTTTTGCGAGAAGCCCGATCAGGGCTTTGGCCGCCGCCGGGGCGCGCTCTTTGGCGCCGGAAATGAAATAGACGAACACATCGCCCCTTTTCGCCCAGGTCTTCACCCGCTTTGCCCACGCATCGAGCTCGCGCGTGGTGTAGCCGGTCTTCACGGCCTTTTTGGTGCGCATCAGCCGCGCATAGGTGAAGTCCGCCGTCGGCTCGTCGATCTCGGGAAAGTCCTCGCTGTCGGCGAACACGATCGCGACATTATGCTGGCGCGCCAGATCGTAGAAGCGTGGATCCTTGAAACTCTCGTGGCGCACCTCGAGCGCGTGGCGGAGCCGTACACCGCCGGCCTCGCGCGGCAACAGCGCAAGAAACGCCGCCATGTCGCCCGGCTCGAAACGCTTCGTCGCCATGAATTGCCAGTTGATGGGCCCCAGCCGGTCGCGCAGTTCGGCGAGACCCTGCTGGGCGAATTTCGCGATCGAATCGCCCGCGCCCGCGAGCTCCCTCCTGTTGGTACAGAATCGCGATGCCTTGACCGAAAAGACGAATCCGTCCGGCGTCTCCTCCCGCCACTTGATCCAGGAAGGCGGCTTGAAGGTCGAATAGTACGTTCCGTTGATCTCGATGGAGGTGAGCTGCCGGCTGGCGTACTCCAGCTCGCGCTTTTGCGGGAGGTCTTCGGGATAGAAGACGCCGCGCCAGGGTTCGTAGCTCCAGCCGCCGATGCCTGCCCGGATTTTCCCCGTCATGGGCGAATCCATGCCACAGCTTGGCAGGCGGGAAAACGGGCAATCGCGTCAGGGCGTGAGCTGCGGGGGGCCCTTTATCATCAGGGCCGCGGCGCGCCTGAGCGTCAGCGCGACATGCAGTCCGGCCGATTCCGTGGCCGCCACCAGGGCGAGGGATATGCAGAAGCTGATCACGGCGTATTCGATGGCCGTCACGCCGGACTGATCCTGCAGAAACCTGACGAATGCATTTCCCATGCGGCTTTCGCCGCAAACCCCGTGCCGTCGCGCGCGGTCTCGCCCGTTTCAAATCGACACAGCCGCGCCCGCCAGAAAAAGCTCAGCGCCGTGGACGCTGAGGCTGCGCAGCGATCGCGAAGGCTTCTTGGGCGCGCTCGCGCACAAATTCCGCGCTCCGCGTCCTCCGCCCATCCACCGCCAGGCCTTTCTTGCCAAAAAAATCCTCCCCCGCCGGAAAGCGGGGGAGGATCGAAAAAACGCGCGCCATGCGCTCAAGTAGCGAAGCGGTAGCGCTTCAACTGCGCTCTAGCAGCGAAGCGGTAGCGCTTCAACTGCGCTCAGGCAGCGAAGCGGTAGCGCATCAACTGCGCTCAGGCAGCGAAGCGGTAGCGCATCAATAGACCTCAGTTGACCGTAATCGATACGGCTGCCGAGGGGATTCCGTTCGCGATCACCACCAGCGTGCTCGCCCCGGTTTCCGTGCCCGAGGAAACGTCGAAATTCGTCGATACGGTCTTGCTCCCCGTCGCCACGCCCATGGAGCTGTGATCGTGCGTGCGCGCATAGAACACGTGGCCCGTGGACTCGTTGGTGATCTGGACCAGAGGATAGTTGGTCGACGACTGGTACTCGTCGCCCATCCCGCCGCCGGCCTGCGACAGGCCGTTGAACTGGGTTCCCGAGACCTTGTACGTCTGTCCCCGGGTTACGCTGGAGGGACAGTTCGAGATCGTCGGCTGCCACGCGGACCGGTAGGTCCCCGACTCGGTGTACACTTCCATATTGCCGAACTCGTTGCTGATCAGAATCTGTCCGTTCGGCAGGACGGTCATCATCCCGTAGGCCTGGTCGCCCTCGCTCGTGAGGGTGCTGCCGTTCCAGATATATATGTCGCCGCTGTTGCCCTCGACCAATGCCTCGCCATTGGGCAGCAGCGTCGCAAAGCTGTCGCCGGCTGCGTCGCCGCCCGGGAAATTCGGTCCGGCTGCCCACCCCTTTCCGGGCGTGTAGACGGCCGTGTGGTCCGACGCGCCGGTCGCAAACACCGTTCCGTCGGGCATGAGAACGGCCGGACCGACTTCGCCCGGAGGATCATAGCACTTGTTGTGCGGCGGATAGTTCAGGCAGCAGTTCTGGTTGCAATCCGGAGCCTGCAGATCGGCGACGGTGCTGCCGAGGTCCTTCCACCGCTGCTTCTTCACGATGTACATTTCTGACTGCGGATGGTCCTGCACGTCAAAGGTAAGGACGTTGCCGTCCGGCATCAGCGTCCAGCCCTCTTCCGCATTGAAGTCGTTCTTGCCGGCGTAACCGGCGGCGGTCCATTTCATCGTTTTCGGATCGAGGAACGCACCGCGCCTGTGGAGCTTGTCGCCGATGAAGAACGTCCCGTCGGCCAGCACCACCGAGGGGGAGTCCCCGATGTTCTGCCATTTGGGCGGGTGCTGGACCGGCGTCCAGCTCTGCTTGACGGGATCGTACACCGCGCCGAGATTGGTCAGCGCGAAATTGCCGAAATTGTATTCGCCGCCCTCGACCAGCACACGACCGTCGGCAAGCACCTGCGAGGCGCTGGCCGAAGGCGAATAGCCGGACTGCAGGCTGCCGACCTGCTTCCATGTGCCGTTGACGTAGCTTCCGGTATTGTCGGGCGCGAGCACCCAGAAATCGGAATTGTTGTAGCCTTGGGCGAGAACCGTACCGTCCGTCAGCAGGAAGCTCAGCTGCGAACCGTCCGGCGGCTGGTTCTTCAGCGCAGTCATGGAGCCGGTAGCGAACGCAACACCCGGCAGCGCCGCGAACGCCACGGCGGCAAGAAAACGATTGAGCATGGATGGACACCCTCTTGGCGCGTTCTTGTTCGGCCACGGGGCCGGAACCGCTGGGGGCGTACCATATTCGCGATTGGCGCGCGTGGCAAAGCCGATCAAAAAAATCCTCCCTCGCGAGGCGCGAGGGAGGATTGAAACGAATGGGCGCGGGGAACGCCCGTTGCGAAATTTTAGTTCACGGTGACCGACACCGACGCCGACGGAATCCCGTTCGCGATCACCACCAGCGTGCTCGTTCCGGTTTCCATGCCCGACGGAACGTCGAAATTCGTCGACACCGGTGTGCTGCCGGTTGCTACGCCCATCGTGCTGTGGTCGTGCGTGCGCGCGTAGAACACATGGCCCGTGGATCCGTTGGTGATCTGGACCAGCGGATAGTTGGTCGACGACTGATACTCGTCGCCCATTCCGCCCCCGGCCTGCGACAGGCCGTTAAACTGCGTGCCGGAAATGCTGTACGTCTGTCCGCGTGTCACGCTCGAGGGATAGTTCGAGATCGTCGGCTGCCACGATGCCTTGTACGTACCCGTCGGCTGGTACACTTCCGAACCGCCGATCAGGATCTGCCCATTCGGCAGGACCGTCATGAGGCCGAAGACCCTCACCCCGGCAGAGGTGAGGTTGGTGCCATCCCATATGTACGTATCGTTGAAGCCTTCCACCATCGCATCGCCATTGGGCAGCAGCGTCGCAAAGCTGTCGCCGGCCGAGTCGCCGTTGGGGAAATCGGGGCCGGCCGCCCACCCCTTTCCCGGCGTGTAGATGGCGTTGTGGCTCGATGCGCCGGTCGCAAACACCGTTCCATCGGGCATGAGGACGGCGGGCCCGACTTCGCCCGGCGGATCGTAGCACTTGTTGTGCGGCGGGTAGTTCAGGCAGCAGTTCCCGCTGCAATCCGGCGCCTGCAGATTGACGACGGTGCTGCCGAGTTCGCTCCAGGTCTGCGTCGAACTGTTGTACGATTCCGACTTGGGATGGGCCTTCACGTCAAAGGTGAGCACGGTGCCGTCCGGCATCAGCGTCCAGCCCTCTTCCGCATTGAAGTCGTTCTTGCCGGCGTAACCGGCGGCGGTCCACTTCATCGTTTTCGGATCGAGGAACGCGCCGCGCTTGTGGAGCTTGTCGCCGATGAAGAACGTTCCGTCGGGCAGCACCACCGAGGGGGAGTCCCCGATGTTCTGCCATTTCGGCGGATGCTTGACCGGCGTCCAGGTCTTCTTAACCGGATCGTAGATCGCGCCCAGGTTGGTCAGTGCAAAATTTCCGCCCGGATTGTACTCGCCGCCCTCGAGCAGCACGCGCCCGTCCGCAAGCACCTGCGAGGCGGCGGCCGAGGGCGCATAGCCGGCTTGCAGGCTGCCGACCTGTGCCCAGGTTCCGTTGATGTAACTTCCCGTATTGTCGGGCGTAAGAACCCAGAAATCGGAATTCCTGTCGCCCTGGGCGAGCACTGTCCCGTCAGTCAGCAGAAACGTCAGCTGCGCGCCATCCGGCGGCTGATGTTTCAAGTTGGTTACGGTGCCGGCAGCGAGCGCGACACCGGGCACCGCAGCGAGCGCTGCGGCCATGAGAAAATTTCGAACCATGGATAGACACCCTCTGGGCGCGTTCTTTTTCAGCCAGGGGGCCGGAACCGCCGGGCGCGGACCATATTCGTGATCGTCGCACGGCGCAAAGGAGATTTGTCTTTTTTGTCGAGACGGCGCCGGCGGAGACGGCCGGACGCCGCCCCCGTCGGCCGAGGCGGAATCTAATGCGGCTGGCCGCTCGAGCTGGGCTGAGGAGTCGGCGCGGCGCCGTTCGACATCGATCCCGAGGGCATCGCCCCACCCGCTTTCTTTTTCATCGTCGGTTTGGCCGCCATGTGGCCGCCGTTCATCTGGCCGCTGGACATGGATCCGTTCGACATTTGGCCGCTGGACATCTGCCCGCTCGACATCGATCCCCCGGACACTTGCCCATTCGACTTCTGCGCGCTCGACATCGCGCCCCCGGACATAGAGCCGCTCGACATCTGTCCGCTCGACATCGACCCGCCGGACATCTGACCGCTCGACATCGACCCCGATGCACTTGGGCCGGAATTTCCGGACTGGGCAAAACTCGCGCCCGCGAGAGCCGCGCTCAAGACCAGAGCTCCGCCGATGATTGTGACGCTACGAAACATGCCAACCTCCTTTGGTTTCGCCGCATCGCCGCGGCTCACCTTCTCATTCGCGGACTGAGTGCAAGAGGTTACGGCCAGCGGTTCGAATCCGCTCCGGTGCGCCGTTATGCCCAACCCGTTGATAATATTGAGCCTGTTAAATCGGCAACGAGGATAGAAACAAGAACCTCTGCTCCGAATTTCTTTCCTTATATTGCGATTGTGATATGCAATCCGACCACTGTGGGGTACTGTCCTACAAAGCCTCGGCCAAGGCAAGGTGGCCTATCACTCAAGAGGGGAAATTCATGTCAAATACGGGTCTCCCGGTCGCTCCGGCGCAAGCGGCATGGCGCGGCAGAGCCGTGCGGAAGTCGTGGGGTTCGATTCTGGTGCCCGCCATCGCTGTCGTTGCGATATGTACAGATGCACAGGCTGCTGCCCACAAGGGATTTGTCACTTTCGAGGTATCGGGAGAGCCAGTTACAAGCGCATATGGCATCAACAGCGAAGGAGTCGTGACGGGCTTCTATACCGACGCCAGCAATATCTCCCACGGGTTCGTGAGGGCTGCAGACGGCATGGTCTCCCCCTTCGATTTCTCCGGTGCAAAAGAAACCCTTCCCTTTGCGATCAACAAGAGTGGTGCGGTCACCGGGTATTGGAATGCCCTGGAAACTGATACCCCCGATCACGGTTTCGTGCTGAACGCGGACGGCAGCGGTGCGTCGTTTGATCCGTCCGGATCAATCGCCACCCACCCCTTCGGCATCAATAACAAGGGAGAGGTCGCGGGAGACTATATCGACGCCAGCCACATCCTTCACGGCTTCGTCCGTACGCCCGGCGGCGATATCATCGCCTTCGATCCGCCGGGATCGAGCCAGACCGATGTTGGAGGAATCAGCCAGAAAGGAACCGTTGTAGGCTCCTACATGGGAGCGCTCATCCCGGGAGGTCCGGAGCATTCTCACGGCTTTCTTCGAACTCGCGACGGCAGCTTCACAACCTTTGATCCAAGCGGGTCAAGCGACACGGTGGCAGTCGCGATCGCGAAAGAGGAAGTCGATGGCGTGGCCGAGGTTGCGGTGACAGGATATTTCAACGACGGCGGCGGCTTTCACGGATTTGTGCGGCTGTCGGACGGGACGATCACGACCTTCGATGTTCCGGGGGCAGCCGACACGTTTCCGACGAGTGTGAACGCGAAAGGCGCCGCGGTCGGCTTTTATGAAGACAGCAGTGTGCATTTCCACGGCTTCGAAAGAGCCCCTGACGGAACTATTACCACCATCGATCTGGGCAACTCGGAAGATACGCGCTGCACCGACATCAACTCAAAAGGACAAATCACCGGTTGGTCCGGGGGCAATCAAAGTGTGTTCGGGTTTATAGGAAAGCCATGACATTGCGCGCATGATTTCCGGGTTCCCGGCGTTGTAGCGGGACTATCGATTCGCGGCGGCGTTCGGGTCGTAAATACCTACTTTGCTTGGGTGCATGCACGCGCCTTGTTACACTGGCCGGCGACGCTGCACCGCATGACACTGGAAGGCATGAGACTTTCGCCAATTTGCCTCGCGCTCCTGCTGTGCGCCTGTGAATCACATCCGGAACACGTCTCGACAACGGAAACCCTGGGTGCCGCAGGCTCGTACCTTGTGTGCCTGCACAATGCCGCGGTCGCGCTCGACGATCATGTCTCCGAGGTTTCCAAAATCGCACCGGCGGTGGCGGATCGATGCGAATCCCGGTTCGAATCGGGGCTCGACGACCTGACGCGGGGCATGTCGCCGATCGAAGCCGCTGTATTCCGTCACAAGGCCCGGCGCGAGAACCTCAAGCTCGCCGCAGCCGCTGTCCACGAGGAACGGCTGGAGAAGCAGGAGCGTTAGCCTCGGCGGACGTACGACAGATGTAGTATCCCGTCTCACGAAATGTCTCCGCGCGACAATTCCTGTTCAAAAGAATTCCGGATCGCAGCGCGCTGGCCTCAACGCAAAAAAATGTACGGTTACACGGAGGTTGTCGGTTGATGTCCGATGCCCTGTAGGGAAAGGTCCGATTGCCGTCTGTCCGAAAACGTGGTGCCTGATTCACGGTGTCGTGCGGCCGCCGGTCGGCGCCTGGCGTGCCGGCGAGCCGTCGCGGAATTTCACACGTGGAGGGATCCCATGCGCGTTGCGATCATCGCCGTGTCTGCCGCTATCGTATGGAACGTGGTACCCGCAGTCGCCTCCGACAGCAGCGACGTGACCGCTTCTGTACAGAAGGCGAATGACAGTTTCAACAAGGGAAACAAGGCCGAATGGCTGGCAACCTGCGGGGCCGAACCGGTGATCGTCGACAACTTCGCGCCCTATCGATGGGACGGCGCGACCGCGTGCGAAGATTATTGGAACGCCAACGAGGCCGACAGCAAGAAAAACGGCATCACCGACGAAGTCGTGACGCTGGGCAAGCCCTGGCATATCGCGGTAACCGACGACCGCGCCTACGTCGTCGTACCGACGACGGACACGTACAAAGAGAAGGGAAAGCCGGTGACGCGTACGGGCTCCGTCTGGACCTTTACCCTGCAGAAGGTCGCGAGCGGCTGGCTGGTGACGGGCATGGCCTGGGGCCAGCACTGAACGACTCTTCTGGCGGCTTCAAATCCCGGCGTACCACTCGTAGCCGCGGTCTTCCCAGTAGCCGCCGCGGCCGCCGGCGATCTTCGTGAGATCGTCGGTGATTTCGATGTGCTGCACGTATTTCGCATGCTTGTAGCCGAGCTGGCGCTCGACCCGGAGGCGCAACGGCGCGCCGTGCGCGACCTCAAGCGGCTTTCCGTTCAGATCGTACGCGATCAGCGTCTGCGGGTGGAGTGCGTCCACAAGGCCAATACTCTCGTAATACTGTCCCGGGCTCTGTTCGCCGCCTTTCGACGGTTCGCCGTCGAGATTGTCGGCGCAGTAGAACACGGCGTAACGCGCACCCACCTGGAGCCCCGCGGCCTTCAGGAGAAGCGAAAGCGGCACGCCGGTCCACTGGCCGATGGCGCTCCAGCCTTCGACGCAGTCGTGGCGGGTGATCTGCGTCCGCGCCGGCAGTTTCCGGATCTCCGCGACCGAGAGTGACAGGGGGCGCGTCACCATGCCGTCGATCCTGAGGCGCCAGTTGGCGAAATTCTCGGCGACGGCCCGGTTGTAGGCATCGCCGCCGGGATTGAAGGTGCCGTTGGCCTTGAAGGTCGGCGAAATGTCGGCGGCGGAATATTCGCGCGCGAGCTGGCCCGGCGCCAGCAGCGCGCGCTGGTTGAGCCGCGTCCAGTCCTCGACGGCGCGGAAAACCCGGCCGAAGGAGGGGCTCAGCGTCAGCGAATTCGCGCTGTACACAAGGGCCGCCGCGCCGGCAAAACCGGCTCCGATCGCTACGCGCCGGGTAATTTTCCCAGCCGTCGTCATGGCGCACCTTCGGGACAGGACATCGTGTCCCGGGGTGGCGCGGCGATTCCGGCCGTTGATGGCGCGGGACACGATGTCCTGTCCCTGACGCGCTCCTGGGGCACGACGTAATTTCCCGTCAGCATCGAGCGCGCCTCGTTGATCGGTCCCGCAAGCACCACTTCGGCGAGGTGCACGATGATGAAGAGCACAATCAGGCTTGCACAAATGAAGTGAATGCTCCGCGCGCTCTGCCGGCCGCCGAAGAGATCGAGCAGCCATGGAAAGAAGGCGTCGAATCCCGGCGACATGGTCAGGCCCGTCAATACCATGAGTGCAATCAGCAGGATCACGCCTAGATAGGCAAGCCGCTGCAGCACGTTGTAGCGCTTCGCCGCCTCGCCTCTCGGATGCCTCAGCAGGACATGATCGAGCACCGAACGCGGGATGGATTTGATGTCTGCGCGCGTCGGCCACACATCCCGCTGGAGGTGCCGCGTCGCCAGACTCCAGACCACATAGAAGGCGCCATTGAGCGCGAGAATCCAGGCGAACAGAAAATGCCAGTGCCGTGCGTCGGCGAGATCCTGGAAACTCGGAATGGTAAGCCAATCCGGCCACGCACGCGCCGCATACTGGCCATTCGTTTTCGACCAGCCGAGAACGCCGGTCGTGTCAAAATCCGTGTGCCCGATCTCGGTGATCCCACGCACGCCCTGTGGCGTATTGTACGCATCGATGGAAAAGAACGCCCTGTCCGAATTTGCGCCGTATTGGCCCCAGTACAACCGTGGATGGGCATTGAAGATGTTCAGTCCGCTGCCGAGCAGGAAAAGGATGCAGAGCGCATTGATCCAGTGGGTCAGCCTGACCGGCGCGCGATGACGGTAGAAGCTTTCGGCTTCGCCCGCCTTCGCCGGCGCGGTGCCGGGTTGACTCGCCATGTCGGCTGCGGTGCTCACGCTTCGGCCTTCGCTGCTGCCCTTTCCTTACTTCGTCCGGCGCCGCTTCTTCGTTACCGCACCCGGGACAGGATATCGTGTCCCAACGGCGTCGAAATGGAAATTGCGTTCTGCCGTCGGGGCACGACATCCTGTCCCGCTCTGGCTGCGTCGTGTAACCTTGCCCTCGTTTCACGCGAAGGAGAATGAAAGCAGGGTGCGAACGCCGGACGCCGATCTGAAGGCCCTGATGCTGGCCTCGCTTGCCGGCGACGCGGCCGCCTATCGCACGCTGCTCGAATCGCTCGAGCGCGAGCTTGCGGCATTTTTCCGCCGGCGGCTGGCGGGCGATGCCGTGGAGGCGGCCGATCTGGTGCAGGAGACGCTCATTGCCATCCATACGCGGCGCGGCACCTACGACGCGAGCCAGTCCTTCGCCGGCTGGGCTTACGCGATCGCGCGGCACAAGCTGATTGATCATTTCCGCCGCCGCGGCCGGGCTGCCACCGTTCCCCTGGAGGCCGGCGGCGCCCTCTTTGCGACCGATGACGGCCCCAGCGCCGAAGCGCGCCATGACATCGAAAATGCCCTCGCGACGCTCCCTCCGGCGACGCAATCGCTGATCCGCGACATCAAGCTGCGCGAGCTTTCTCACGCCGAAGCGGCGGCCGCGCGCGGCATGTCGGAAACGGCGGCGAAAGTGGCCGTACATAGGGCAATGAAGAAACTCGCC
>DATGGN010000020.1:0-6599 GCA_035308485.1 Rhizomicrobium sp.
CAGATGAGAACCATGCTTGAGGTGGCCGACAACTCCGGCGCCCGACGCGTTATGTGCATCAAGGTGCTGGGGGGCTCGCGACGCAAATACGCCGACGTGGGCGACACCATCGTCGTCAGCGTCAAGGAGGCGATTCCGCGCGGACGCGTGAAAAAAGGCGAGGTGCTGAAAGCCGTGATCGTGCGTACCGCCAAGGGTGTACGCCGCCCCGATGGCAGCCTCATTCGTTTCGATTCGAACGCCGCGGTCCTCGTCAACAATCAAAACGAGCCGATCGGAACGCGCATCTTTGGTCCGGTGACGCGCGAACTGCGCAGCAAGAACCACATGAAGATCATTTCGCTCGCACCGGAGGTGTTGTGATGACCGCGCGCATCAAAAAAGGCGATCGCGTCATCGTCAAGACGGGACGCGACAAGGGCAAAAAGGGAGAGGTGCTGCGCGTATATCCGGATGACGGTCGCGCGCTCGTGTCCGGCGTCAACATCGTCAGGCGCCACCAGCGCCAGACGCAGCGCCAGCAGGGCGGAATCATCAACAAGGAAGCGCCGGTGCATCTTTCGAATCTCGCGCATCTCGACCCGAAGACGGGCGGCGCAACGCGGATCGGTTTCAAGTTCCTGAGCGACGGCCGCAAGGTCCGTTTCGCCAAGAAATCCGGTGAGGTCATCGATGTCTGACAAAGACGCCAAGGACGGCAAGGCCAAGAAGCCGGCGAAGCCGCATGGCGGTGACGCGGGCGCGCAGGCCGGCGCCAAGAAAGCAAAGAGCGCAAGACCGGAAGGCAAGACGGAAGGCGCGGCCGCCAAACCGGCTTCGGCGCCCGCTGCGCGCGATCCGAATTATGTGCCGCGCTTCAAGAAACGGTACGAAGAGGTGATCCGGCCGCAGCTGCAGAAGGAGTTCGGCTACACGAACGCCTTGCAGGCGCCGCGAATCGAGAAGATCGTCCTCAACATCGGTGCCGGCGAAGCGGCCAGCGAGCAGAAGAAAATTCAGTCTGCTGTCAACGACCTGACCGCGATCGCCGGCCAGAAGGCGGTGATTACGCGCGCCAAGAAAGCGATTGCGACGTACAAGATTCGCCACGGCCTTCCGATCGGCGTGAAGGTGACGCTGCGCAAGGATCGAATGTACGAATTTCTCGATCGCCTCGTGACGATCGCGCTCCCGCGCGTGCGCGATTTCCGGGGACTGAACGGCAGGAGCTTTGACGGCAACGGCAACTACGCGCTGGGCCTCAAGGAGCACATCGTTTTCGTCGAGATCGACTATGACAAGACGGAAAACGTCTGGGGAATGGACATCATCATCAACACCTCCGCACGGACGGACGCGGAAGCGAGAGCGCTGCTCAAGGGCTTTCAATTCCCGTTCATCAACTAAGGTGAGACCCGCATGGCAAAACTGAGCCAGATCAACCGGAACAAGAAACGCGAGGCGATGGTGGCGCGGTACGCCGCCAAACGCGCGGCGCTTAAGTCGAAGGCGGAAGACATGTCCGTTCCGCCGGAGGAACGCTTCGCCGCCCGCCTGAAGCTCGCGAAGCTTCCGCGCAATTCCTCGAAGACGCGCATTCACCATCGTTGCGAGATGTCGGGCCGCTCCAAGGGCTATTACCGGAAGCTCAAGCTCTCGCGCATTGCGCTGAGAGAGCTTGCGAATTTCGGACAGGTGCCCGGCATGACCAAGGCGAGCTGGTAGGAGAACGACATGGCGGTATCGGATCCCATCGGCGATCTCCTGGCGCGCATCAGAAACGGTCAGATGCGCGGCACAGCGAAAGTGAAGTCACCCTTTTCTCGGCAGCGCGTACGGGTGCTCGATGTGCTGCAGGCGGAGGGCTTCATCCGCGGCTACGCGGAAGTGGAGTTCAAGGGCGGCATGAAAGAGCTCGAAATCGAGTTGAAATATCATGAGGGCCGGCCGGTCATTCGCGAACTGAAGCGCGTCTCGACGCCGGGACGGCGCGTGTACGCTTCGGTGCGTGATTTGCGCCCGCACAGGAGCGGTCTCGGTCTTTCGATCGTTTCGACGCCGCAGGGCGTGATGACCGACACGAGTGCGCGCGAAAAGAATGTCGGCGGGGAAGTGATCTGCCGCGTGTTCTGACGCGGGCAGAGGAACGGAGTTTGAAATGTCACGTATCGGCAAAAGGCCGGTTCCACTGCCAAACGGCGTGAGCGCCACGGTTGACGGGCAATCGGTGCGCGTGAAAGGGCCCAAGGGCGAATTGAGCGTAAGGCTCGCAAACGAAGTCGAGGCGAGTGTCGGCGAACACGGCGTGACGGTCGCGCCGCGCGAAGGCGCGGAGCGTGGCCGCCAGATGTGGGGCTTGAGCCGCACGCTCGTGAACAATCTCGTCACCGGCGTCACCCAGGGGTTCACGCAGAAGCTCGAGATCTCGGGCGTGGGTTATCGTGCAGCGGTACAGGGGAAGAATCTGAACCTGCAGCTCGGCTTCAGCCACGACGTGAACTATCCGATTCCCGCCGGCATCGGAATCGTCTGCGAGAAGCCGACAATGATCACGATCACCGGGATCGACAAACAATTGGTGGGGCAGGTGGCCGCCGAGATCCGCGACTGGCGCCCGCCAGAGCCGTACAAAGGCAAGGGCATCAAATACGCCGGGGAGCGCATCCTCCGGAAGGAAGGCAAGAAGAAATAGCCATGGCACGCGACCAGAAACTATTCGACCGCAGAAAGCGGCGCACGCGCTACCGGATCGCGCACGCGGCGAATGGCCGTCCGCGGCTGTCGCTGTTTCGATCCGGGAAACACATCTACGCGCAACTGATCGACGACCGTGCGGGCGAAACGCTCGCGTCCGCCTCGACCAACGAAAAGGAAGGAAAGGCGGCGAAGACCTGGAATGTTGATGCAGCGAAGGACGTCGGCAGGAAGCTCGCCGAGCGGGCTCTGGCAAAAGGGGTCAAACGGGTTGTCTTCGATCGCGGCGGCTATATTTATCACGGGCGCGTCAAGGCGCTGGCGGAGGCCGCGCGCGAAGGCGGTCTGGAATTTTAGGTGAAGGATTCTCGATATGGCGCGTGAACCGAGGCAGCGCGAAGAACGCGACAGCGAGTTTGTGGATCGGCTGGTCCACATCAATCGCGTCGCCAAGGTTGTGAAGGGCGGCCGGCGTTTCGGCTTCGCCGCACTTGTGGTTGTGGGCGACCAGCGCGGACGCGTCGGTTTTGGCCACGGCAAGGCGCGCGAGGTGCCGGAAGCGATCCGCAAGGCGACCGATGCGGCGAAACGCGCGATGATCCGCGTCCCGCTGAAGGACGGCCGTACGCTCCATCACGAAACCCGCGGCCATCACGGAGCGGGAAAGGTGCTCGTGCGTCCGGCGCCGGCAGGTACCGGAATCATCGCCGGCGGTCCCATGCGTGCGGTGTTCGAGTCGCTGGGGGTTGGGGACGTTGTCGCCAAATCGCTGGGCACGTCCAATCCGTACAATATGGTGCGTGCAACCTTTGATGCCCTGAAACTGCAGCAATCGCCTCGTATGGTTGCCCAGCGGCGCGGGCGCAGCGTCAGCGAGATCATCGCTCGCCGCGAGGGCGCCGGCAAAGCCGAACAGCCCCCGGCCGGGAGCGCGGCATGAGCACGAAAGACGGAAAGACGGTCACCGTTCGCCAGGTGCGAAGCGCGAACCGCCGTCCCGAGAAGCAGGCTGCGACGCTGCGCGGACTCGGTCTCGGCAAGATTGGCCGCACACGTACGCTGGAAGACACGCCGGCGGTTAGAGGAATGATCCGCGCCGCGCGGAATCTCGTCGAGGTGGTCGAGGAGAAACGGTAATGAGACTCAACCAGTTGGCCAATAACGAAGGGGCACACCAGCGGAAGCTCAAGGTGGGTCGCGGTTCGTCGTCCGGTCTTGGCAAAACCTGCGGTCGCGGCGTCAAGGGTGCGAAGGCGCGCACCGGCACGAAAGTGTACGGTTTTGAAGGCGGCCAGATGCCGCTTTACATGCGCCTGCCCAAGCGGGGCTTCAAGAACATCTTTGCGCTCGATTTCGCGGAAGTCGGCCTCGACCGAATTCAGAAGGCGATTGAGGGCAAGCGTCTGGACGCATCGGCCAAAATTACCGAGGACATGCTGCGGGGCGCCGGTCTTGCTCGCACAAGCCGCAACGGCATTCGTATTTTGGGTGGTGCGCTCAAGGCGAGAATCGACATCGAAGTCGCGGGCGCATCGACCGGCGCCGTTGAGCAAATCAGAAAAGCAGGCGGCTCGGTGTCGCTGACGTTCAAAAAGCCGGTGCGTACCGACAAGAAAGGACAGCCGGGCAAGAAGGCGCAACGCCGTGCCAAGTCGGCGGAGAAGAGAGCGGCCCGGTAAGAATTCCGCGCCGGCGAGGCGCACGCGTTCAGGAGCATCGATATGGCCTCTGCGGCCGAACAGCTGGCGGCAAATTTGAACTTCGGCAACCTGGCCAAGGCGACGGAGCTGCGCCACCGCATCTTCTTCACTCTCGCACTTCTCATCGTTGCGCGCCTCGGCACTTTCATCCCGATGCCGGGCATAGATCCGAGCGCGCTCGCGAGGGAACTCTCACAGCAGCAGGGAGGGATGCTCGACATTTTCAACATGCTGTCGGGGGGCGCGGTGCAGCGCATGGCGATCTTCGCCCTCGGCATCATGCCCTACATCTCGGCCTCGATCATCATGCAGCTTTTCACGACGGTGTTCCCGGAGCTGGAAGCCCTGAAGAAGGAAGGCGAGGTCGGGCGCAAAACCCTCAATCAGTACACGCGCTACGGTACGGTGGGTCTGGCGGCGCTACAGGCGTACGGCATCGCCATCGGCCTCGAACATTGGGGCAATGTTGTCATCGATCCCGGCTGGTTTTTCCGTATTTCTGCGGTGATCACGCTGACCGGCGGCACGATCCTGTTGATGTGGCTGGGTGAACAAATCACGAGCCGCGGCGTGGGCAACGGCATCTCGCTCATCATCTTCGCCGGCATCGTGGCGCGTTTTCCGACCGCGATCACGCAGCTCTTCGAATCGGCGCGCACCGGCGCGATCGATGTGCCGGTAATCCTCCTCATCCTCGTCGGCGCCGTACTGCTTATTCTGTTCATCGTCTTCATGGAGCGGGCGCAGCGCCGACTGCTTGTCCAATATCCGAAGCGCCAGGTCGGCAACCGCATGTTCGGCGGCGAGTCCTCGCACCTGCCGCTGAAGATCAACGTCTCCGGCGTCATCCCGCCGATCTTTGCTTCCTCGATACTCTTGATGCCGACTACGGTGGCCAACTTCAACGGTCAAAACGTGCCCGACTGGCTGCAGACGATCCTGACCTATATCGGTCCGGGGCGTCCGCTCTATCTTCTGCTCTATGCGTTGATGATCATCTTCTTCTCGTTCTTCTACACGTCGATCATCTTCAATCCCGAAGAGACGGCGGACAATCTCAAGAAGTACGGCGGCTTTATTCCGGGCATCCGCCCCGGCAAGAAAACAGGCGAATATATCGACTATGTGTTGACGCGTATCACCGTAGTCGGCGCGCTCTATCTCGCCTTCGTCTGCATCATTCCGGAAGCCATCCGCACGAACTACGCCATCCTTACTTTTGGCGGCACGTCCATCCTCATCATCGTCAGCGTCATGATGGACACGATTGCGCAGATCCAAAGCCATCTGATCGCGCAGCAATATGAGGGTCTGATCCGGAAAGCGAAGCTCAGGGGAAGCAGGCGTTGAATCTGGTCCTTTTTGGGCCGCCGGGGGCAGGAAAAGGGACACAAGCCGGAATCCTGCAGGCCGAACGCGGCTGGCCGCAACTCTCGACGGGCGAAATGCTGCGCGCGGCCGCGCGCGCCGGTACGGAGCTTGGCCGGAAAACCAAGGACATCATCGACCGCGGCGAGCTCGTTTCCGATGACGTCGTCGTCGCCATCGTTGCGGAGCGCCTCTGTCAGGATACCTGTACAAAGGGTGCCGTCTTCGACGGCTTCCCGCGCACCATCGCGCAGGCCCGGGCGCTCGACAGAATGCTTGCCGGATGCGGCAAGCAGATCGACCGGGTGATCGAGCTGAAGGTTGATGACGAGGCGCTGGTCAGGCGTGTCGAGAATCGCATCCGCGAAGGGGGGGCGCACCGAGCCGACGACACTCCGGAGACGCTGCGCCATCGCCTGGGCGTCTATTATCGGAATACGGCCCCGTTACTCGATTACTACCGCGGGCAGGGGAAACTTGCCCGGGTAGATGGCATGGCTCCCATCCCCGAGGTGGCGAAGGCCATTTCCCAAATTCTCGACGGCGCGGCGATTTCCGGCAAGAACGCCTCTCCGACAGTTGACTGACCCCCGGCGATTCCTATAATCCGCGCCCTTGCGGCGGCCTCACATCCCCCATATATCGGTCTTCGGCCAAATTCCCGGCGGGAGCATCCGTTCGCGTTGCAATTCTGCCGGGCGCGAGAAGCCGCTCAGGACAAAAGGAGATTAACCGTGGCGCGTATCGCCGGCGTCAACATTCCCACGCAGAAGCGCGTCGAGATCGGGCTTCGCTATATTCACGGCATCGGCCCCTCCAAGGCGAGGGAAATCTGCCGAAAGGTGGGGATTGCCCCGA
>DATGGN010000021.1:0-28534 GCA_035308485.1 Rhizomicrobium sp.
CAATACCTGCTCTTCGATGGCATCGATGGTCGAATAGACGGTGCTGAGGCGCGACCCGAATTGCAGATCGAGTTCGTTCAGGCGTCGCAGCGAAACGTCGAGGATGGTCACATGCGCTTCGAGGCCCATCGCCATGCGCGCCGCGTTTGTACCGACGACGCCCCCGCCCAGGATCACCACTTTCGCCGCCGCAACGCCCGGCACGCCACCGAGCAGCATGCCGCGTCCGCCCTGCGCGATTTCGAGGCTGTGCGCGCCCGCCTGGATCGACATGCGGCCGGCCACTTCGCTCATCGGCGCAAGCAGCGGCAGCCCGCCGCGCGCATCCGTCACCGTTTCATAGGCAATGGCGATTGCGCCGGATTCGATCAGGCCCTTGGTCTGCGCCGGATCGGGCGCAAGATGGAGATAGGTGAACAGCGTCTGTCCCGGTCGCAGGCGCTTGATCTCGACGGCCTGCGGCTCCTTCACCTTCACGATCATGTCGGCGGTGGCGAAGATTTCGTCGGGGCCGTCGATCAGCTTTGCGCCGGCGCGTTCGTACATCTCGCCGGTGAGACCGATCGCGTCGCCGGCATGCTTTTCGATCATCACCTGATGACCGTGCGAGGTCAGTTCGCGGACCGCCGCGGGCGTGAGCCCGACCCGGTATTCGCGGTTCTTGATTTCCTTGGGAACGCCGATGCGCATGGAGCCTCTCGCGGGTTAAAGGGGATTACCAGCGGCCCTTCGCTTCCAGGACCGCAAAAAAAAGAAACACGGGAAGTTCGATGGCTGCCGCATACCACAGGATCTGCGGATCGATCACCCGGTTTGTCGCATGCAAAAGCATGATGCTGGCGAAATAAAGCGCCGTGGTCATAAGCACCGGCACGACCAGCACAAAACCGATCAGCGACAGTCTGCGTCCAATGTGCATCGCCCCTCTCAGTCCAGGCGCCCGAGCACGGCTCGAATGCCCTCGATCATTCGCGCAATCTCGCTTTCGGAGATGATCAGCGCGGGCGCAAGCGCGATTGTATCGCCCGACACCCTCAGCACCAGATTCTGCTCGGCGAACGCGCGCGTGAGGACCTCATAACCCTTGCGGCCGGGGCTGCTCAAGTCCGGCGCAATGTCGATACCCGCAGCGAGGCCGACATTCCGGATATCGACGACGTGCGGCGCAGCGCGCAGCGAATGCACAGCGTTTTCGAAAGCAGACTCGAGCACCCGCGCACGTTCGAACAGGCTTTCGTCGCGATACACGTCGAGGCAGGCAAGTGCGGCGGCGCAGGCGAGCGGATGCGCCGAATAGGTGTGCCCGTGAAACAGCTCAATGGTGTTCTCGGGGCCCTGCATAAAGGCATCGTGAATTTTCCCGGAGACGATCACGCCGCCCATGGGAACTGCCCCGTTGGTCACGCCTTTGGCGAACACGATCATGTCCGGCGTAACGCCGTACCGTTCGCTTGCGAAGGCGTGGCCTAGTCTGCCGAACGCGGTGATCACTTCGTCGAAGATCAGAAGAATGCCGTGCGCATCGCAGATTGCGCGTAGCCGTTTCAGATAGCCGAATGGCGCGGCGAACACGCCGGCAGAACCGGCCATCGGCTCGACGATGACCGCCGCAATCGTCTCCGCGCCGTGTATCGCAATAGCGCGCGTGAGCGCATCGGCAAAGTCCACGCCGCCTGATTCAGGTTCGCCGCGCGTGAACGCCATGCGCGCGCGGTCGTAGGGCAGCGGCAGATGATCGTCGGTCCCGGCAAGAAGCGGGCCGAAATGCCGGCGGTTGTTCCCGATCCCGCCGACCGAAATTCCGGCAAGCGTCGCGCCGTGATAGCCGCGTTCGCGGCCTATCAGCCGGAAGCGGGACCCCTGTCCAATCTTGTGGAAGTAGCCGCGCGCGATTTTCAGCGCGGCATCGACCGCCTCGGAACCCGAATTGACGAAGAACACATGATCCAATCCGGGCGGTGCCAGGTCGGCTATCCGGCCTGCGATTTCAAAAGCAGCAGGGTGTCCGAACTGGAATGTCGGCGCGTAGTCGAGTGTACCGGCTGCTGCCCGGATCGCGTCCGTGATCTGCGCACGCCCGTGACCTGCATTCACGCACCAAAGGCCCGAGCAGGTATCGAGGAGCGCCCGCCCGCTCTCGTCGTAGAAATGCATGCCTTCGGCTCGCGCGAGCATCCGCGGCGTGCGACGGAAGGCCCGATTTGCCGTGAACGGGAGCCATAGCGCCGAGAGATCGTTGCGGGGTGCCGCGGTCCTCCGGGCTTGGGCTGCGGATTTCATCCCGGGTGTTTACGCGCCTGGGGCATTCGGGCCAAGCGCAGGCGAGAGCGTCAAAAAGGCTTCGGCCCCGGCGCCGATCCGCCGAGGCCGAAAAGTGTCAGATCTGATCGCACCGCCTAGCGGTGCCAATGGCCCCCGTGCCAGTAGCCACCGTGCCAACCGCCGCCGTGCCAGCCCACGCCGCGCCAGCCGCCGCGGAAACCCGTATGCCAGCCGCCGTGCCACCAAACCCAAGGATGACCGCCCCACCAGCGATAATAGTGCGGGCCATAAACCCACGCGCCGCCGATATAAACGGGATAGCTGTACGAATAGTAGCCGCAGGAGCCGTATGCGCATGGCGGCGCAGCATAGACGGGCGCCACCGGCACGCCGACGCCGATACCGACTGTCACGCCGGCACTCGCCGGTGCGGTCGTTGCGATGGCAGTTCCCGCCATCATCAGGGCACCAAGTGCCAGTTTTCCAAGATGCTTCATCGCTCCCAGTCCTTTCGCGCGAACGGACCCCTCCGTTCTCAGCACCCATTATCGCCTGCAGTCCTGAACCGGCGGTGAATGGCGGTGTAAGAAAATCTGCAGGCCACCAGGGTCGGGGAGTCCGGTACAGGAAACATCCGCATTGGAAAAATTACGGCCCCGGCGGAATTCCGCCGGGGCCGTACGCAATTTACAGGAGGCCTGCCGGTCTAGCGCCGCCAGCCCCAGTGGCCGCCATGCCATCCGCCGCGCCAACCCCAGCCGGGATGCCCGCGCCAGCCGTAGCCGCGCCAGCCCCAGCCGCCGCCCCAGCCCACCCCCACGTACGGACCACCATAGTAGCCGCCGTAGTAGCCGGGGTAGCCGTAATAGCCCGGGTAGCCGTAATAGCCAGGATAGCCGTAATACCCCGGGAAGCCGACGCCGACGCCCACGACGACGCGCGCGTCCGCGGGGGCCGTCAGGGCAGCTGTCGTTGCGACGGCGGTCCCCGCCATCAGCAAGGCCCCAGCCGCAATTTTTCCAAATCGAGTCATCGCTCTTTTCCTTCTTCTCATCGTCTTTTGAACGGGACCCCTCCGTTCATGCCCGGGATTATCATCCGTGCGGGCTGAACCCGCGATGAATGGGCTTTTCATAAAATCGGCGATTTTCAGGCAGAACGGCCGCGGGCCTCGATGGGCCAGATCGCGTCCAGCCGTTCGCCCCGTATCAAATGATAGCAATCATAAAGGTTGACGGTCGGATCGCAGTGCGGAACGGCACACGTTACCACGTCGCCCGGCTTTAACCGCCCCTGGTCCGGTGCGTACAGGATCCCGCCCTGCTCGTCGCCGAAGAAGAAATAACCCGCGCCGGGAGGAGCACCGCTGACGATCTGTGGCGGCCCTGCATCGGTCGCAAAGGCCTTGAAGCCGGCATCGGTCGTCGCCAGTCCGTCGCGATTGGCGCTGATCACCGTCGTCTGCACAAAGAGCGCTGTTTCGAACGGCGCCGGGCTTCCGGATTTTTCCCAGACGTCGTTGTACTGACGGTCCATGAAGACGTACGAGCCGACCTGCAATTCCGTGAGGATCCGCGCATCGGGATCGATGTCGAACGTTCCCGTACCGCCTCCAGTCAGGATGTCGGGCGCGATCCCTTCGCCGCGCAGCCGCCGGCAGAAATCGGCGAGTTCGCCAAGCGCGGCGAGCGACCTGTCGCGTCGCTCGTTGCCCGATTCGAGGTGCTGCAGGTTGCCCGCGTAGCACTGCAGGCCCTTGAATTCGAATGCCGGATTGCGCGCGACCATCTGCACAAGCTGAGCGGCATTGTCGCCGGGCCGTACGCCCGTACGTCCCATGCCAGGATCCATGTCGACAAGCAGCCGAAGTTTCCGGCCATGCGCGGTTGCGGCCTCGGCCAGCTTCGCCGCTGTCCCGGCATTGTCGCAAACCGCCATGAGATTGCCGACGCGGGCATTGAGCTGCATCAGCCGCGCGATCCCCCGGTCGGTCACGACGGGCGAGGTGATCAGGATCGAATCGACGCCTGCATCGGCCAGTGCTTCGGCTTCGCCGAGCTTTGCCGCGCAAATGCCGAGCGCTCCCGCCGCAATCTGGCGGCCCGCGATCTCCGCGCATTTGTGCGTCTTGGCGTGCGGGCGCAACGCAATGCCGCGGGCGCGCGCGAACGCCGCCATGCGCGCGACGTTTCGCTCGAAAATGTCGAGATCGATCACGAGCGCCGGCGTCGCCAGCTCGTAGCGCCCGCCCGCTTTGCCGATCAGCGCGGCATTGATCTCTTGCGCGCCCGTTTGCTGCCTCGTCATCATGGCGTCGTTCATGACCCCGCTTGTCCTCATTCTTCTTTCCGCCGCCACGCATGCCCTCGTCAATGTCCTGACGAAGGGCGCGCGGGACAAATACGCGATGCGCCTTCTGATCGGCGTCACATCGGCGCTGATTGTCGCGCCGGCGCTTTTTGTCGTGCCGCTGCCGCGGGGAATCGCCGTCTGGTTCCTCTTCGGTACGGCCTTCGTACACGCGTTCTACGAGCTGTTCCTCGTCAAATCCTATGAAAACGCCGCCTTCTCGGCCGTCTACCCGGTCGCGCGCGGGACGGGGCCGCTGTTCACCACCATAGGCGCGATCCTTATTCTCCGGGAGCACCCTCCCCCGGTTCAGATCGCCGGTATCCTCCTCGTTTCGGCCGGCGTCATTGCGATCGGCTTCTCGCACCGCGCGAGCCTGGGAATCCGGACCGGTCTCGGCTACGCGCTTGCCACCGGCGTTACCATCGGCTGCTACACGCTCATCGACGCATCCGGTGTTCGTTCGGTCATCAATCCGCTGAGTTACGTGCTCTGGTTTTTCGTCGCCCATGGCCTTTGTGTGCTCGTCACCGCACCGGGCATTCGCGGCGGCCGCGTCGTTGTCGAAGCGCGGCGGCAATGGAAACTTGGAATTCTCGTCGCCGTGCTCTCCATGTTCAGCTATGGCGCGGCGATGTTTGCCTGGCGTTACGGTGCGACGGCGCAGCTCGCCGCCTTGCGCGAAACAAGTGTCCTCTTCGGGACTGCGCTGGCGATGCAGTTCCTGGGCGAAAGGATGACGCCGCGCCGCTGGATGGCGGCGTGCGGCATCGCCCTCGGTGCAATTCTGCTTCAATTCCAATGATTCATTCCGCGCAGCGTAGGTCCGCAGCCAGCTTCCTGCTCCTTTGTGCTCTTCGTGGTGAAAAAACGCTCCGGGGGGCTCTCGCGACTCCGCGTGCAATCGGTCAGACCGACCGCTAGATTGACCCAATGAATCAACAGAACCGGTATGTGGACCCCCTCGAGGCAGCATTCGGGGAAGAGGCGCAGCGGCGCGTGCTCTCCTCTGAACCGCGCTATCTCGAAGGACTGAACAAAGAGCAGCGCGAAGCCGTGGTCTCGCTTGAGGGCGCGGTGCTCGTGCTCGCGGGCGCCGGCACCGGCAAGACGCGGGTCTTGACCACGCGGCTCGCGCATATTCTCGCCACGCGCCGGGCGTGGCCCGGGCAGATGCTCGCGGTCACCTTCACCAACAAGGCGGCGCGCGAGATGAAAGAGCGCATCGGCACGCTGATTGGCGGCGTGGTCGAAGGCATGCAATGGCTTGGCACGTTTCATTCCATCGGCGCGCGTATGTTGCGCCGGCATGCCGAACTCGCCGGGCTGAAATCGAATTTCACCATCCTCGACACCGATGATCAGCTCCGCCTGATCAAGCAGGTGCTCGATGCCGCCAACATCGACGAAAAGCGCTGGCCCGCGCGCACGCTTGCTGCGTACATCGACGGGTGGAAGAACAGGGGGATCGGACCCGCGGAAGTGACGGAAGGCGAATCGCAATCCTTTGCGTTCGGCAAGGGACGCGCGCTTTACCGTGCCTATCAGGAACGGCTGAAGTCGCTCAATGCCACGGATTTCGGCGACCTGCTGCTCGATACGCTGAACATTCTGAAGTCACAGCCGGAGATCCTTGCCGATTACCGCGCGCGCTTCCGCTACATACTGGTCGACGAATACCAGGACACCAATATCGTACAATATCTGTGGCTCAAGCTTCTCGCGGGCTCGAAAGGGAACCTCTGCGTCGTCGGCGACGATGATCAGTCCATCTATGGCTGGCGCGGCGCCGAGATCGAAAACATCCTGCGTTTCGAGCGCGATTTTCCCGGCGCGAAGGTCATCCGGCTTGAGCGGAATTACCGCTCGACGTCGGCAATCTTGGGCGCCGCTTCCGGTCTCATCGCCGCAAACAAGGGGCGACTGGGAAAGACGCTGTGGACCGAGGGCGATCCCGGCGAGCGCATCCGTGTACAGGGCGTGTGGGATGCCGAAGAAGAAGCGCGCGCGATCGCAACCGACGCCGAACAGCTGCATCGCGATGATCATCCGTATTCGGAAATGGCGGTGCTGGTGCGCGCGAGCTTCCAGATGCGCGAGTTTGAAGACCGCTTCCTGACGCTCGGCATCCCCTATCGCGTCATCGGCGGCCCACGCTTTTACGAACGCGCGGAAATTCGCGATGCCATGGCGTACTTCCGCCTGATCGCCCAGGGCGACGACGATCTGGCTTTCGAGCGCATCGTCAACCGGCCGAAACGGGGCATCGGTGAAGCAAGCATCGCCGCGCTGCATACGTTCGCCCGCAAGCAGTCCCTCCCGCTGCTCGCCGCCGCGCGCGACATTGCCGAGACGGACGAGGTGCCACCCAAGGCGCGCCGCGCGCTGGCCGATCTCGCCGCGATGATTGGGCGTTGGAGCGATGCGTCGCGCCACATCGGGCATGTCGAGCTGGCCGAAATCGTGCTTGATGAATCCGGCTACACCGACATGCTGAAGAACGACAAATCGCCGGAAGCGCCGGGCCGGCTCGAAAATCTGAAGGAACTTGTCCGCTCGATGGAGCAGTTCGAATCGCTCACGGGCTTTCTCGAACACGTCGCGCTGGTGATGGAGCTCGAGCAGAACGAAACCGAAGACCGGCTGAATCTGATGACCCTCCACGCCGCGAAGGGCCTCGAATTCGACACCGTGTTTCTGCCGGGCTGGGAAGAAGGCCTGTTTCCCTCGCAGCGCACGATGGACGAAAACGGCCTGGCGGGGCTCGAAGAAGAGCGGCGCCTCGCCTATGTGGGACTGACGCGGGCGAAAAAGCACGTACGCGTGAGCTTCGCCGCAAATCGTCGTGTACACGGCAACTGGCAAAGCGCACTCCCTTCGCGTTTCATCTCCGAACTGCCGGAAGAGCATGTCGATGCCGTCATCGACGAAGGCTTCTATGGCGGCTATGTCGGGTTTCGCGACAACGCGACGAATGCGGGTTTCGCGAGCACCTATGACAGCCCGGGCTGGAAACGCGCGCAGGCGAACCGCGCCGCGAGCGCCGAACGCACGCGCCCGCCGCTCATCGAAGCACAGGCGCATGTGGTACAGACGACCGACCCGGGTTCCGCGACGTACTCGCGCGGCGACCGCGTCTTCCACCAGAAATTCGGCTACGGGCGCGTCAGCGCCGTGGAAGGCAACAAGCTCACCATCGATTTCGACAAGGCCGGCGCCAAGCGCGTCATCGACAATTTCGTGACCCGCGCGTGAGTTCAGGGGGTCATCGGCCAACTCGGAATTTCGGTAGTATCGCCGCCTGAGTCGGTTAGAGCCGCAATAGGGGGAGAGGCGAAATGCGGATAGTTGGGGCAGCGGCGATTCCGATCTTTTCGGAACAATTTGACATTTTGTCCTTTATAAGAGACAGTCTCCGGTTATCGAGGTTCCGGCAGACCGAGGAAATATGCGGAATGGTTTGCCGGACTGAGAGACCGCGAGGCCCGCGTACGCATAGCCGTCCGCATCCGCCGTTTGTCGCTTGGCAATCCCGGTGACGTAAGGCCAGTTAGCGGCGGCGTGTCCGAAATGCGGATCGATTACGGGCCGGGGTATCGAGTGTACTTCGCCCGGCGCGGACAAGTGATTGTCGTTCTGCTCTGCGGCGGCGACAAACGAAAACAGGATCGTGACATTGCGCGCGCCATTGAGCTGGCGCAGGAAGTCTAGAGGACGGTAATGGCTCGCAAAACGCTTCGTTGGGATGTCGCAGACGTACTTGAAAGCAAAGAGGACATCGCTTCCTATCTCGACGCCGTGCTCGAGGATGGTGATCCCGAACTGCTCAAGGCTGCACTCGGCGACATCGCGCGCGCCAAAGGCATGACAGAAATCTCTGAGGCCTCCGGCCTCGGCCGAGCCAATTTGTACAAGGCGCTTTCGCCGGATGGCAATCCGGAATTTGCCACCGTGGCGCGCGTGCTTAAGGCGCTGGGACTTCGGCTCTCCGTCGCGGCGTAATCGACAATTTCGTGACCCGGGCTTGATGTCGGGACTCTCGCGGTGACGATGCTCGCAGCAGACAAGCCGATGAAGACGCTGCACCCGGCGGGTACCGAAACCGAGGTAATCGCCGAACTTGAGCGATACATGCCGGGCTGGCGACCGATCACCCAAGATTCGGCTCCCTGGCACGACCTGAGAATTGGCGGTGATGACGCGTGGGAATTTCTGGAAGAAATCGTGGATCGTTATAGAGTGAGTTTCGAAGGCATGCAGTTCCATGAATTACTTCCCTCACAACCACGGAAGTGGCCCCCCTCTGGCGACTGGCAGAGCGGTTGGGAAGCGCCCAAACAAAGCGTCGACGTTTTACCGTTCGTCACCTTCTGGCTGTGATCGAACGCGGAAGCTCGTTTGAACCCGAAAATTCAAATTAGGGCACTACCTCGCATGAGATGGCCAATTGCCGCCGCCGCTGCAACGCTGGTGCTTCCTCCCGGCAGTCCGCCGATGGAAATGGTCACCGTGAACTTGCACAAGGACAGTTGCGCGAAATTCCAGCAAAGCGGCGCCGTGGTTCAGAAGATCTACCTTATGATGGCATCAAGTCACATAAAACGAACATTCAGCATTCGCTTTACCAGCGAGGAACTCTCGCAACCGATGCTGACCTATTGTGCCGCCAACCCAACGACAATCCTCGAAAATGCTGCGGACGCGGTTGAAGCGCAGCTATCCGCACCCGAAAATTCAAATTAGGATACGCGCAAATGGACGGTAGCGGCGCAGGCAAGGTGAGCGGTCGCTGTCTTTGTGGGGCGGTCGAGATCGAGATCGACTTTCCCGCGTTCTGGGCGTGGCACGATCACGGCAGGCCGAGCCGCCTCGCCCACGGCGCGGGTTGCGCGACGTACATCGGTTGCTGGCGCAAGCACGTGCGAATCCGGAAGGGCGCGCGCACCCTCACGCAGTTCGAAGACAAAACGACGAACACCTCGCGAAAATTCTGTTCGAAATGCGGAACGCCGCTTCTGTACGAAAAGAAGCGCGCGCCGCACATGGTGAACATACCGCGCGCCCTGTTTGACGGCCGAACGGGGCGCGAGCCGCGTTACCACCTGAATTTCGCCGAACGGCCGGACTGGACGTGGACCGGTGAAAAACTCGTGCCGCTCAAAGGCTTTCCCGGCGTGGTGTGGGAGCGCCCGAAAACGAGAAAGCGTGACACTCCGCGCGATCTCGAGGAAAAAGAGATATTCCAGGGTGGCCGGCTAAAGCCACATTTGTGAGATCACGGACGCGGCGGCTCGGCGGGCGGGTCGCGGCGCTTCGTGCGGGACACAGCAGACATGATGCCGATTCCGATCAACACCAGCGCGCCCACGATGATCCAGGTCTGCGGGATATGGACGAGCCACGCGCCGTAAATGAGCCCGGCGAGCAGCACAATGAAACCAATCACGTAGAGCGCAAACGCGGTCATCGGCGCCTCCTGCATTGAGGAATTCGAGGGATAACCACTGCGGATGCTCGTTTGTTCCGCGTCGGGCATCCTCACCCCGCGTACCGGCCGTGCCGACAGGTGTGGTTTTCTGATAATGGTCGGACGGTCATAGGAGCCAGGGATGTCGGCACTGTTGTTCGAAAAAACCGGGATGGTCGTCACGCTGACGATCAACCGCCCGGACGCGCGCAATCCGCTGGGCGAGGAGGGCGACGGCGAACTCTTCGAAGATGCGGTGCGCCGTATCAACGGCGACCGCAAGGTTCGCTGCGCCATCCTGACCGGCGCCGGCAAAGCCTTCTCCGGTGGGGGAAATCTGAAAGCGATGCGGGAAAAGTCCGGCGCGTTTTCCGGGGGCGGAATGCGCATCCGCGAAGGCTACAGGAGCGCCATTCACCGCATGGTGCGGGCGATCTGGAGTATCGAAGTGCCGCTGATCGCGGCAGTGAACGGACCGGCCATCGGTCTCGGCAACGACGTGGCGTGCCTTGCCGATCTGCGCATAGCGGCCGACAGCGCGGTTTTTGCCGCGAGCTTCCTGAAAATGGGACTGGTACCGGGAGACGGCGGCGCCTGGATTCTGCCGCGCGTGATCGGCCGCGCCCGCGCCGCCGAATTGTTCTTCACCGGCGACAGCATCGACGCGGCGACGGCGCTGGCCTGGGGCCTTGTTTCCCGGGTGGCACCGGCAGCCGATCTCATGAAGGAGGCCAACGCTCTGGCGGCACGCATCTGCCGCCAGCCGCCGGATGTCCTGCGTCTCACCAAGCGGCTGATGCGCGATGGCGAAAATACCGGTTTCGAAACGCTCATGGAGATGTCCGCTGCCTTTCAGTCGCTTGCGCACCTCACGAAAGATCACGGCGAAGCCGTCGCAGCCTTCTTCGAAAAGCGTACGCCGGAATTCAAAGGCGAGTGATCTCTCAGAATGAATTTTGCGCCCGCGATTGTCTCGCCCTGCATCAAGGTGTGCACGATGGATCCCGCGACAGGTCTCTGCGCGGGCTGCGGGCGCACGCTGGACGAGATCGCGCGCTGGGGCGGTATGAGCAATGCCGAGCGCGAGGCGATCATGCGCGAGTTGCCAGCGCGCCGCGCGCGCGATAAGCAGCCCCGCTGATCCTTCGACAAGCTGAGGATGATATTACCAGGGTAGGTCCCCTCACCCTGAGCCTGTCGAAGGGTGAGGGACAATGCTGAACCAATCGCGGCCCCCCAACTTGGAATCCCGATGAAACCCCGCTCCGATATCCGGGCCAACACCTACGAATACGAAACCGAAGCGCTCGTCACGCCGAACGGCTTTCGCGAGTACGATGCGCGCTGGCTGTTCGGGAAAGAGATCAATCTTCTCGGCGTCGAGACGCTCGGACTGGGACTTGGAACGTATTTTCACGAGCGCGGCGTCGAGCCCAAGGTCGTCGTCGGGCACGATTACCGCTCCTATTCGCTGTCCATAAAACAGGCGCTCACAATTGGTTTGATGCGCGCAGGCTGCCATGTCGTCGACATCGGCATGGTGACGACGCCGATCTCCTACTTCGCGCAATTCGCGCTCGGCGCGCCCTGCGTCGCGATGGTGACGGCGAGCCATAACGAGAACGGCTGGACGGGTGTGAAGATGGGCGCGGAGCGGCCGCTGACCTTCGGACCCGACGAGATGCTGCGGCTGAAGGAAATCGTTCTCGGCGGCAAGGGCATCGCGCGCGACGGCGGGCGTTCCTCGTACGTCAACGACATCCGCGAGCGTTATCTTGCCGCCATTACCGAGGGCCACCGCCTTTCGCGCCCCATGCGGGTCGCGGTTGCCTGTGGCAACGGCACGGCAGGCGCGTTCGGACCCGAGGCGCTCCGGCGCATCGGCGCGGCGGTGATCGAGGTTGATTGTACGCTCGATTACACCTTCCCGAATTACAACCCCAACACCGAAGACATGACCATGCTGCACGCGATGGCGGAAGCCGTGCGCGCGCACGATGCCGAAATCTGCATCGGCTTCGACGGCGATGGCGACCGTTGCGGCGTCGTCGACGACAGGGGCGAGGAGATTTTCGCCGACAAGGTGGGCGTGCTGCTCGCGCGCGATCTCTCGGCGCGGCTGCCCGGCGCCAAGTTTGTCGTCGATGTGAAGTCGACGGGATTGTTCGAAACCGATCCCGTACTGAAACAGCGCGGCGTCGTCACCGATTACTGGAAGACCGGTCATTCCTACATCAAGCGGCGCACGGCCGAACTCCATGCGCTCGCAGGTTTCGAAAAGAGCGGCCATTACTTTTTCAATCCGCCGATCGGACGGGGCTATGACGACGGCATCGTCGCGGCGATTGCGGTGCTCGAAATGCTCGACCGCGCGGACGGAAAGAAGATGTCGGAACTCGTCGCCGGACTTCCGCGCACCTGGGGCTCTCCGACGATGGCGCCGTACTGCCCCGACGACAGGAAATATGCCGTCGTCGCTGCGCTGACGAAGGAATACCAGGACTTGCAGGCACGCGGCGAAACCCTGCTCGGCCAGAAGATCACGCGCCTCGTCACCGTCAACGGTGTGCGCGTGGCACTGGAAGACGGTACATGGGGCCTCGTGCGGGCGTCATCCAACAAGCCGTCGCTGGTCGTGGTGGTCGAAAGCCCGACTTCCGAAGCGAACATGCGCGCGATGTTTGCCGACATCGACAGGCGTCTTTCCCACCATCCGGAAGTCGGCGCCTACGACCAGAAAATCTAGAGCGTCGAACATTTGATGCGCAGAGAGCGCAGACCCCTCACCCCGCTCGCGTTCCGCGAGCGACCCTCTCCCGCAAGTGGAGAGGGAGTGAACCGTCGATAACGTACAGAATTCGCCAGTCATCCCCTTCTCCCCCTGCGGGAGAAGGTGGCCGCGCATCCGCGCGGCCGGATGAGGGGGCATTCCACTGTGTCCTCAGCGCTGAGCTTTGGGCGTCGGAACGAGTCGAGTTCTACGTGAACGCGTCCCAGAGCATGCGCCCGGTGGCGATGACGATCAGCCCCGCGAACACAAACCTAAGCCGGCGCAAATCCATCATGTGGGCGAGCGCCGCCCCGGCCGGCTCTGTCGCGAGCAGCACCGGCGCAATCAGGGCAAATCCCAGGAGATTGACGTAACCCAGCGAATCCGGTGGCAGTCCGGGCGCACTCCATCCCGCGATAACAAAAGCCGCCGTTGCCGCAATCGCAACGAACAGCGCCGAAAGCCGGACCCTCATGCGGCGCTGGTCACCTTCAAGGTCCTGCAGCCTGGACAGGCAGCGGCTGATCGTATCCGCCGCAATACCCGTCAGCGACGCGACGAGCCCGCTCAACGACATCAAACCGGCAAAGCTTCGCCCGGCGGGCGGTACAATGCCGATGCGCGTGTCAAGCGCGAGCTCGAAAACGACCGGAAGGGCCACAATCGCGAACAAGAGCGCCAGAACGCTTCCGCTCACGAGCGCCGCTGCCGCGGAACCGATCGCACCCCCGATTACAGCGGCGACGACGTCGATTCGCGCTTGCCGCCAGGCGATTCGGGCTTTCGCATTCTGTACGTGTGCGAGCGCGGCCGGGATCATCGCCGCAAGCGACGTCGCGATCGCGATGTGCATGCGCACGCCGGGGCCGATCCCGAGGGCGGCCATCACGTGGTACAGCACCGGAACTATGACGATGCCGCCGCCGATGCCCAGCACGCCGGCGGCCAGCCCGCTCACCGCCCCGGCGATGACGAGCCCGAGCGCGAAGACGCCGAGGTCGCTCTGCGATGTGGTATGAAGAAAATCCATGTCCACGTGGCGGCGTCAGCGTTTGGTATCTGACGCGAAGCCATCTCAGGCTGCGGCGGGAAGGCGCGGCGCGATGTGGAGCAGCGCGGCGCGAAGCGTTTCCGCATTTGCGCCGGCTCGCGTCGCGTTTTCGCTCAAATGCTTGCGGAACCGGCGTGCACCGGGCCGTCCGTTGAACAGCCCGAGCAAATGCCGTGTCATCGCGTTGAGTGGCACGCCATCACCGAGCTTGCGCTCCACATAGGTCATGTACGCTTCTACCGCGCTTTCCACATAGCGCGGCGCATCACCGAACAGGCGCGCGTCCACATCCGCCAGCAGCAGCGGACTCTCGTAGGCGGCACGTCCCATCATCACGCCGTCCACATGCGCAAGATGATGCTCGGCTTCATCTAGGGAAGAGATACCGCCGTTGAGAACAAGGGTGAGATGCGGATTCTCGCGCTTTACCTGATACACCAGTTCATAATCGAGCGGGGGCACTTCGCGGTTCTCTCTTGGGGATAGCCCTGCGAGCCAGGCCTTGCGCGCGTGAACGAAAAAAATGTCCACGCCCGTGGCGGCACAGGCGGCAATGAGCGCACGCAGGCTTTCCGCCGGATCCTGGTCATCGACGCCGATCCGGCACTTGACGGTTACAGGAATCCGTACAGCCGCGCGCATGGCGGAAACGCATTCGGCGACGAGCGCAGGTTCGCGCATGAGGCAGGCGCCGAATTTTCCGGATTGCACCCGGTCCGAAGGACAGCCGACATTGAGATTGATCTCGTCATAGCCAAACTCTTCCGCGATCGACGCTGCAATTGCGAGACGCGCCGGTTCCGCGCCGCCGAGCTGCAGCGCGACCGGATGTTCGAACGGATCGAAACCGATCAATCGTTCGCGGTCGCCGCGGATCACCGCCTCCGCCGTCACCATCTCCGTATAAAGACGGGCGCGGCGCGTGAGCAGACGGTGAAAGTACCGGCAGTGCCGGTCCGTCCACTCCATCATCGGCGCAACGCAAAAGCGGTGGGTCACCTGATCCATGGCGCCGGTGTTTTCCCGAATGCCTGCCGAAAGATCAACTCCGGCGGCGGCGTTCAGGACGCGGGCTTCGCAGAGAATGCCGCCTGTGCGGCACGATAGCCAGGCCTTGCCGACATGCGTTCGCGATAGGCCTTCAACTCCGCTCCGAAATGTCCAGCAAGGCCAAGGCGCTCGGCAAGGTCCAGCGCGTAGGTCACGGAAATGTCGGCCGCCGAAAACTCTTGGCCCGCCAACATCGACGCGGATGCGAGTCGGCTAGACACGAGTTGCAGACGATTGAGAAACATGCGTTCCGCGACCTTTGCGCCAAAGTTTTCGCGCTCCGGTTCGGGTGCGAAAAAGCGGCTCGCCACCATGATGTTGAGGTAGGCCGCGAGCCCCGATTCGCCCAGGTGAAGAAACTGCTGGTACATCGGAAAATCGGGATCGCCCGCGGCCGGGGCGAGCTGCACTCCGTTGTACCGGGCGATCAGGTATTCGAGGATCGCGATGGATTCGACCATGACCAGGCCATCGTCGTCGATCGCGGGAAGGAATCCGGCGGGATTGAGCTTCAGAAATTCCTGATCGCTCATGCGCTGGCGCAGATCGACTTCGCGCAGGCGATATTCCAGCCCCAGTTCTTCGAGTGCCCACACCACGCGGAAGGAGCGTGTGGGCGGTGCTCCATATACCGTGATCAAGCCAGCCCTCCTTGCGTGCCGGAGGCTTCTTGATCCTGTTCCGGGGCCGTTTCAAGGCGAAGAGTTTCCGGCTCGGCGGGCGCCCAGCGACCGGCCCGCTGCATGGAAATCCAAAACCGGGCCTGGTCCGGAACGATGCTTTCGGGCGCGCGTTCCCGTCGGCGACGGGCGCGGGCTTCGGCCGCAGGTGACCGTCCAAACCCACAAAACAACGAGGAAGAAGACATGCATTCCAAATCCCTTGCAAGGCATGGAACGGCACTGGCAGCCGTTGCCTGCGTGCTTATTGCCGCCGGTCCCGCGGCGGCGCAAAGAGGCGGGGGTGGAGGCTACAACTCCATGCAAAGCACGGCGCCGGCAACGTCGCAGACTATGTACAATACAAATTCGCGCGCGATCCAGCCGGTCAGCCAGGTCAAGGACCCGTCCGCGACTCTCGCTTCGGCGAACGTGGAGGATTCCAGCGGTGAAACCGTTGGACAGGTGAAAAGCGTGAGCACGACGGCGGACGGCAAAGCCAGCGCGGTGAACGTTTCGCTGACAGGCTCGAACGGCGCCGGCAAGGTCGTGTCGATCGACGCGAGCAACCTGCGCTACGATAGTGACAGCAAGAGATTGAAATCGTCGCTGACGCAGTCGCAAATCGATTCGCTGCCGGTCACCCAATCGCCTTAGAGCGGAGCCCGTTCGGACTGAATCCGCCTCACCCTTCGACGGGCTCCACGTGACGCGGTGCCGTCTGACATAACGCCAGCCTGGCTACGATTGTCGGTCCAACCCGCCCAGGTCGTCATGCGCGTCGGCGGTGCGCGCCGGCTTGGGATTTGTTTTTTCGATCCAGTCGAGCACGTCGTTCCAGCGCGGCTCAGCCTCGAGATCGCGAAGCAGCATGTGATACCCGTCGGGATAGCGGATCACCGTCGTCGAACCGTCGAGTGCTTTGGCGACTGCCTGTGTCGGCTCTGCCGGGATCACCTGATCGTTGCCGCCGTAAAGAAACAGGATCGGCGGGTGAGCCGCCATGCTGGCCGGCGCGCGGCGCGCCTCGCTCATCAGATTGACCAGCCCAAACACCTGGTCGACGCGGGCGGAGTGCTGATACAGCGGATCGCGCGCGAGATGCCGCAAGACAACGAGATTGTCCGTGGCCAGGATGTGCAGACCTTCGCCCGAAACATGCACGCCTGGGATCAGGTGGGCGCCAATCCACAGGACCGCGCGATAGGTCAGCGGCATGTCTTTGGCCGACCAGACGGCAGGCGCAACAAGAATGGCGCCATCCACATGCGGCGGGTTCGGTGACGCCAGCGCGGTGAGGACGACCGCGCCGCCCATGCTTTCGCCGAGCGCGTAGATCGGAACACCCCTGAACTTCGCACGCAACGCCGTCACGACGTCGTCGAGATCATTTCGCATTGCCGCCGCGCCCGCCCACAAGCCCCAATGCGGCGCCCCGCCAAAGCCACGCTGGTCGTACGCATAGACGGAAACGCCGTGCGCGGCCCACCATGGCCCGGGGATATCGAACGCCTGCGAGTAGTCGCTCATGCCATGCAGCGCGACGATGATGGCGACCGGTTTGGCTGCGTCCCAATGACGGAGCGGCAACCGCAGACCATCGCGCGTGACAAAGACTCCTTGCTCGACAAGCACCTCTTCCTTGACGCCACCGGGCGGCGCAAGCACCGGCGCGCAGGCAGAGAGGAGCATGAGGAACACCAATACAACGGCGTTTCGGCGCCGCGCTGTTCCGATCAATCCGGCAACATTTCCTGGGATCATGCTTTCACGGCGGAGTTCGGCGAGCGGGATCAATTGCAATATAAGTCCGTTTCAACTTTGGGAACGTTAATCACCCGGAGGTAAACGATGCCGGACAAGAGAACGATTGAAAGGGCAAGGAAGGACAAACGCGAAGGCAAGTCGCCGTCCACGCAGGCCGGCGAATTCGTCCGCTCGGAGATGGACAAGATTCGCCAGGGTAAACACGGTGCACGCTCAGCAAAGCAGGCGATTGCGATAGGCCTTTCGGAAGCGCGCCGCGCGGGGGTCGATCTGCCGCCACCGGGAAAGGGAAAGGCGAAGGCGGCCACGCGAAAGAGCGCCAAATACGCATACGAGGCCGGCCAGGGGAAACGCAAGACCACCCGCCGGCCGCGCGTGTCCCGCGCCGTTATGGATGTCCTGAAACAGGAGCCGACGCGTTCGGCATCCCACGCGGCGTTGTCGCGTCAGGCCAAAAGCGCCGCCGCAAAGCGCAGCAAGGCCTCAAAGTCGTCGGCGGCGAAGAAAGCGGCGCGGACCAAAGGCGCGACGGGCCGCTCGGCGGCGGCACGCAAGGCGGCACGAACCCGGGCCCGCAAACAACGGTAGCAGCGCGTCACCACGAGAGTGTTTCGAAGACGCGGCGTCGCAAATACGGCAGCAATTCCGTTTCAAACCAGGGATGCTTGTTCAACCAGCCTGAATTGCGCCACGAGGGATGCGGCAGGGGGATATGGCGCGGCGCATAGTCTGTCCAGGCCCGTACCGTTTCCGTCAGCGTTCCTTTCGCTTGCTGTCTCAAATGCCAGGTTTGCGCGTGAGATCCGACGAGCAGCGTGAGCGGGAATTCGGGCAACCTTTCGAAGAGCCTCGCCCGCCACTTCGCCGCGCATTCCCGCCGCGGCGGGAGATCGTGCCCTTTCGTATTGTAGCCCGGAAAGCAGAACGCCATCGCGGCGATCGCAACTTTGGATTCGTCGTAGAAGGCTTCCCGCCCGATCCCCATCCATTCGCGCAAACGATCGCCGGACCGGTCGTTGAACGAGAGCCCCGTCTCGTGGACCTTGAGTCCGGGCGCCTGGCTCACGATGCAAAGTCTGGCCGTCGAACTGACATGCAGCACCGGTCGCGGCCCGTGCGGCAAATGGGGTGCGCACAGACGACAGGCCCGAATATCCTTGAGCAACACCTCGAGCGCGGAAGGCCGCAATGGTTCCAGCCCATCCGCGATGGCCAATTCGCTCAAGCAAACCCGCCTTTCGCAACAACCAGACAAACGCTGCGCGCAGCGATGCCGATACGCTGGGCCGCGAAGACGGGTAAGAGCGGTCGTAAAAAAAGCAGGACCCTGGCTCTCCAAGAACCAAGCCTGCCGCAGCAAACGAGTGACAGGGTAACGGTCTTTATAGTTGTCGCCTCTTTCGAGGTTTACCTATTCCCACCATCACCCTGTCGGAACATATCTTAGCGCCGGAAATTAACCTTTGCAAGACCCTGTCGCACTATTTTTCATATTTGCCATTTTATGTCTCCATTGTGCGAAAGAATGTAATTAACTTGCGGGTTGTCTCAAGTGGAAGCAAATACGGGGACATTATGCAATCTGTCGAATGTGCGATCAGATTCCGTACATCTCCTGTACAGTCGTCACCTGCCACCTTGTTCACTGCGTCGTGTTACCCTGACTTGGCCGGCGTTCCAGATTCACACCTGAGGTACGGCATGGTGGGGCAGCGGCCGACGGCGCGAGACCTTGGTCCAGTCCCGGAAAACGCATCGCCTTCGAACCCGCCTGAACGGCAAATTCGTCTTCCCGACTGGATCAAAGTACGGATTGTACGAAACGTCATTGGAGCGGTAGCCAACCAAACTGCATCGAGCAGACACCCTCATCCTTCGACAGGCTCAGGATGAGGGTAAGAAAAGAGCCTCACCCTGAGCCTGTCGAAGGGTGAGGCCAATTCAATTCGAATGAGTCCTGTCGCGTGATAGGGCGTTGCCCGCAGCTGGATCACAAGGTGATGGGAAAACCGATGCGATTTCTGCCGATCTTGCCCGTTGGACTGACCGTGTTGTTCTCGAGTTGGGGACAAACTGCTTCAGCCGCAGTCTCGTATCCCTACGCACCGCCGCCCTCGCCCGCGATTCTGGTTCCACCTCCGCCACAGGCGATGTCATTTTCCGTGTATTACGATTTCGACAGCGCGAATCTCTCCCGGATCGCAGACAGTCATTGCTGAAATTGTACAAACGGCAAAGGCGGCGATTTCGGTTGCAGGCAGCACCTTTCACGAGCCGCTGGCACCGACGGGTCGCGGAGTCCGCGAGCCGCAAAACCGCCGCGCGGTCATCGACCTGGCGAGGTGGACGCAAGCCAGAGCATGCCGATCCTACCTTCCGATTCAGTTGACATTATTACCAGGATGGTACTATAGGCTTCGCTCTTTGAAATCAGTGAAGCGGACGACGTTCCCCCGGGAATGGACGGGCGGCGGGTATTCATGCAGGTGCTGATGGCGGCCTGAGTCCATCGCCCGTGCTGCGCGCGGCGGCTCCGGCTTTGGCATACAACATATGGACAGAAAAACGCCGCGCACGAGGTGCCCTATCGTCCCTGGTGCAGGGGAAAAAGGCAGGGAAGTTTCAAAAAGGCGGCCACCCAGTCCGAAATACAAGATGTTGAGACCGAGAGGAAGCCGAACGGTCGTAGATCGAACGCGGGCCAGATGCCCCCCACCAATCTGTCATTTGACAATAACTGGATGGTCAGTTATTTGTCTGCGTTGGTGACCGGACGGTCAGTTAGCATGAACGAGCAGCCCCGCTGGCTGAGGCGGAAAGAGGAACGGACCCCGGAGATTCTGGATGCCGCCCTCGCCTGCTTCTCGGAAAAAGGCTTTGCCGCCACGCGGATGGAGGACATCGCGCGCCGCGCCTGCATCAGCAAAGGCACCATCTACCTCTATTTCGAGAGCAAGCAGGCGGTGTTCAAAGCGCTGGCCCAGCGCGTGGTCGGAAGCCGCGTGGCCGAAATCGGCGCGGCTGTACAGGGTTTCGCGGGACCGACGCCCGAACTGGTCCGGCTGGTGCTCACCAGAGTGGGCGAGATTGTATCGACGGGCGACGTCGCGGTGCTGCCGCGTATGGTAATCGCCGAAGCCGGCAATTTTCCCGAACTTGCCGAGCACTGGCGGCGCGAAGTTGTCGACCAGGGACTCGCACTCTGGGAGGCCATCATCCGGCGCGGACAGGCGCGCGGCGAATTCCGCCCCATCGATCCCGGCCACGCGGCGCGGCTCTGCATTGCGCCCATGATCATCGTCGCGCTGTGGCGTTCGGTGTTCGGCCGTTTCGACGAGACGCCGTACGATCATCAAGGCCTGATCGACGCCCATATCGACGTGTTGCTGCGCGGCCTCGCACCCGAGGGGCCCGCATGAAACGCGTCGCCATTCTTGCCGCGCTGCTGCTGCTCGCCGGGTGCGCACAGAAACAGGATAACGCCTGGCTCGGCTACGGCGAGGGCGACTACGCCTTCGTCTCGGCCCCGCAGGCCGGCTGGATGACCGGCCTCGCCACCGAACGGGGCCAAACTGTACAGAAGGGCGATCTCCTCTTCACGCTCGATACCACCGAGCAGCAGGCGAGCCGCGATCAGGCGGAGGCCTCTCTCGCTCAGGCGAAAGCGTCGCTTGCGCAGGAAGAGGCGAACCTCAAATACATGCAGACCGAGCTTGCCCGGCAGACCCGGCTGATGCAGGCCCGCGCAGGCACGCAGGAGGCGCTCGATCAGGCGGAGAATAACGAGAAACAGTCATCGGCGCGCATCGCGCAGCTGCAGTCGCAGATAGGACAGATGGAAGCCTCGCTCTCGGGGGCCGCGTACAATCTTTCGCAGCGGCGGATCGTGGCGCTGACGGACGGGCCGGTACAGGACATCTACTTCCGTCCCGGCGAATACGTGCCGAACTCCACGCCCGTCGTTTCCATCCTGCCACCGGCCAATATCTATGTGCGGTTTTTCGTGCCCGAGACGCAGCTCGCGAATGTGCATCTGGGCCAGAAGATGAAGATCACCTGCGACGGCTGCAAACCGATGGAAGCAACCGTCACTTTCATCGCGAGCCAGGAGGAATACACCCCGCCGGTGATCTTCAGCGTCGGCAATCGCGAGAAGCTGGTGTTCAAGGTGGAGGCGCGCGCGAAAGGCGGGCTGCCGATCCATCCCGGACAACCCGTCGATGTCAGGCCCCTGTAGTGGCGCTGGCGCTTGCAATCGACGTGACCGGGCTGACGAAGCGGTTCGGCGCCAAACTCGCGGTCGATCATGTCGACATTCATGTACCACAGGGCGACGTGTGGGGATTCCTCGGCCCCAACGGTTCAGGCAAGACGACCACGATCCGCATGCTCTGCGGCCTGCTGCGGCCGGATGACGGCCGCGGCACCTGTCTCGGCTTCGACATCCGCAAGGACGCAGAGCGGATCAAGCGCAACGTCGGCTACATGACGCAGCGGTTCAGTTTCTGGGAAGATCTGTCCATCCGCGAGAATCTGGAATTCGTCGCGCGCGTGTACGAACTCGACAATGTCCGCGGCCGGGTCGGAGCCATGCTCGACCGGCTCGGCCTCAGAAACCGGCAATACCAGCTCGCGGGGGAACTCTCGGGCGGCTGGAAACAGCGCCTCGCACTCGGCGCCTGCATGCTGCACGAGCCGAAACTGCTGCTTCTCGACGAACCGACCGCCGGCGTCGATCCGCAGGCGCGCCGCGACTTCTGGGAACAGATTCACGGGTTGAGCGAACAGGGCCTGACCGTGCTCGTCAGTACGCACTACATGGACGAGGCGGAACGCTGCGACCGCATCGTGTACATCCTGAACGGAAAGATCATTGCGCGCGGCACCGTCGGCGAAGTCATCCCGCAATCCGGTCTCATCACCTTTGTCGTGCGGGGCGACCGCGCCAGGCACTTTGCGGACGCTCTGCGCCGCGAGCCCGGTGTGGAACATGTCGCGTTCTTTGGCGCCGTGTTGCACGTCAGCGGACGCGACCGCGCTGCCCTCGAACGCGCTCTCGCGAAACTGCGCGGCGAGCGCGATATTGAAATCGAGGAGGTACAACCAAGCCTCGAAGACGTCTTCATCCATCTGCAGGAGGAGGCGGCGTGACCCGTGCCCGCGCCTTTTCGCTGCGCCGCCTGTTCGCGGTGCTTGCCAAGGAATTCCTGCAGCTCCGGCGCGACCGCCTGACGTTCGCGATGATTCTCGGCGTGCCGATGATGCAGTTGTTCCTCTTCGGCTTTGCGATCAACCTGAACCCGAAGGACCTTCCGACCGCGATCGCGATCGGCGATCCGGGCCCGCTCTCGCGCTCGCTCGTCGCCGCGCTCGAGAATTCGAGCTACTTTCAGGTCACGGCGGAAACCGAGGATCCGAAAGAAGCGCGGCGCCTGCTGCAGCAGGGCCGCGTGCTTTTCGTGGTGGAGATTCCGGTCAATTTCACCCGGGATATCGTACGCGGCGCGCAGCCGGATCTCCTGATCGAAGCGGATGCGACGGATCCCGCCGCCGGCAGCTACGCGCTGGCCGCGTTCAACGCGCTCGGAACCACGGCGCTGCGCGACGATCTCGTCGGTCCGCTGGCCGCGCGGGCGCAGGGGCCGCCCCCGTTCAATACCGTCACGCATCTCCTGTACAATCCGGAATCCATTACCCAATACAACATCATTCCCGGGCTTCTCGCCGTCATCCTCACCATGACGATGGTTCTCATGACCTGCCTTGCGCTGACGCGCGAGCGCGAGCGGGGAACCTACGAAAACCTTCTCGCCATGCCGGCGACGCCGCTTGAAATCATGATCGGCAAGATCGCGCCGAACATCCTGATCGGGGCCATCCAGAGCACGATCATTCTTTCGGCCGCGCGCTTTGTCTTCAACGTACCGATGATCGGGTCGCTCGGCCTCCTTGCAGGCGGGCTCGTGATCTACATCATTGCCAATCTCGCTGTGGGCTACACCTTCTCGACGATTGCGCAGAACCAGCTTCAGGCGATGCAGATGACGATGTTCTTTCTGCTGCCGGCCATTCTGCTGTCGGGCTTCGCCTTCCCGTTCATGGGCATGCCGGCATGGGCGCGCGCGATCGGCGAGGTCCTGCCGGCCACGCATTTCCTCCGCATCGTTCGCGGCATTCTGCTCAAGAACAACGGCTTCCCCGAAATCTGGCCCGACCTGTGGCCGCTGTTTCTCTTCACGCTCGCGGCCGGCACGATCGCACTCCTCCGCTTCCGCCGCACGCTCGACTGACGTTTTCGATTTCCTCCCCCGCGCTTGATTGCGCGGGGGAGGTGCCCAGCCTGTAAAGCGGCTCTGACGATGAACCGTACCAGTTGCTGAGCCGCTTTATTGGCTGGGCGGAGGGGGCAATTGATGTTGACATTTAACCGCCCCCTCCCCTGCTACGCAGGACCTCCCCCGCTCTGCGGGGGAGGCAAGCGGTAGAAGTCGGTCGGTTAAGCGGCGTCGGAGTTGCACCCGATTTTATCAGCCTGTACGACAACGCTCGCATGAACACGAGATGGCTGAGCGCACCGACCCGCCGCTGGCGCGAATGGCTCGATCCGTTTCTCGCGCTGGTCGCGCTGGCGGTTTCCGCGATTTCGCTCTGGGTGGCGATCGGGACGGAGCAGGCAAATCGCCGAATGGTGGCTGCCGCGTCGTGGCCGCTTTTGCAGGCCGATACCAGCAATCTCAATTCGACGATCACCTTTTCGGTCCTCAATGGGGGCGTCGGGCCTGCCAAGCTGAAGACCTTTGAACTGTTCTGGAACGGCAATGCCTATCCGGGCGCGCAGGCGCTGCTGAAAGCGTGCTGCGGCTACCGGCCGTCACAATCATCCGAGGAAGCGACACTTACCACGGGCGGTGTCAGCGGTATCGTCATCCGTGCCGGAGAAACGCACACGTTTCTCTCCCTGCCGAAGCAAACCGGAAATGACGACGTCTGGCGGAAACTCGACCGGATGCGTCGGCAAGTGACATTCCGCGCCTGTTACTGCTCCGTGTTCGACGAATGCTGGATCGGAGGTCTCAGGAATCTGGAACCCAGGCGCGTCGACAAATGCCCGCCGGTACCCGTTCTGTACGTTGAGTGAATTGCGGCGCGACGTCACGCGACCGGCAGCAACCCGATGATGCAGCCCGTCAATCCGCTGGCCATGGTGCCGGAGAGAAGCGCGCGCAGGGCAAGCGGCACGATCTCGTCGCGGCGTTCGGGCACGAGACTCGACACGCCCGCGATCAAGATGCCGACGGAACCGAAATTGGCGAAGCCGCACATCGCATAGACCATGATGAGCCGCGCGCGCGGGTCAAGTGCATCGTGCGGCAGGGAGGCGAGCCTCAGATAGGCGACGAATTCGTTGAGCACCGTCTTTTGCCCGAGCAGCGATCCCGCCGTCGCCGCTTCACTCCACGGGATTCCGTACAGCCAGACGACCGGCGCGAACAGCCAGCCGAAAATGCGTTCGATGGTGAGCGGTGCGCCTGCGACATGGGGCAGCGGTGCGAGGATGATGTCGACGAGCGCGACCAGCGCCACGATGACGAGCAGCATGGCGACGATGCCGAGCCACAGCTTGAGGCCGTCTTCGGTGCCGCGGGCGATTGCGTCCATGCTCGAGCGATAGCGAAATCCGGGCGCGACTTCGGCATGCGTTGGCGAAGTGCCCGGTATCATGATGCGTCCGATCATCAGCGCTCCCGGCAGCGACAGCACGGAGGCGACGAGTATGTGCCCGAGCGCACCCGGAATGACCGGCTCGAGAATGGTCGCATAGAGCACGAACACCGTTCCCGCGACCGTCGCGAGGCCGACCGAGAAGAGCATGAACAGCTCCGATCGCGTGAGCCGCGACAGATAGGGGCGGATAAGGAGCGGCGCTTCGATCATGCCGAGAACAATGGTGGCCGCCGCGCCGAGGCCGATCGCGCCGCCCACACCCATGATCCTCTGCAATATCCAGGCGAAGGCATTGACGATGACGGGCAGGATTCGCCAGTACCAGAGGAGCGCCGCAAGCGCGGAGATCACGATCACAAGGGGCAGTATCTGAAAGGCGAAGTTCGACAGAGCGCCGGCGCTGGCGATGGCGAAAGGCGGCGGCGCGCCGCCGACATAGCCGAATACGAAAGCCGTTCCGGCCTTTGTGGCCCCGGTCAGTGCATTGACGATCGCGTTCAGCGAAAGGAGCCCCGCGCGGGCGGCAGGCAATTTGAGCAAAAGCAGCGCAAGCGCTAACTGGAGCGCGAGACCGGCCAGAACCGTGCGCAGGGGAAAGGCGGACCGGTTTTCCGAAATCGCCCACGCGAACCCGAGCAGCACCACGATTCCGAGGAGCGACTGGAGATGATAGAGAGTCTGGTCCGGCACGCATGTCCCTCCAATGATTCGGACGCTACACCAAATGCCTCATGCCGAGCCTGTCGAAGCATGAGGCTCACCCTTCGACAGGCTCAGGGTGAGGCATTTTCTTTTTGATGGTCGAGCCGTCCCGATCGCCGGAAATCCGCGCCCTCAAGGGCGCCCGCGCCCTGCCCCCGCTCATGCTCGTGCTGTTCCATTATTGCGAAGGCCATGGCTACCGCGGCGCATGGTGGTTCGACCTGCCGGTCGCGCGGGGCTATCTCTGGGTCGAGTTCTTTTTCGCGCTCTCGGGCTTCGTGCTCACCTATGTCTACGCTGTCCGATGGCGGCAGATGTGGACGGTGCGCGGCTACGTCTCCTTCATGCGTTCGCGTCTGTCGCGTCTTTATCCGCTGCACCTGACGATTCTGCTCGTGATCCTCGCCATGGTGATCGTGCTCCGCGCGGTGGCGGCCAGAGGCGGCTATGCCTCCATCTATGACGAACAATGGCACCCGATCGTCTCCAGGGACACCTTCATCGCCAATCTCTTTCTTGTACAGGCCTGGAACATCTTTCCCTATCTCTCCTGGAACGGCGCCGCATGGTTTGTCAGCGTCGAGTTTCTGCTGTGCCTGCTGTTCCCGCTCTATCTCATGCTTGCGCGGGGCGGCTGGCGCGTCGCGCTTCTCATGATCCTGGGCGGCGCCATCGCGCTCGCTCTGCTGGCGCATCCGCGCTATGGCCTCGATCTCACTTTTCACAACGGCATCTGGCGCGGCATGGCGGCGTTCGGCATGGGAGTGGGCTTCGCCGTGCTGCATGCGAGAGTCCGCGGCCGGGAGCTCGAAGCCATGCCCGACTACGCCTTTTCGCTCGCGCAAGCGGCGGTACTCGCATGGCTCGTTTACGCGCTGTACAATACGGGCTGGTCGCACACGCCGCGCGACATCTATACGGCACTCGCAGTGATCGCGCTCGTCTTCGTGCTGTCTTTCGACAGGGGCTTTCTTGCCCGGGCGCTCGCCATCCCGCCGCTGCTGCTGCTGGGCGAATGGTCCTATGCGATCTACATCGGCCAGACTCCACTCCTGCAGTTGCTCCGGCACGCGCAGATGCATCTTTATCCGATGCCGGGCGACGTTGTACTCGGGCGGACCTGGGCCCAATGGCAGCCGCTTTGGCACTGGCTCGAACCCGCGCTGCTCGTCCTGGCCGCGATCGGGTGGGGTGCGCTCCTTTATGAGCTGATCGAAAAACCGGCAAACGCGTGGCTGAAGCGCTTGGGCGCACGCACGCCGCAGGTTCGGTCCGCCTCGGGTTGACCTTTTTGCAGATACCCTCACCCTGAGCCTGTCGAAGGGTGAGGGCCTCATGCTTCGACAGGCTCAGCATGAGGACTTCTTTTAATGGAGAAACATCGTGACAATCCGGTTTGACGGGAAGGTGGCGATCATCACCGGCGCGGGCGGCGGTTTGGGTCGCGCACACGCGCTCGAGTTCGCGCGCCGCGGCGCCAGCGTTGTGGTGAACGACCTGGGCGGCGCGGTCGACGGCACCGGCGGATCGTCGGCGGCAGCGGAGAACGTGGTCGCCGAAATCAAGGCCGCGGGCGGAGCCGCGATCGCGAACGGCGCCTCGGTGACCGACGATGCGGGGGTCGCGCATCTCGTCAGGCAGACGCTCGACGCCTACGGCCGTATCGACATCCTGATCGCGAACGCCGGCATCCTGCGCGACAAGAGCTTTGCCAAGATGGAGCTGAAAGACTTCGCCGCGGTCATGGACGTCCACGTGACGGGGACGGTGAAGCCGGTGAAAGCCGTGTGGCAACGGATGCGCGACCAGCAATATGGGCGCATCGTGGTCACCACCTCCTCGACCGGGTTGTACGGAAATTTCGGCCAGGCGAATTACGGCGCGGCGAAACTTGCGCTGATCGGACTCATGAACACGCTGAAGATCGAGGGTATGAAGGACAACATCAAGGTGAACGCGATCTGCCCGGTGGCGGCGACGCGGATGACCGAGGCTCTCATGCCGCCGCCGATGCTCGAGGCGCTCAAGCCGGAATATGTCACGCCAGGGGTGGTGTTTCTCGCGGGCCAGGACGCACCCACGGGCGTCATCCTGACCGCTGGCGCGGGCGTGTTTTCGGCGGCGGAAATGTTCGAAACCGCAGGCGTCAATCTCGGACAGGCGGCAACGGCCGATACCATCGCGGAGAACTGGTCGCGCATTTCCGACTTCGCGACCGCGAAGCATTACGTGACGGGCGGCGAACAGGTGGCGAAGATCTTCGAACGGCTGCGCGACTAGCAGCCGTCCCGGCTTCATCGCCACGATGCGCCTGCAATCCTTGCGATTCGCGTGCGTGCCGAAATAGACGGTGCCGTAGAGGTTGCCGCTGGTGTCCACGACCAGCGTCACGCTCGGGCCCTGATCGGATTGGCAATTCGGCGGAGTGCCGGCGCAAAAACTCTTCAGGCTTTTGAAGGTCCAGCTTCCCTGTTTGTCATCGAGCGCGAACACCGTACCGCCATTGTATTTGCCGCCGAAACCGGTGGTGCCGAGAAGCTTGCCCGATGATTCCAGGGTCACGCCGCTCGAGACCCTTTATTCGTTTTGCGCCACGCAGAGCTGCCCGGACGGCGACCAGCCCTATGCCGGCGGCTCCAACGGCGACGGCGCGGTTTTCGAGTTGAAGAACAAAGGCGGGAAAAAATACGCGCTGCACTATCTTCACAGCTTCGACAACAATGACGGCGCGG
>DATGGN010000022.1:0-11723 GCA_035308485.1 Rhizomicrobium sp.
ACAGACTTTCCGCGACGACATGACCGTCGAAGTGCGGATGGGCGCATCGCCCATGTCGGTCATGGCGCGCTCCCGCCGCTGCCGGCGAATGCGGAAACGATCGACGGGACCGGCAAGACGCTCATCCCCGGCCTCTGGGACAACCACCAGCATTACGGCGACGATTCCACCGGTCCGCTGCTCCTCGCCCAGGGCATCACCTCGGTGCGCGACCCGGGCAACATTCCCGAGACATCGATGGCGCGCAAAAAGCGCATCGACGACGGCGTGCTTCTCGGCCAGCGCATCGTGCCGTCCCTCCTCATCGACGGCGCCGGCCCATATGCGGCGCAGGTCGGGGTGACCGTTCACAATCTCGACGAAGCCCTTGCCCAGGTCCGCCGCGCGAAGAAGGATGGCTATTTCGCGATCAAGATCTACGGCTCGATGGATCCCGCCTGGGTGAAGCCGATGGCGGCGCTCGCGCACCGGCTCGGGCTGCACGTGCACGGCCACATCCCGCACGGCATGCGTCCGCTTCAGGCCGTGCGCGACGGCTACGACGAAATCACCCACATGAACTTCGTCATGATGCAGGCGATGCCGGACGATGTCGTACAGAAATCGAACACCGTCGCGCGCATCGCCGGCATCGGCAAATACGCCGCGGACGTCGATCTGCATTCGAAGGCGATGACCGCCTATCTCGACGAGCTGGCGCGCCGGCACATCGAAGTCGATCCGACGCTGGTCGTTCTGGAAAGCTCGCTCGTGCCGGAGACGGGCGAAATTCCGCCGTCCTACCTCGCCTATGCCGACACCCTGCCGCCGCAGCTCGTGCGCGGCCTGCGCCAGAGCGCGCTCGCCCCGACGGCCGACATGCCGCGCGAACGCATGCGCGCGAGCTTCGCCAAAGTGCAGGCCCTCGTGCCGGAACTCGAAAAGCGGCATGTCACCATACTCGCAGGCACCGACGGCCTCGGCATCGAGCTCGTCCACGAGCTGGAGCTCTACGTACAGGCGGGGCTAACGCCGGAACAGGCGCTTGCAACTGCCACGATCAACCCGGCGAAGGTTTACGGCCTTGCGAAAGAGACGGGCTCGATTGCGCAAGGAAAGCTCGCGGAGCTTGCGCTGATCGACGGCGACCCGCAGAGGAACATCGGCGATCTCAGGCAGGTGGAGCTTGTCATGCGCGACGGAAAGCTGGTGAAGGCCGCCGATCTGCGCGCCGCGGTCGGCATTTCCGGCTTGCCGAAGCGGTGATCTGACGCAAGTTTGTCACGTTTGCGACATGGCCCTGCGTGCCGTGCACACGTAGTCATGATTCCGTTGCATGGAAAGCGTGACGTTGATCACGTGCAGTGAAAACTCCTCCGCTGTAGCAAAGCACGAATCAGTGATCCGAATTCATGCGTTGGGAAGTTGTATCGGCGTGCCGGCGGTGCTATTTTCGGTCGCCGGGTTTCCTTGTACTCAGGTTGGGGCTTCGCGCGCGATCCTGTGATGATCGCTGCTACAGGTGGGAAACCTTATAAGCGCGTCACTGATGGCTGAGACTTCGATCGTGGTAGAGAGAGCGGCTACCGACGATGCGATCGCAGGGACGAGCTACGTCGGGTTCAGGCGACAGGGAGGTCGGTCGCATCCTGCTGGGGAAGCGCCACTTCTCGGTGGTTCTGATACCCGAGATGTCCCGGTCGGCGGAGACGGGTGAGCTTTGCCGGTTCGACCTCGCCGGTCAAAGACTGGCCGTGATCGATACCGGCGGCGCGGACAACACCGACCAGGCGGCAGGTTCGGAAGGCCTCGCCGTGCGTCTCACCGGCCGCGAGCTCGAAATTGCTGTATTGGTCGCGAAGGGCCACGCGAACAAGGTCATTGCACACCGCTTGCGCATCAGCGAGTGGACCGTTGCTACCTATTTGCGCCGCATCTTTCTCAAGCTCGGTGTGGAAAGTCGCGCCGCCATGGTGTTCCGCTGTGCCGCGCTCCTCAAGGAAGCGGTGGAGGTCGTCGACCGGGACGATCCTGGCGCCAGGCAAGGGCCGTAGCCGTTCGCGTTCCGCCAAACCCTTCCGAGGGCAGGTTACGCAAGAACGGGTTGCGCTGCGCGTCCCAGCAGCGGAGTCGACCTCAGGGAGCCCGCGAGCGGCCGGTTGGCCCGCGGTGGGATATATGCGCGCCGCCGGTACAGGAAAGCGATGTTCGCTCTGGCATCGCGGATCGGGCGGAACGAGGACGTCGGTCCGGTCAGCAACGCCGTCATTCCCGGGCCATGGGCCGCGACCGTGCTGTCGCTGTGTACAACTACGCCGATGGTCATCCGCCCGCTGCGCCATGCCGCACCGTAGCGCGTATCGCTGTCGGTGACCGCGACAAGGTCGCCGAACCGGAGTGTCTCCAGGCCATACCGCCGCCGCGTCGGTGCGTCGAACAACTGGATATCGATGTCGCCGCGCAGGACACTGTTCTTGCCCAGACCGGAGCCCATGATCGCAGCGGGAAGAATGTGCGTTACCCTTACTTCGAGCACCCTGCCGCGTGGCACGGGGCTCCAGCGGCGCAACAGGCCAGGTGCGCAGTTCGTCACGGCAATCTGAGGAAAGTCCAGCAGTTGCAGGCCAAGACCGTAGGTATAGATCTGGATCCTGTCGCCGATGTTCAGCCGGCACAACGTTCTGGTGTCGAAGTCGACCAGGAGATGATCGACGCCGCCGTGTTTGCCGGTAACCAGTCCGACGGCGCCCTTTACGGGGCCGCTGGCGACGCGTGCGCAGTTTCCAACGCAGGCGCTCGTGATCAATGCCCTGTTCGGGCCATTCCGCGCGCCGATGATTTCCTGCCCGTTGTTGTGCAGCGCTGCGCCGGGCTCGACATGATCCGCCGCGAGTCCGACACACGGATCGCCGATTCTGCAGTTGATCGTGATGCCTCCGGTGCCCGGAAGGACGCGGGGTACGCCGTCCTGGCCGATGCGATACGGATTTTCGCGGCCGACGGGATGTGCGATCTGTCCCTGCATGCCCTGCATCACGAGTCTGGTCGTGTTCAACCGCAGTCGCGCGGCATCGCGTCCCGACATCTCAATCCTCCACGGCCAGGTCGTACCAGAACACGCGCGCATCCTCCCATACGCCCCGCACCTTGCGCGGGGCCGTGCCGGCGACGTAGTCCATCTCCTCGCCGGACGAAGCCGGATCCGGCGCCACCACGTTCAGGCAGGCCCGTCCCGGGACGTCGACATGTACGACGGCGATGCGCACACCGCTCCACAGGAAACCGGCGAGGCCGGCCTGCACGATGGTGTGGAGGATCGCGCATCGCTCCAGCACGACGAGATCGTCGCGGCAGTCGAGTTTTCGGCAGGGCAATCGCCACGCTTCGAAATGCCTGCACGACGACGGCGTACCCGCGGGATCTTGTGGATCGCGCAGCGTAAGGAGAAACGCGCCGGGAAGCAGCCCGGCAAGCGCCGCGGCATCGCGCATGGCCGCTATCACCGGCCCGCTTGATTCGGTCGACGCCGACAGGCGCTCGTCGAGGGATTCCGCCATCGCTTCCCAGCGCTGTACAATCGTCTCGTCCATACCGTCGGGCAGCCGGCTTTCCCGCACGGCGTCGCGGACCCAGCACAATCGTGCCCCGCCCAGGCCGGAATCGTCGCGAAGCCTCAACCACAGCTGCAGGGCCTGCCTGAGGTTCTCCAGATCAGGGGGGCTGACGCGTTGGCGCTGGCTCGAAGTGAGCAGGAGTTCAGGCTCGCGGTCGTACAACGTCCAGCTGTCGAGAACATTGAGGAACTCGGAACCGAGCCAGACCTCGGCCTGTGCCGCCAGGCCGTGGACGAACGCCGCTCCGTCCGGAGAGAGACAAAGGTACGGATCGACGACGCACCGCCAGCGCCGCTGGCTGATCTCTACCGACAGGTCGGACGAAGCGCCCCAGGCCAACATGCGCCCGCCCCGCCTCAAAGGTCAGCATAGGCTGGTGCTGATGTACGGCGACTGCGTATCCCGAAAATGCTGTCCAGAGACGACGGCGCGGCCGACGATCTGTTCACGAACCCGCGGCCCTCACGCGTCATGCGGTAAGCAGCGAGCCAGGCTTCGGCGTGCGGGCCGATCTGACCCATTTCCGCTTCGAACAGCGACGGATCCATCCCTGTCTTGAAGTCGTGATCGGCGACGAACAGCAGAACACGGCGTCCGCTCTCTGCCATCTTCGCGCGCTGCGAGATCTCGGCCATGCTGCCGAGGTAGCGCTGCGACACGGTCTCGACCACGTTCCATTTGGTGTTCGCGTCGAACGCTTTCTTGATGTCCGGCGCGTCGAGGAGTTCGAGCACCTGTTTCAGATAGTGGCCCGTCTCGACGGACAGCGCATAAATGTTGCCGTAGGTCGCGCGATTGAGTGCGTAACGGAGATCGACTCCGAGACGCTGCACGGTGGCGACGCTGCCAAAGGCGCGGTGCTCCAGCTCCTGGCTCCCGCGAATTACGTCGCCGATGCGCATATCCCTCAGGAATTGCGCCACGGAGTCCATGAAGCCGACGAGTTGCCGGTGAAAATTGACATTCACCACCGTTCGCGTCGAACCCGACGACACCACGCCGTAGTTGAACGCGCGGCGATAGGCGGCGTCCCTGTGGCGGAGCGAATATCGCTGCGGCTGCCACTTCTCCAGCAGATAGAGACTGTTCGCCCCGGGACCGCGCGTCAGCTTGATGCTGCCCGAATGGAACAGCCGCAGGAGGATGTTGGCGACCTGGAACACCTTCGAACGTTCGTACTGATAGATGAAGTACAGTTCGGCCGCCGCATGGAGCTGGCTCGCGACGAAATTGTCGTCGAAGTCCGCCTTCAGATAGGGGTAAGCGATCTCCTCGAAACCCACGCGCCCCTTCGGGCCGACGCCGATGAGATCGAGAAATCCCTCGCCCCCCGAGCGCGTTCCGGCGTCCTTTTCCACCAATTCGGCGAGGCGTTCCTCGAACTGTTGTGTGTACGCCCGTCGCTCCTCCAAAGGAACGTGGGCAAGCTGGTCGCGGAGGAAACGATCCCAGAGCCGCTGAATTGTTTCTGTTTGCTGGATGCTCATCGGGTGCTCCTAATGCAAATGCGTTACCGGGTTGGCCGCGAATGTCCGTTGTGCGCGAACGCTACCTCTTTCTCTCGTGTGGCTTTCGCCGGGGTCTGTGGGTCTTCTCTTTCCGGGCTTTGGGCTCCGCCTCCACGATCACGACCTCGATTCCGACCTCTTCGCCGTGACGCTGCAGTTCCTGTACGGCAGTTTCCCAATCCTCGACTTCACCTTCGAGCTCGGCGATCATGCCGTACAGGCGCAGCAGCTGACGAACCGTGGCCGCATCCCGCTGCTGGAGGAGATCCAGTCGCCCGGCCATCCGTTCCCGGTCGGCTTGCAACTCCCCCGTACGAATCTCGAGCGACTCGAGCGCCCCCTGGAGTACTTTCGTACGTTCTTCATGGCTGACATCGCGCAACTGGAGACTGTCCAGGACCGTCACCATCTTGTTCAGGTCCGACTTCAATTCGCCCACCTGGATGTCAATGCGCTCAAGATGCGCGCGATGATGGTTGTCGCTTACCTGGAGTTGCTCTATGCGGGGTACGATCCCAGCCTGAAACGCCCTCAGTTCTCCGACCCGAGTCTCGAGCAACTGCAGATGCGTTTGCTGACCATCAAGGCGCAATTTGAACTGCTCCAACTGCGATGGAAGTGCATCCTGAAACAATTGCAGCCTTCCTATTTGCACCTCTTGCAAATCAATCGCCTTATCGAGCGTGTTCATTCGTTCCTGATGATGGTCCAAGCGCCCATGTATTTGCGTGATCTCGGCCTGAAATTCATCGAATGGCCGCTGCAGAGCATGCGTCAGCGCAACGGCAGCATGGGCGAGCCCGGCCGCAACAGTGGTTGCCGGCGGCGGTGGACTGTAGGCCGCCGCAATCCCGGCAAGCTGAGTTCCGAGGTTCTGCATCTGATCGACGATTTCGTTCAGCAGAAGTGCGTTGACCGCGGAGGTGGCAATGAGCGAGCCGCGGGAGTCGTGCCTGTCGAACTCCGCGAGCGCCTTCAGCGCCTCCAGGGTTTGATCGTTGATCGCCTGCACAGGCCCGGCAAGGGCGGGATAGGTGGCACTAGTCGTGGGTGCGGTGCTCATCAGATTTTCCTCGCGATCTGATCAAGGGTCTGTTCGAACTGCTGCGGCAGGGCCGGCGCGTAGTGCGGCAGGTGCTGGATGTGGACCATGTACGCCGCTTGCTCGATCACCTTGCGAAGCAGCATGAAGATGGATTGCTGGTCGCCTGCTTCGGGCGCCACGGTGCGGACCAGATCCTCCCATCGCTCTTCGAGACTCGCCTGTACACGAAATTCCTCCGCCAGCCCTTTGCGCTGCTTCTCCTTGAGCGAAGGCGGCAGCTGCGTGAGCTTGATGTCGAAGAGGCGCTTGAACGCGCCGTGAAGGCTGGGAACGTTGGGGGTGGCGTTGTCGTAGTCTGTCCAAATCCGGAACAGATCGCTGCCAAACCACTGAAAGCCCGGATCGCTGTACATCTTGTGGAACGGTGAGCCGCTGACATTAGCCGGGTTGATGGCAGGCGGTGTCGTGGCGTTCGGGTTCGCTGCCAGGACCTGCGGGTTATTGACCAAAAGCTGATAGATGACGGTCGCGATGGACCAGAAGGCCAATGCGCGCCATTCGGTTGGCCCGCCTCCCTCCTTCGGCAACTCGCTGAGCGCCAGGAGATCGATGCCCCGATCGAGCTCCATCAGCAACATGTCCAAAAGGACCTGCGGCTGTACGCCGCGGGCGCTGTTGCTTGGAAACAATCCATCGAAGATTGTGGCGAGCGTACCGCGCACGGCGATGAGATCGAACAGCGCGTTGTCCTGCTCTATCTGGCTCGTGTAATAGAGACCGTACAGAAGGATCGGCGGCCGCGCGATGCGCAGGAGCCGCAGCCCGCCGGCGGGCCGGAAAGTCTCGGCAAAGAGCTCCAGCGCCTGCAGATAGGCCTCCAGCGGCGGCGACCGGTCAAAATGACCATCGTCTCGCGCCATCGCCCCCGGCGCCACGATCACCATCCGGCGGAAGCGCTCGATGTCGAGCTGCGCCGTCACGCCCAACGCGCGCAATCCGTCGGCCGTGCCGTTCTGCGCGCGGGTTATCAGCGCATCCATCGTGCCGGCGAGCTCGTTCTCGAGCAGCAGCGAACGCAGGTCTCCCTGCCCCTGTTCCTCGAGCCAGGTGTACACGCGTCGGTAGGCGTCGATGCCGCGCGGCCAGTCGTTCGTGCTGTAGGATTGCTGCGAGCCGCCGTTGAAATTGCGCAGCGCGAAAATCACTGCGTCGCGCCGCTGCTGCAATTCCTGGAGCGGAACCTGCAGCAGGTAGTAACCTGTCGCGAAACCGACGCTCGCGAGCGACTCTCCCAGCATGACGAGCAGCACCGCGGCGGTCTCGTCGAGGGCACGACCGAGGCGGCGGAAGTTCTGCGTCATGCCGGGAGAGAGGGAGCCCACGAAGCGGGCCATGCGCGCGTACTCGCCGAGTTGGCGCCGGACGGCGATGACTTTGTCCCGCTGCGTCGGATCGAGCCCCTGGCGCGCCGCCGCGTGACCCTGCACGATGGCGGCACGCAAAGAATCGGCCCAGCCGTTCATTTCGGGCGTGATGTCGTTGGTCAGCGGATTGCTCGACAGATCCTGCAGCGCCTTTTCGACGTCGCCGTTGGCGATGGCGAATTCGGTATCCGACGATCCGCGCGTTGCAGCGGTCGGAGCGATCGGGCGCAAGGCGGGTGGCAGATTTGGAATCCCCATCACCTCCTGCTCGAGGCCAATGGCCTGCGGATGATTTGAGTAATAGGAGCGAAGGCCGTCGGCAATTTGTTTCGCGTTGCGCGGATCATTAACCCGCAGGTGATTGCGCAGCAAATTGTCGAGCGCGAGGCTCACCGATCCCGATTGGGCGCGAGGGCGGCCGGACGGGCCAACACCTGCTGTACCGCCTGTGAAACTTCCTGGGGAACTGGTGTTGGGGAACGTCATGGCCTACCTCTTCCTGTTGGTTCCGGGTTTAAGCGGCAAGTGCTGCCTGGGCGGCGGTTAGAGTTCTCGGCGCCGGCGGATGATGTTCGACCAGTCGGGAAACCACTCTTGTCGAAAGCGAGCGCGCAGAAACGCGACCCGTTTGGAGGGCGTAGCTGGCGGCGCTGACAAGATGTCTCGGCGGCAAAGCCGGGTCTGGTGAACCGCCTTCCGCCAGCGTACGGGCGGCGGCTCTTATTCTTTCCTCATCGTCGCGCCGGAACGGAATGACATCGGCGAGTGCCCGGTGCGCGAGATTGCGTCGGGTCTGGAACGCGACCTCGTCCACCACGTGCGGGATCAATCGCCCGGCGCCGTGCAGGAGGCGGTGCGGCAAGCGATGAAAGCGCTTCGGGTTGTACAGGCTGCACCAGACCTTCTCGAGCTTGCGCGCGTCCTCGGCAAAACCCATGCGGCGCAGCATCTCGGTCAGTATGAGCACGCGCAGGAAGCCGGTCGGATGGGCCCCCTGTCGATAGGTGAGCGCGCGCGGCGCGGGGTGATTGAGGAATTGTGCCATTCCCCATGCAGCCGCGGGACCGCCGAGGAGCAGCGCCGCCAGGTCGGCGAAAATTTCCTTGTGCCACCGGCCATAAATCGCGCGCAGGACGGGGTCGCCCGTGGTCGAAAGCACGCGCTTCGCCAATGCGGCCTGATTCTCCTGCCAGACGCTCATATCCGCCTGCAGGTTGTGCGCGCATTCGTGCAGGAACACCGATTGCCATGGATTGTCGCGGTCCCAGGGAATGCGAATGACGGGGAACGGGTTGGCTTCGCCAAGCAGGCGGCTCAGCACCACGCCGCGTCTCATCGTCGCCGGCGAATAGCCGTGCTCGAGATAGGTGACAGGCGCCAGCGCCTGGCGTCCGAACAGTCGGGGCGCCGCCTTTCGTACGGCGTTGTAGCAATCCTCGGCGACAACATCATGGGCCGCCAGCACCGGCGCGTAGCTGCTGCCGCGCTGGCTGAATATTTCAAAGAACATTCCGAATGCGCGGCGCGCCCGATCGATCTCGCGTTCGACAAGCGCGATGTCGACGAGCACGCGTTGCGGTGACGAACGCGACCAGGCGTTCACGACCACTTTCAGGCGGCGCGCGATCTCGCGGTCGATAGACGCCAATCTCTTGTTGGCGGCGGCGAAGTGTTGCGGAGATGGTACGTAGGGCAGATCCTGGGGGCGAATGCCGACAGAGTTGTAGTCGATGCGCGCCAGGCGCCTGGCTCGGGCGGCGAGCCCGAACACGCGATCCCGCAGGAACGACCGGACGCCGTCTTGCGCTGTCATGATCGAGTTCTCGTTCTCTCGCATCGCACCGTACATCCCGTTGCGAACAGGACGATAGACCAGGGCCGGAAGGAAACGGGGAACGACCAGCTTTGGCTCTGTACAGCAGTCGCGCCCCGTCCTTTCCCGCTTCGTTGCGTCAGGCACCCTCAACGGTTATGCGCACCGGTCCGTTGAGGCGCCAGCTTCGGCTGGTACCGCAGTTCGCGCAGACGGAGGGCGTCGCGCCGGTTCCGCTGCGATAGGACCGGCTGAGGCCGCCGCCCGCACTGCCAATACCGCCGCGGCTCCGGGAACGATAAGATGCGAGGCCGTGCCGCGACCCGCGAGAGCGGTGTCGGTGTCCGAAATGGGCCGCCCGCATCTTCGTCCCTGCACTGACCATGCTGCGCAGGACACGCGGAGACTTCACCGCGGCCTTGGCCGTGCGGGACACCACTTTCGGCAGGTACTTGGTGGGCAAACGTTTGCGGGCAGCGAGTCGATGGGCCTGGGCGGCAATGACCGGCACCGCGTTGATCGCCTTGGGCCCATGCTTGCGTACAAGGTGCCGCGTCGCTGCGGTGACAGTCTTGACCAACTGCCGACGATGGGCGCGCGGCAGCTGCGCAGTTTTCTCCTTCAGGCCGGCGCGGATGGCCACTGTTGCAATCGCAGGCGCAAGCGCGTCGATGGCGTCTTCTTCCTCCGCATAGTCGGCGAGGTCGTCGAACGCGTCCAGCTCATCGCCTTCATCGGCCAGGACATTCCCGACGAGGCCCGCCGCGCGTCCGATCAACTGCGCCTGCGGAATGGGAATCGCGCTGGCGATTGGCGCAACGACGCGCGCCACCTTGCCGACGCCCCTGCCGATTTTTTTCAGGAAGCCGCCGATCTTGCCGAAGAACTCGTCCGTGTCCGCCGCTTCGAGCGCGTCGGTCATGGCTTCTTCGAACTCGTCCTCCGCGGCGTCCGCCTCGAGTGCATCGACTTCGGCCATTTCGTCCCATTCGTCTACCGCCTCGAGCTCATCCGCCTCGTCGAGTTCGTCGAGCGCATCGATCTCGTCCACCTCGTCGAGTTCGTCGAGTCCATCCATCGCCTGGCTTCGCGCCTCGGGCTCCGACCCCAGATCTTCCATCAACTCTTCTTCAAACCTGTCGCTCATCATGGATCTCCTTGTGGATGACATTGCTCCGCGCGGCTCGCTTGATCATCAACGAGCAACGAACGATGTGCGCTGAGGTCGCGCCTTTCAGGTGGCACACGGGGGCGACCGGGCAGGCGTTGGATTTGCCTGTTGCGTCGTGGTCTCGATGTGGTCTCCACTCCATCGCTACCCTCACTCGCCTGGAAGGCGAAAAGCGATCAGCTGTGTCTTTGGCGACGGAATAGAATTTTTGATGACTTGCAAAGTCACACGATAATGGTCACGCGACCGAGGTCGTCCAATTCGTGTAACCTGTTCGAGCGACGCGCCTCGGGCGATCGCGTTTCTGGTGCGGACTACCTGTCGTCAAGGATGACAAGAGCAACAAACATCAGCGCGATAGCGGGAATGACTTTGACCTCTCCCGCTACGTTGTTGCTCCGCGGGAGAAGCAAAACCCGTCAAATAATCCCGCCCGAGCTTCGCGGCATTTCGACCTGACGGTGGACGTACACGCTCATCAACAGCCCGAAGCCGAACATCACCGTCAGCATCGCGGTGCCGCCGTAGGAGATGAGCGGCATGGGAATGCCGACTACGGGGATCAGGCCCATCACCATCGCCGCATTGATCATGATGTAGAAAAAGAAATTGAGGGTAATGCCCATGGCCACGAGCCGGCCGAACTGGCTTCGCGACTGCGTGGCGATGCGCACACCGAAATACATCACCATGGCGAACAGCACTAGCAGCGCCACGCTGCCGGCAAATCCGAACTCCTCGCCCAGCGCGGTGTAAGCGAAGTCGGTGTTCTTCTCCGGAAGGAAGTTCAGGCGCGTTTGCGTGCCGTGCGAAAAGCCTTTCCCGGTCAATCCGCCCGAACCGATCGCAATCTCGGCCTGGCTGATATTCCAGCCGGCACCAAGCGCATCGTTTTGCGGATGCAGGAACGTCAACACCCGCTGCTTCTGGTAATCATGGAGGAAATGCCAGGCGACGGGCACCGCGCCGACCACGCCGCCGACCGCCGGCAAAATCCACCACCATGAAAGCCCGGCCAGAAAGAGAAGCGAGAATCCGTCGGCGAGGATGATCGTCGCCGTGCCCAGATTGGGTTCCTTCAGCACAAGCGCCGCGGGCAACACGATCATGACGAGCGCCACGGCGAGGCGATGCGGTTTGGAAACGTCGTCGAGCGCAAGGCCATGAAG
>DATGGN010000023.1:0-3083 GCA_035308485.1 Rhizomicrobium sp.
CCCTCTTCTGCGTCGCATGGTTCCTGCTTTTCCTCGCGCCCGTGCTTCCTTTGCCGAATCACATCCAGGATTATTACGTCACCGTGCCCATTCTCGGATTCTGCTGGCTCGCCGGATGGGCCGCGGTCGCGGGATTCAAACAAGGCTGGCCCGGACGCATTGCCGCCCTCGCACTCCTGGGAACATTTCTCACCGGATCGATGCGGGAGATCGATGCGTACACGCACTGGTATTACAACCGGGCTCTTCGAATGCGAGCTACCGTCCTGGGCGTCCAGGAATCCGCCCGCGCGCACCCCGGCTCCGCGATTATCCTGCAGGGCGTCGACAACGAACTGTTCCAGAGCGGATTCCAGGACGACCCCTTCCGCCTCTTCGGCGTCCAAAAGATCTACTTCGTTCCCGGGGGCGAAAAAGGCATCCAGGCACGCGCCGATCTCGGCGGCGTTTCGCGATTCCTCGCCTCGCCACGCCAGCAGCTCAATCTCATCGATCAGGACAAAGCCCGCGTGCTAAGCGTGGCCACCACCGACACGCACGACATCACGCGTGCTTATCAATTGTTGCTCCGCGCCGACCCGCGAGCCACGCGCATCGATTTTGTCGACGTCGGCGATCGTGCCTACGCGGAAGACCTGGGCCCCGAATGGTATCCCGGCGAACAAACCTTTCGTTGGATGCCCAAGCGCGCGACGATCAAACTTTCTGGTCCGTCGTCGCCGGCGCAGCGGTTGTACGTCACCGGCTATGGCCCCGCCGCCGTGCTCGCCTCCGGCCCCGTGACGATGCATGTCACCGCATCCGGCCAGGAAATCGGCTCCGCGGTGATCCGCAAACCCGACGAACAATTCGCCTTCGATTTCCCGCTGCCTGCCGCGCTCACCGGCCAGGAATCGATGGAAGTCGCCATCGAACTCAGCAAAGTCCTCCGCGCCTCCAGCGACAATCGCGAACTCGGCATGGTCTTTGGAACCTTCGCCATCCGCTAAGAGCATTCGCGCGCGTTTGTGGACGGTAGCGGACCCGCTCACTGCGTTCGCGGCTCGGTGCGGGCGTTGACGCGCATGCAGTGCGACCTGCCGAGCCATGAGCGGCAGCGATTGGGTCCCCCCGGCTCACCCACCTACCAGCGGCGAATAATGGAGTATGCGTATCGCCATCGTCTCCGACATCCACGGCAATCGGACTGCCTTCGAAGCCGTTCTTGCGGATCTGCGCCAGACCTCGCCCGACCTTATTTTTCATGGCGGCGATCTGGCGGACAGCGGCGCGAGCCCGGTGGCGATCGTCGACCAAATCCGTGACCTCGGCTGGCAAGGCGTGGTTGGTAACACCGACGAGTTGCTCTTTAACCCGCAATCGCTCACCGATTTCGCGAGGCAGTCGCCGGGAATGCAATCTTTGGTTCCCACGATTGAAGAAATGGCCGCCGCGACCCGTGAAGCCCTGGGCGACGAGCGAATCGCGTGGCTCGCCGGATTGCCGCGACAGCAGATTCACGGCCCGATGGCCCTGGTGCACGCGAGTCCCGCGAGCCCTTGGCGCGGACCCCAGCACACTGCAAGTGATGCGGAACTCGAATCGGTCTTCTTGCCTCTCGGCCGGCCGATCGCCGTTTACGGGCATATTCATCGCCCCTATATCCGAAAACTCGCACACATGACCGTCGTCAATACGGGCAGCGTGAGTCTCTCCTACGACGGCGATCGCCGCGCTTCCTATCTCTTGCTCGACGACGATCCCTTGCTCAACGATCAACCCTCCATCCGACGGGTCGAATACGACATCGATCGCGAGCTCAAGATTCTCTCGACGTCCGGCTTCCCCCACGCCGATTGGATCGCGAGAATCCTCGCCGGTGCCAGCCCGCAGATGCCGTAAACAGGCCGCAGTGTGTTACCTTCCGTTGTGGCCCTGCCGACAACCAGCACTCCGACTTTGGTCCGCTCCATCCGCCCGTGGGATCTGGTCGCCGTAGTCATCAACGCAGTCATAGGCGCGGGGATCTTCGGCCTGCCTTCCAAAGTCTTCGCGCTCGCCGGCAACTATAGTCTGATTTCGTTCGTTCTGTGCGCTGCCTGCGTGTGCCTGATTGTTCTCAGCTTCGCCGAGGTCGGCAGCCGCTTCTCCACCACTGGCGGGCCGTATCTCTTCGCCCGCGAAACCTACGGGCCGCTCACTGGATTCACGGTTGGCTGGCTCGTCTGGGTCGCCCGTATCACGTCGTTTTCGGCGAACATCAACCTGTTGCCGGCCTATCTCGGTTTCTTTTTTCCGAAAGTGGCCACGGGAGCGCCGCGGGCCGTCATCCTGACGGCGATCATCGTCTTACTCACCGTGCTCAACGTTCGCGGCGTACGGAAGGTCGCGGATGCCAGCAACGTTTTCGCGGCCGGCAAGCTGTTGACGTTCCTCATCTTCATCGCCGTGGGGCTTTTCTTCATCGTACCGGGCCGTTTCGTTCTGGCTGCGGCTCCCGATTATCGTTCCTTTTCGCAAACGATTCTTCTACTGGTCTACGCTTTCACCGGCTTCGAAATGGCGCTGATCCCGGCGGGCGAGATCCGCAACCCTGAGAAAATTCTTCCCTGGGCGCTGCTGGTCGGGATGTCGATCGTCGTCGCGGCCTACATCGCGATTCAAGTGGTCTGTATCGGCACGCTTCCGGAGCTGGCGTCGTCCCAGCGCCCGCTAGCCGACGCGGCGGCTCGTTTTCTCGGAACCGGCGGCGCCATCATGATTACGACGGGTATCGTGCTGTCCCTCTCCGGAAATTTGAACATTCTGATTCTTTCCGCATCCCGCGTGATGTTCGCGATGGCGGAACATGACCAGTTGCCGGCGTGGCTCGCCAAGGTCCATCCGCGATTCCGCACCCCCGCCGCGACGGTAGTCGTTGCGGGCGCCGTGAACCTCGCGCTCACGCTATCCGGAACTTTCATCTATCTGGTGGCCATTAGCACCATCTCGCGCCTGATCACGTACATGATCACGTGCAGCGCGCTTCCAGTATTACGGCGTCGCGTGAATGTTCCCAAAGCGATGTTTCACGCTCCCGGAGGGGTTGCAGCCGCCGTCCTCGC
>DATGGN010000024.1:0-11640 GCA_035308485.1 Rhizomicrobium sp.
GTGACGCTTCATCGGCATTTTCGCCGAGTGCCCCTTCCGCCATCGGCGCCACGAGCGGTCGCACCATCTGCGCCTGTCCACCGACGGCCGTCAGCCCGACGGCCGCAAAGGCCTGCCGGAAAATGAGATAGGCGAGAAGCAGACGGCCGGGTGTCGCCCTGCGAAAACGCGCGATCAGCTGGCGTGCCCGCTCCTGCAGACCATAGCGTTCGAGGATTCCGATGACGGGCAGCACAAGGAAGACGAGCGTGACGTAGCGGCTGTCGCTGAACGCCTTGCCGAACGCAGCAAGGATAGCGCCGGGATGAAGTCCTGCCGCGAGACCGCTGACGAGCGCCGCCGCCAGGATGGCGATGAGCGGGTTCACGCGGAGCAGAAAACCCGCGACCATCGCGGCCACGCCGAGCAATGTCAGCATTTGTCCCCCTCCGCTGAAGCCAGCTTTGCGGACTCTACGATGGCCTATTGTGGCGGTGATGGGAATGCGCCCGCATCAAGTGCGGGGCAGGCTCTCCTCCGCGCAATGCACCCGCTGCGCCAGCGCTTGCGAAGGCGAGTGCGCGGGGGAGGCAAAGCCGCTGTACAGCTCTACGGCGCGGCTACCTTGTCAATAGCGCATGCTCAATGGCGCATGGCCTGTTCGGACTGCTGCGCCTTCATGCGTTGCCCGCTGTGGGGTCCTTCGGCGATTTCCTCGATGAGCTTGCTGCAAAAGGCGGGGAGGTCGTCCGGCCCGCGACTGGTGATCAACCCCTGGTCGACGACCACTTCCTGGTCGAGCACGTGTGCGCCCGCATTCCTCAGGTCGATCCGGATTGTCGGCCAGCTCGTCAGCTTGCGGTTCCTCGCGAGTCCGGCATCGATCAGAATCCACGGCGCGTGACAGATTGCGGCAAGCGGTTTGCCTGCATCGGCGAAGGCACGGACGAATTTCTGCACCTGCGGCTTCGTCCTGAGCTGATCGGGATTCTGTGCACCGCCGGGCAGCACGATGGCGTCGTAATCGGCGGGGTTCGCGTGGTCGAGCTCTTTGTCGACGTGTACTTTCCTGTCGGGTTTCATGTGATGGAAACCCTGGATCTCGCCCGGTTTCGGCGAAACCACTTCGACGTGCGCGCCTTCCTTTTTCAGCGCTTCCAGCGGTTTCAGGAGTTCGGATTCCTCGAACCCGTCGGTTGCGAGAATGGCAACTTTTTTTCCTTGCAGACGTCCGGCCATGTCTTTCTCCTGCTGTCCTTATTGTGTCCCCTTCTTGCGGTCTGCGCGCATACGGCACGAATACATGTGGAGCGGCTGTTCACGGCTACCGCTCGTCAACCTCAGCGCGTCGGAATCGTTCCTGCGGATATGTGCACCTTGGCAAATGATGAAAAGTTATTTCGTACCCGTCGCGCGCATGGCGGTTGCGCTTGCAAACGCGGGCCGGGAGGCGCAGCATTGCCTCAAGGGGTCGCCCTCAGGCTACCCTCGAGGCTGGGCGAAGCGGACGGGGCAATACGCCGCGTCTTTGGTGATCGACGAGGCGCGGCGGCGACCCCGACGCAACCTGCGGGGGTACAAGGAGCCGCGCCATGCAAGTCAAACACATCCTGCGCAACAAAGGGCGAGACGTCGTCACGACGGACGACGAGACCACGCTGTCTGAAGCTGCGCGCCTGCTCGCACGCCGCCGCATCGGCGCTGTCGTGGTGATGGACGGAAGAGGAAACGTCACGGGGATTCTTTCCGAGCGCGATATCGTCCGCGCCATTGCCGATCACAGCGTTTCTGCGCTCGGTCAGAGCGTCGGTCGACACATGACACGCGACGTGTCGACCTGTTCGGAAATCGATACGGTCGATGAATTGATGGAGACCATGACGCATGGACGTTTCCGTCACATGCCGGTTGTCGAAGACGGACGGCTCAGCGGAATTGTCTCGATCGGCGACGTCGTGAAAACCTGCATCGAAGAGACGACGCGGGAGGCGCAGTCGCTGCGCGAATATATCGCGGCCGGCTAGAGAAGCGCCTTCATCGCGAGGCGAATCACGAGCCAACGGCGAGCCCGGCCATCCGGACTCTGCTTTCCCTTTGTACCTTCGGAACGGGCCCAGCGGCAGCACGTTCTTTAGGCGACTTCGAGCAGCCTTCGCTCCGAGGGAACAGGATCCCGCGCCCGAAGACTTGGAGAAGACGAGAGCCAAACCTTCGGAGAGGCGCGATGAAATACACGCCATGTTTGTTGGGTGGTGGCGATGGCAGGCGCAGCACTCCCTCAGAATCAGTCAAACCCGGGTGGAAGTCCGCCCGGCCCGAGCCCCGCGGATCAGGGCTCACCGGCCATGCAACAGGGCGGCGGACCGAATCAGCCGGGCGGGGCGAACGGTCCGACCCCGGCGAGGAGCACCGGGATGAACAATGCCACAAGGCACGACCTGCACAGGATCCGACACCGCCGGCACCACCGCACCCGGCCCCCCCGCCCCAGTTAACGCGCCGGAACCGGGAACCGTCCCGAAAAGGGGCGCGTTTGCATTTGACGCAGAGGCTCACGCGCCTCGCGACGGATCAACGGAAAAAGGAGACGCATCATGAGATGCAAGACGATGTTGCTCGGCGGCGCGGTGGCGTTGGCGCTGTCGGGCGCGGCCTATGCACAAACCCAGCAGGCGTCGCCGCAGGCGGCACCCAGCGGCACGGATCAGATCAACGCCGGCAGCGCAGCGGGAACCCAGTCAACCGCCACGCAGACAACCGCGCCGAGCGGGACCACCACAACGACGGTCCATCATGTGCATCACGTGGTTCACCACGTCCGCGTCCATCATCACATGAGGACGGCCTCGCTCCGCCATCACTCGCGGACGCGCACCGCATCCTCGGAACATGGCCCCTCGACGCCGGCCGAGCGGGAGGCCACGCGCAACCTCAATCAGCAGCAGTTGCAGGGTGGCGCCATGATGAACACGTCGCAACCCGGAAACACGGGCGGAATGAACAATCCCGGCTCGATGAATACCAACCAGCCGGCGGCGGCGCCGCAAACCGGAGCCCAGCCGGGCAACGCGACCTACACGCAGCCAGGTGCGCAGCCGGGCACAGAGAACACGCCCAGCAACGCGAACTACGCGCAACCTGGCGCGCAACCGGGAACGGAAAATAATTCGCCCGGCAATGCGACGTACAGCCAGCCGCAGGGCTCGCCCGGCATGCAGCCCGGAAACGCGGGGTATCAGCAGCCGCAGAACAGCACCGGGGAACCGACGCCAGGGTATTCGAGCAACCCGGGCGCGGCTGGCCCCGCCGGCACACAGGGAAATCCGACGACGTCGACCGACCAGACCACGACGCCGCCCCCCGCCAACAACAATCCCAATCAGCCGGGGCCGAGCAGCTAGAGCGCAAACCCCAGGATCAACGCCCGCAGCGCAGTCACTGCGGGCGTTTTTCTTTTTTGTTTCACGGAACGCGAAGAAACCACCGCCGCGCCCTTCACGTTTTCGAAGATGGACGCGCGAGCGCTCATGCACGCGCGGGCAACGTGGACCAGCGTACATGAAAACGCCACATTCGCTTCATCTTCCGGGTTCGCTTCACAGACACGGCGGCGCGTTTTTCGCCATCGCCTGTTTCGCCGTCGCGTGCACGATGCTTTCGGCGGTCGCGGCGGGCGCGCAGACGAGAGCAGGAACGGCCGGCACGGGCACTGCGACGGGCACAGCGGCAGCCCCAGGTACAGCCACCATGCCGGGAGCCGTCACGCCAAGTGCAACCACGCCGGGCGTCGTAACGCCAAGCGCGACAGCGCCGGCGCCATCGACGCTCGCGACCACGCCGGCGAATGCAAGCACGCCGTCGGCGACGCCGGCGCCGTTGGGAACCATGAACTGTGCGCCATCCGCGACGGGTGCCGGCGGCTGTGCGCCCGGGACGGTACCGCCGCCCAACGGCATGAATCCGCCCCCTTCGACCGCCTATCCGGTCAGCCCTCCCTCCGGGAACGGCCAGCCCGGACCGTGATGCGAACGAGCGAGGCGGCAGGAAAAAATAACGGAGACATCCGATGATTGTCAGAACAGCAGTTCTTTCCGGCGCGGCGGCCGTCGCTATCTGTACGGCGGCTCTTGCACAATCCGGCTATGACGGCCGCCATGGAAACGGACCGCGAGTATCAACCCCGGAAGAAATGCAGCAGACCGATCAGCTGAACCGGCAGCAGACGAATGACGCTGCGTCTGCCAATGCGACACAGATACAATACCAGGGCCAGTACCAGGACCAACTGCAGCAATACAACGACCAGATGCAGCACTATCAGGCCATGCAGCAGCGATATCGATACGATCGGGCACGGTACAACGCATACATGGCCGGATACTACCTCGGGCCCTACGGATGGGACTACCCGGCGCCGGAATGGGGTTATCCCCCGCCATAAACGCCGTCATTGCGCGGACACGGCCTGCCGCCGGTGAGGCGGCAGGCGGAAAAACAAGGGAGACGTCACATGAGTATCAGATCAGCAATTCTTTCCGGCATAGCGGTCGTCGCGATCTGTTCAGCCGCCGGCATCTGTACGGTGGCCTTCGCGCAGTCCGGCTACGACAGCCGGTACGGAAGTGGGCCGCCGGAATCCACGCCGACGGAGATGCAGCAGACCGATCAGTTGAATCAGGAGCAGATGAACGGCGCGGTATCCAACAATGCCGCACAGGCGCAGAATCAGAGCCAGTACCAGGCCCAGCAGCAGCAATACAACGACCAGATGCAGAACTATCAGGCGCAGCAGCAGCGCTATCAGTACGATCGCGCCCGCTACAATTCGCGCCTCGCAGCGTACGACCTGGCGCAATACGAGTGGAGCTACCCTGCGCCGGTCGTCTACCGTTACGGCGAGGGTTACGGCCTCACACCGCTCTACCTGATTGCGGAGCCGAGCACGCAGCTCTGGCGGGCGCCCGTGGCAGGTCCCGGCGGCCAGTGGGTCGGGCGTGTACGCAACGTGGAGATCGGGCCGGACGGCAGGCCGTCGCGCGTCGAAGTCGCACTGAACCGGCGCGTGTCGGTATGGGTCAGGCCGGGTGATCTCCGCTTCGACCCCGCCCAGCACATTCTCTTCACGGATCTGACGCGGGAGGACATGTGGAACATGCCCGGAGCGACGCTGGTCAGCGCGCCGCTGTAAGCCTCAACAGACTGTCATTGCGCCGGCGAGGCCGTTGGGCCTCGCCGGTCTTTTTTCATTTGTTGGACATCGACCTGTACGCCGACGGCGTTACGCCGTAGAACAATTTGAATTCACGGCTTAGATGGGAATGGCTGCTGAACCCGCAGTCGAATGCGACGGCGCTGATCTCGCGCCCACCTTCGGCGAGCAGCTGCGCGGCACGCCGGATTCGCAGTCTGCGCATAAATCCGACAACCGACGTTCCGAAATAGCGGCGGAATTCCCGTGCGACATGTGTTTCGTGCCGCCCGGCGGCGCGGGCAACCTCGCCGAGCGTTGTCGCGCGGCAGGCATTGTCATGCAGGAATTCCCGCGCCTTGAGAAGCCATGGGGGCACGCGCGACGACGGGTTTTTGTGCAGTTCCTCCCTTCCGAACGCGGCAACGATCTCGAGCAGAATGCCCTGGCGCGCCAGGCCTGAGAGCGGGTCGTCGTTTTCAATCTCCTGCAGAAGCCGGTCGCCAAACAGGCTGAATTCAGGTCCCGTGGTGTACGGCGCGGACTCGAGCTCCGTCCCGCAGTCCTTAAGGTAAGCGAGCCAATCCTGTTGCGGCTGGAAAATGACCTGCCGTGCTCCGGCCGGACCGAAATCCTGTGCATGCGTGCGTCCGGCCGGAAAGAAGGTGATGTGGCCGTGCGAATAGAGCCGCTCCCGTTTGCCGATGGTCTCGCGAAACCCGCCTCGGACGACGATGCTCATCAAGGATTCGGCGTGCGAATGCGCGGGCATCACCTGATGGGGCGCATAGCGGCGGACGCACACTTCCATTCGGGTCGTCACTTCATCTCCCCGTCATCCGGGCGCTAGATACGTATCAGCCCGCTAAACGCGTGAAAGACGCGCAACCGGCAGCGGCGCTAATCTGCTCCGGAATTCCGGGACTGTCACGCATGATGCTTCGTACGCCGTTCCTCGCGGTTTCCCTTGCCATTTTCGTTATGGGCGCCGCCGTCGCCGAAAACGCCAATCGTCCGATGACGCCGGAGGCGGCGCTTAGCTATGTCCGCGCCGGCGATCTTCACGTTTCGCCGGATGGCCGGCGCCTCGCCTACGTCGCGATCAGCTATCGCTGGGACTGGCAGCCGCACATCCGATTGCTCGACCTGGCGAGCGGGAAAGAAGACGAAATCACGCCGGCGGGAAAATCCGAACGCTCCCCGCAATGGTCGCCCGACGGCAAATGGCTCGCCTTTCTGTCGAACCGCGGCCGCGCTACCCAGATTTACGCCATGCAGGGTAGCAGCGATCCCGTGGCGCTGACCGCGCGCAGCCGTGGCGTACAGAGCTTCCACTGGTCGCCGGATGGGAGGACCATCGCCTATCTCGCCCAGGCGGATGACGCGCCCTCGTCCGACGACGGACCGCAGGTGGCGGACCGTGCAACCGATCTCGCCCATCTGTGGATTCTCGATGTCGCCGCGAAGAGCGCCCACGAACTGCCGATCAAGACCATGCGCATCGACGAATTCCAGTGGCAGGACGACGGCCACATACTCCTCGTCGCGACCGATAGGCCGGCCGTCGAGGAGGACACCGACGCGCTGTACCGTATTTCGGTCCGCAATGGCGCCGTGGAACTGTTCGCAAAGCCCCCGCAGCCTTTCGAGGGCCTGACCGTGTCGCCCGACGGCAGACGGTTCGCTTTGCTGTCGACGTCCACCGACGGGCCGTTTGCGCGCAACCTGTTCATCGGTACAGATGGAAACGACCTTCACAAGGTACCGCAATTGCCGGACCTCACCGTTGCCGAAGGCAGATGGCCGGAAGCTTCGACATTGTGGGCACGGCTGAATGACGGCTTCACCAATCGCATCTGGCGCGTTCCCGCAAACGGAACGCCGCAGGAAATCCGCCTCCCGCTTTCGGTTGCCGCGTTCGACGTCACGCGCGATGGCAAGATAGCCTTCGCAGGCGAGGATTATGCGCATTTGCCGGAATTGTATCTGCGCGACACGAACGGTCGCATACGGCAGATCGGGCATTTGCAGAGCGGCACGCCGCAGATCCCGCTCTCGCCCGCGACCGTCTTCTGGACGAAGAGCTTCGACGGCACACCGATCGAGGCCGCGCTGCTGAAGCCCTCTGCTTCCGGTACAAAAAGAAAACTGCCGCTCGTGCTTCTCGTACATGGCGGCCCGGCATCGAATTTCAGCGAAGGTTACGGTTGGGAAGTCGCGTGGGGCCAGATGCTTGCTTCGCACGGCTACGAAGTCCTGATGGTCAATCCGCGCGGCTCGAACGGCTACAGCGAAGATTTTGCGAAGGCGAATCGCGGCGATTGGGGCGGCGGCGATTACCGGGACCTGATGGCGGTGCTCGATGCGGTGATCGCGCGCGGCGAAACCGACCCCGACCGTCTCGGAATCGGCGGCTGGTCGTATGGCGGCGAAATGAGCGAATGGGCGATCACGCAGACGAACCGCTTCAAAGCGGCCGTAGTGGGCGCGGGCGTGTTCGATCAGCAGGCAGAATTCGAGACCGAGCACAATCCCGCCGGCGACGAATGGTATTTCGGCACACCCTGGGAGCACCCCGACGTGTTCGCGCGCAATTCACCCGCGTCGTTCATCCGCCGGGCTCACACCCCGACACTGATCTTCGACGGCGAAGAGGATCAGAGCAATCCCGTCGGTCAATCGAAAGGCCTTTACCGCGCGCTGAAGCACTTCGGCGTCGAGACGGAGATGGTGCTCTACCCGGGCGAAGGCCACTCGCCGAAAAAGGGCAGCTACAACATCGATATGTTCACGCGCATCCTGGACTGGTACGACAGGCACCTGAAGCCGTAGCCGCGCGGGTCGCGTGAAGCAGCATTCGAAGAGATCGTCGGGCCGCGGAGAAAAACGCGCGCGGGTGAAGTCCGCGAAAAAGCGCGACGCATCGTCCACGCGCTGGCTCGAGCGGCAGCTGAACGATCCGTACGTCCGCGAGGCGAAGGCGAAAGGCATGAGGAGCCGCGCCGCGTTCAAGCTGATCGAGCTCGACGGGAAATTTCACTTCCTGAAAAAGGGCGCGACGGTGCTCGATCTCGGCGCGGCACCCGGCGGTTGGAGCCAGGTGGCGGCGGCGCGCGTCGGTACAGCCGGCCGCGTGGTCGCGATCGATCTCCTCGAGATTGCGCCGATGGCGGGGGTCGAAATTCTCGAGGGCGATCTGCGCGAATCGGACGCTGTGCGACGCCTGGAAGGACGGCTTGGCGGCAAGGTCGATGTCGTCCTCTCCGACATGGCGGCGCCGACGACGGGCCACCGCGCCACCGATCATCTGCGTACGGTTGCGCTGTTCGAAGCCGCGCTCGATCTTGCCGAAACCGTGCTGAAACCGGGCGGCATTTTCGTGGGCAAGGTTTTTCAGGGCGGTGCGGCGGGCGACCTGCTCGCGCGCATCAAGCAACGTTTTCGCGACGTGAAGCACGTCAAACCGCCGGCGAGCCGCGCCGAATCGGTCGAACTCTATCTGGTGGCCACCGGATTCAGAGAAGAAAAAAAGGCTTGATGCAGAAGTCGCGGAGGCTGCGCGAAGGACGCAGAAAAATCAAAATAACACTGTCATCCCCGCGAAAGCGGGGACCCAGCGCCTGCCATTATCGAAGAGTGTGCATGAGCGCTGGTGCGCCATTCCGAACAGTTGCAGGAGCTGGGTTCCCGCTTACGCGGGAATGACAGCTTATTTGCTGCCTGCACTGCGGCGCGCGAAGCGCGTCAATATCTCCTCTCGGTCTCCGCTATTCTTTGCGCCCTCTGCGTTAAGCCTTTTTCGCCTGACGCAGACGGAAACATTATGTGCGGCCCAGGCAATTGTTATTGCACGCGGGCGTGAATAGAACCACACCCGGAAAAACGGACAGGTCGCCGATGCCATCCATTCCCTTCATCGATCTTCAGGCGCAGCGGAAAAGGCTGGGTGCATCGCTCGAGCGCGCGATTGGCGAAGCGGTGGAAGGCGGCCAGTGGATCATGGGCCCGCAGGTGCGCGCACTGGAGAAGCAGCTCGCGGAATTCGCCGGCGTGAAGCACGCCGTCGCCTGCGCGAACGGCACCGACGCGCTCCTCATCATCCTCAAGGCGTGGGAGATCGGCCCCGGCGACGCGGTGTTCGTTCCCGGATTCACCTTCGCCGCCTCGGCGGAAGTCGTTGCGCTTGCGGGCGCGACCCCGGTGTTCGTCGACGTGCTGCAGGACACGTACAATATCGCGCCTGCAAGCCTTTCCGCCGCCATCGCGATGGTGAAGCGCGAAGGCAAATTGCGACCGCGGGTGGTGATGCCCGTCGACCTGTTCGGGCAGCCCGCCCATTACGCGGCGCTCGAGGACATCGTTGCGCAGGAGAAGCTGCCGATGCTCGTCGATACGGCGCAGGCGTTCGGCGCGACGCTCGATGGCCGTCACACCGCCGCGACGGGCGATGCCGCGGCGACGAGCTTCTTTCCTGCGAAACCGCTCGGCTGCTATGGCGACGGCGGCTGCAGCTTCACCAATGACGATGCGCTCGCCGATCTCCTGCGCTCGATCCGCATTCACGGCCAGGGCCGCGACAAGTACGAGAATGTACGCGTCGGCGTGAATTCGCGGCTCGACACCATCCAGGCCGCGATCCTGATCGAGAAGCTGAAGATCCTCCCCGACGAACTCGAAGCGCGCGAACGCATCGCGCGGCGCTATACCGAGAAGCTCGGCCGCTCCAACCGCATCCGCGTGCCGCACGTGATCGACGGCGCGCGTTCGACCTGGGCGCAGTACACGATCCAGCTGCCCGATCGCGACCGGGTGCAGGCGGAACTCGCGGGGCAGGGGATTCCGTCGCAGATTTACTACCTGACGCCGCTCTCCGCCCAACGCGGTTATGCGCATTACCCTTCTGTACCGCTGCCCGTCAGCGAGGCGCTCGGGAAGACGGTCTTGAGCCTTCCCATGCATCCCTATCTCGACGAAACCAACCAGGACCGCATCGTCGACGCCGTCCTCGCCAGCGTCTCCCGAACCTGACAACTCCGCGTCTCCGCTCCTCCGCGTGAATCCTTTCTTCGACGCTGCCGTTGCTGCGCCAACAAAAGCGCGCGCAGCGGTACGGAGCGACAGCAAAACCTGGTCAAAAGAGCTATCATCCCCGCGAAAGGCGGGACCCGTTTCAACCACAAAAGAACACTGTCATTCCCGCGAAAGCGGGAATCCCGCTGCCGCAACGGGTGACGAAAGCGCTCCGCCGCCGACGCTTGGTGTCGAAGACCGGCAGGCGCTGGATTCCCGCTTTCGCGGGAATGACAGCTCCTGTTTTATGAAGATTGATGCCTCTGCGTCCTCCCCGCATCCTTTGCGCCTGCCCCCGCGAAAGCGGGGGCCTCTGCGCTGAGCTTTTTTGCTATGAAGGATCGCGATGGATGTAGCGCTGTTCGATTACGAGCTGCCGGAGGAGCGGATTGCGCTTCGCCCCGCTTCGCCCCGCGATTCGGCGCGGATGCTTGTCGTACGCGAAGATGGATCGTCCACGCACGCGACGGTTCGCGATCTCCCGGAATTTCTTCGCGCGCGCGACATGCTCGTCGTCAACGACAGCAAGGTCATTCCGGCGCGGCTCCGCGGGCGGAAAGTGGAAGGAACGGCGGTCGAACTGCTGCTGCACCGGCGAACGGCGCCGGACCGGTTCCTCGCGCTTGCGCGTCCGGCGCGGAAGCTCCATCCGGGCGACCGGCTGTACATCGGCGAAGGTCTCGCGGCGCAGGTATGCACGCGGAGCGGCGGCGAGGTTGAAATTGCGTTCGACGTTGCCGGCGCAGCACTCGATGCGGCGATTGCAGGAAGCGGCGAGATGCCGTTGCCGCCCTATATCGCGCGGATGCGCGCGGCGGATGCGCGCGACGTCGCGGACTACCAGACCATCTTCGCCGCGCATGAAGGCTCGTCCGCGGCGCCGACTGCCGGCCTGCATTTCACGCCGGACCTGCTCGCGCGGCTTTCGGAAGCCGGGATCGTGCGCGAACAGGTGACCCTGCATGTCGGGCCCGGTACGTTCCTGCCCGTGAACGAACCCGACACCGCGGCGCACCGCATGCACAGCGAACGCATTCACCTCGGTGCGGAAACGGCGGAGCGCATCAATGCCGCGCGCCGCGCGGGCGGCCGAATTGTCGCCGTCGGCACCACCGCGCTCCGCACGCTCGAAACCGCGGCGGATGCGGACGGCACTCTGCGCGGATACGACGGCGAAACCGATCTCTTCATCACGCCGGGCTATCGCTTCAAGGCCGTCGATGCGCTGCTCACCAATTTTCATCTGCCGCGTTCGACCCTGCTCATGCTGGTCGCGGCTTTTGCCGGACTCGATGTGATGAAACGCGCCTATGCGGAAGCGATCGCCGGGAACTACCGCTTCTATTCCTATGGCGACGCGTCTTTGCTGTTTCGCACCGCAGGATCGCGCGCATGACCCGCTT
>DATGGN010000025.1:0-17154 GCA_035308485.1 Rhizomicrobium sp.
TGGAACACGTAGCTGAGGTTTGCTCCGAGATGGATATTGAAGTTGGTGTCGGGATCCTGCACCGGCGCAACGGCGAGACGGCCGACATAGGCCTCCTGCCCGGCAATCTGCCCTTTGCCGAACGTGTCGGTGGTCAGATAGCTCGAGAAAAACCATATATCGCCGTTGCCCTGGAACCCGGCACCGTCGCGTCCGTCGTCTCCGGCAAGCCCACGCGACAACTGCGCCGGCGACGCCCGCTCGTTGAAGACGAGGTCGTCCGCCGCCGTTGCGTCAGCGAGGTTCGCCGGCGGAGGAAACGCGCCGATGCGGAAGCTGAAGGGATCGAGGATGCCCTTGTACTGTACGTAGGCCGACTGCACGCGCGCGCCGCTCGGATTGACCGCGACGACGGGAGGCGTGGTGCTGGTAATGATGCTTTCCGCCCCGCTCTCCTGGCCGCCCGCGCCGCCGAAATCGTAGTTGAAGCGATAGCTGAAATCCTTGTCGAGCGTACCCTGAAGGCCGATTTGCGCGCGGCGGAAATTCATGCCGCTGCGTGACGGCACACCGGTGCCCTTCGGGCCGGTCACCAGAGACTGATCGAATGTCGCGGCGTCGGCTTGCACGAGCGATGTGATCGAAAGGGAATATTTGCCGTCCTTGGTCGCGATCGTGGGTCGTCCCTTCTTGATGGTAACCGAGGCCTGCCCCTTGTTCTCGGCCGCCTGTTCGTACACCTGATTCTGCAACGCCTGGAATTCCGCGGCGCTGACCTCGGGCTGTGGCGCAGGTTGTGCCGGAACGGCTGCAGCGGTCGAGGCACCGCCACTGGCGTTGGCCTCTCCGACCTTGGCCTTCAGATCACGGATTTCGGCGGCCTGTTCCTCGATGACCCGCTCCATGCGGTTGAGCCGGTCCTCGATGCCGCTTGCGACGCGATGATGTTTCTTCAGCGGCGGCGCATCCGTCGCCGTTTGTGCGAACGCCGGCGCGCCAAGCCATGCGCAGGCGGCCGCGCCCAAAAGAACGGTCTTCAATTTCATCGAATTTCCCCTGCTCGCCCAAAAAACCCCCTTCACCTGAAACACTACCAACGAAATAGTGTCAATGGGTGATTAGGTGCCTTTGCGATGATCTTGCCGGTGACGCTAGGTCAACGGCGCACGAGAATTACGAACGTTTCGTGACAGATTTGTGAATACGGCCGTGCCGAAACGGTTCAAACACAAATGCCGCTATGTATTTGACGAAGAAGCGTTTTTTGTACTTTCCCCATGGCATTGCGTGGAAGATCGTCCACAACGACGATGCGTTTTGGAAGCTTGTAGCGCGCTAGTCCTTCGGCGAGTTGCCGAATTGCCACAGATTCGTCCAGCTTCGCGCCCGGCAACAAGACCACGAGCCCGATGACGGCCTCGCCAAAATCCGGGTGTGGCACTCCGATCACGGCTGATTCGCGAACGCCATCGAGCGAGTCGATCTGCGATTCGATCTCCCTGGGATACACATTCAGACCGCCGGTAATGATCACGTCTTTTGCGCGACCGACGATTTGCAGGTAGCCGCGCTCGTCGATTCGGCCGAGATCGCCGGTGATGAAGAAGCCGTCGCTGCGGAAGCTTTCCGCGGTCTCGCGAGCCTTTTTCCAGTAGCCCGCAAAGACGTTGGGACCGCGCAGTTCGATCATGCCGATTTCGCCCTGCTGCCGTTCCAGACCGGTTGGCGGATCGCCGATGCGCAGGGCGACGCCGGGAAGCGGAAAACCGACCGTCCCCGCGGTCCGCTCTCCGTCGTACGGATTGGATGCGATCATTCCCGTCTCGGTCATCCCGTACCGCTCAAGAATGGCGTGTCCCGTGCGCGCCTGCCATTCGCGATGTGTTTCGTCGAGCAGCGGCGCCGATCCGGAAATGAAAAGGCGCATGTGCGCGGTCGCGCCGTGGTCGAACCGCGCGTCGGCGAGCAGCCGTGTGTAGAAAGTGGGCACGCCCATCATGGTGGTTGCGCGCGGCAGCGCGGCAAAGATGCGATCGACATCGAAGCGCGGCAGAAGAATCATGGCGCCGCCGGCCATCAGCAGCGTATTCGTTGCGGTGAAGAGACCATGGGTGTGAAATATCGGCAGCGCGTGCAGGAGCACGTCACTCTCCGAGAACCGCCACAGGTCGCGCAACGCTATTGCATTCGACAGCAAATTCTCCTGCGTCAGCATCGCGCCTTTGGAGCGGCCGGTGGTGCCGGAGGTGTACAGTATCGCCGCGAGATCGTGCGCCGAGCGTTGAACATCATCGAAAGCGGCCGGGCAGCTGGTCGCCTGCGCAACAAGAGAGCCTTCATTCCCTTCGTCGTACAGCGTGAGCAGCTTCACGCGGTTGCCGACAAGCCCGCGGAGCGCTTCCTCTCTTGCCGGAGAAGCCACGACCAACGAAGATTCCGCGTCGGCCAGGAAATACTCCACTTCCGCCAGCGTGTAGGCGGGGTTGAGCGGCAGATAGACCACACCGGCCCGGAGGCAGGCGAGATAAAGAAGGAGTGCATTTGCGCTCTTCTCGACCTGCACCGCGACGCGATCGCCCGGCCGAATGCTGTTGGCGGCAAGGCAATTCGCGAACCGCCCCGAGCGCGCAAGCGTTTCGGCGTAGGTAACGCTCTCGCCGCCTGGCAAATGCAGGAAGACGCGGTCGCCACCCGGCATGGCCGTCCGCATGGCGGCAAACAAACCCTGATTTGCGCTCATTGCTTTGCGATCTGGTTTTCTTGCGCGTTTTCCCCATATTGACGGAGAATTCAACGGCCAGCGACGATGTTTCAGGCGCATGCCATCGGTGATGGGGAGAAGCCCGAACTCTACCGGGAACTGGGGCAGCAACTCGAAGCACTGCTTGGCGACGAACGCGATGCGGTCGCGAACGCGGCAAACGCCGCATCGCTCATTTACGACGCACTGCCCGACGTAAATTGGGTCGGCTTCTATTTTCTGCGTGGCGACGAACTGGTGCTCGGCCCTTTTCAGGGCAAACCGGCCTGCGTGCGCATACCGGTAGGCAAAGGCGTCTGCGGCGCCGCTGCCGCGCAGCGCGCGTCCATTCGCGTGGAGGATGTACTGGCCTTTCCGGGACACATCGCCTGCGACACCGCCTCGCGCTCCGAAATCGTCGTACCGCTGATCTCAGGCGGAAGAGTCTGGGGCGTTCTGGATATCGACAGCCCGACTGAGGCGCGTTTCGACGTTGAGGATCAGGAGGGGATCGAGCGCCTCGCCGCGATCTATCTTGCAGCGACGCGGTTCTGACGTACAGACGTCCTCCCCCCGCCTTTTCGCGCAGGGGGAGGAAAACCAGGACATATCGGGTGCTCTTACTGTACCGTGATGGCCACCGCGGTCGACGGAATACCGTTCGCGACAACCTCGATCGTGCCTGCCCCGGTTTCCATCCCCGACGGCACGTCGAAATTGGTCGACACCGGCGTCGATCCCGTCGCCACGCCCATCGTGCTGTGATCATGGGTGCGGCAATAAAAGACGTGTCCGGTCGAATTGTTCGTGATGCGCACCAGGGGATAGTTCGTGTGGGTTTCGAACTCGTCGCCGAAGGCGCTACCCTGATTCAATCCGTTGAACTGCGTTCCGGTGATTTGATAGGTCTGCCCGCGCGTGACACTCGTTGGCGAGTTGCTGATCGTCGGCGCCCAGGACGACTGGTACGTTCCCGTCGACTTGTACACGGCGGATCCGCCTACAAGGATTTCGCCGGTCGGCAGCGGGAGCAGCGAACCGTAGCCGAACAGGCCGTTTTCGATATTGAGGTTCTTTCCATCGAACTCGTAGAGCTGGCCGCTCTCCGCTTCGATCAGCACATTGCCGCTCGGCAAAATGGATACCGGAGTATCGTAGGACTGGTCGCCGTTCGGGAAATTGGGCCCCGCGGTCCATGTGCCCTTCTTGCCGGAAGTGGGCGGCGTCCAGATTGCCGTATGTGCCGTGCTTTGGCCGTCAGGGATCGAGCCGGTCGCGAAAACCGTCCCGTCGGGTCTGCGCACCGCAGCTCCCGTTTCGCCGGGCGGGTCGTAGCATTTCTGATCATCCTTCCCATAGGGAATGCAGGTTCCGCAGCAATTTTGGGGGCCGCGCAGATCGACGTTCGCGGTGTCGCCTTCATCCACCCACACGCCGGTTTTCGGATAGTACCGCTCGGATTTCGGGTGAGATTTCACGTCGACCGTGAGAAAGCTGCCGTCCGGAAGGAGGACCCAGCCTTCTTCTGCAATGATGCCGTTCTTGCCTGTTGACGTGACGTTGCTCCAGGTAAGTTTGGACTCATCGAGCGCCGCCATCTTCGTCTTGAACTTGTAGCCAATGACGAAAGTCCCGTCCGCGAGCACGATCGAGGGTGCATCGCCAATGTTGCTCCACCCCTTGGGCGGTTTGATCATCGTCCATTTGTTGGCCAGCGGGTCGTAGATCGCGCTCTGATTGGTGAAGGCGCAGCAGTTGAAATTCTGATTGTATTCGCCGCCCGAAATCACCAGCTTGCCATCCGCCATCACGGCTTCCGCCATGGCATAAGGCTCGTAGCTGGTGGGCAGACTTTCCAGCTGCGTCCAGGTGCCGTTCTTGTAGCTTCCCGTATTGTCAGGCGTGAGCTTCCACCAATCGTTCAGGCTGCCGCCCTGCGCTATGACCGTGCCGTCGGTCATCAGCATGGTGATGACGGCGCTGTCCGGCGGCTGATGCGTGAGGTTTGTGAGCGTTTGTGCACCGGCGCAAACCGGCAAGGCGGCAAGGACCGTTGTGAGCGTAAGCGCGAACCGGTGCCTCATGGGAACCCCTCCTGAAGGATGATTGCTGCTGGATATGCCCGGGAAGCACTTACAGCGAGAGATCACGGAGAATCAACAAGGTCGCCCGGAACAATTGCGTGACCGCCGCGCCCCGAGCGCGGAATAATCGCGAGGGTGAATTCGTCAGGGCGGCCGCCCCCAAGCGCCTTTAAGGCTGAGCCTGATCGGCCCGGCCGTGAATCGGGGAGCCAATTGCTGGCGGGTGGCGTTTCCCTCCCATGGGTCGAAGAATTGCCCCACCTGCGGTTTTCCTGCTGATGCTGACCATCGGGCAGATGGCGCATGCGCAGGGCGGCTCTCCCGGCGTGAACCTGGTCCCGGGCACGCCGAGGCATGTTCTGGCCTGCGAGGTCGGCGTGCTCGACACCGTCTCGATGAACTTTGTCTGCCAGACAAACGGGGCGGCGCGCCGGTTTTGGCTTGCCCGCAGCACCCATTTTGTCGCTCGAGGGCCCAGCCGCTCTCCCTTCTACCTACAGACCGGTCAGACGGTGCAGGTGACTTTCCATAACGCCGGCGGGGTTGCGATCGCAGACATCGTCAGCCTTTAGGGCGAATCCTTTTACCGCACCGCGCGTACAACAACCCGCGAGGACAAGTATGACTTCCACCGGTAGCGTACCAAATGTGTGCCGGCGATTCGGGCATTGTCTCCCAAGCTATTAATGCCCTTCCTGAGAGAAGGGTGACACTTCATTCCGGGCACATGGGTAACACAATCGGGCTTTTGCGGGAGAGCGCAAGATGCCCTGGAAGGTGTGCAAACCCATGGACGAGAGACTGAAGTTCGTTGCCCGCGTGCTGGAAGGGGAGAAGATGGCGGGGCTGTGCCGGGAGTTCGGCATCTCGCGCAAGACCGGCTACAAGCTTGTTGACCGCTACAACGACAGTGGCCTCGAGGCTCTGACGGATCGCTCGCGCCGGCCTTATCGGCAGGCCAACAAGCTTCCGTTCCAGATCGAGACGCTGATCGTACGCCTGAAGGAGGACAAACCTCATTGGGGCGCACCGAAGATCCGCGAACGCCTGAGACGGCTTTATCCCGATGTGCACACGCCTGCGATCAGCACCGTTCATGCGGTGCTCGATCGACGCGGACTGGTGAAGCGAAGACGGCGCTCACGACCTCGCGCAGAGGGGACGCCCCTTTCCCAAGCCCTTTCTCCCAACGCGCTTTGGTGCGCCGATTACAAGGGCGAGTTCATGCTCGCCGACCGACGCTATTGCTATCCGCTGACCATTACCGATTTCGCCAGCCGTTATCTTTTCGCCTGCGAAGCGCTTTCTACGACGAAGGAGCGCTACGCTTTCACCATATTTGAAAGGGTTTTCAAGGAGTTCGGCATGCCTTCGGCCATTCGCACCGACAACGGCGTACCGTTTGCAAGCCCCAACGCGCTGTTCCAGCTTTCCAGATTATCGGTGTGGTGGCTCAGGCTCGGCATCGCCATCGAACGCATCAAACCTGGCTGTCCACAGCAGAACGGCCGGCACGAGCGCATGCATCTCACGCTCAAGCTCGAGACCACCAAACCGGCAGGAAAGAACTTCCTTCAGCAGCAGGCGAAGTTCGATGACTTCATCGACTGCTACAACAACGAGCGACCGCACCAGGCGATCGGCATGCGGTGTCCGGCCCAGCTCTATCGCCGCTCCTCGCGCATCTACCACGGACTTCCCGAGCTCGATTATCCGTTCCACGACAAGGCGGTCACCGTCACCACTTGCGGCCGCATCTGCTTCAATCGCCGCAAGATCAACTTGAGCCAGGTCTTCGCCGGCCAGACCGTCGGTATCAAACAAACCGACGAGCACATCTGGCTCGTCTCCTTCATGCACTACGATCTGGGATATTTCGACGACGAGACCTGCAGACTCGAACCTCTGCAAAACCCGTTCGGAGCAAAAGTGTTACCTATGTGTCCGGTATAAACTGTTACCCATGTGTCCGGAATGGACCTAAAAACAGCGGTGGGCCCGGAGGGACTCGAACCCCCGACCAGACCGTTATGAGCGGTCAGCTCTAACCAGCTGAGCTACAGGCCCTAGGCGTGCCCCTCCTAACAGGTTTCGTGTCTCGCCGCCTAGCTTCTGGTTTCGTGGCAGATGCGGGGGTAAAATCGCATAGACTTGAGAAGGCGCTGACGATGGTTCGTCGCAAAATCTCCCGGCTGGCGCTTATTGGCTTCGCGTTGAATGTGACAGCGCTGCCCTGGTGCGACTGGAGCTTTGCAGCCGACGTGTCGCCGCCGCGCACCCTGACTGTTTCCGGCGATGGCGAGGCGAAAGCCGTACCCGACGAGGCGCAACTCTCGGCCGGTGTCGTAACGCAGGCGAAGAGGGCGGCGGACGCGCTGGCCGCGAACACGCGGGCGATGAACGAGGTGTTCGCCACGCTCAAACGCTTCGGCATTCCCGAAAAGGACATGCAGACGTCACAATTTTCCGTCGAGCCGCAATATGCGGCGGATCACAACGGCAACGCGACATCGCGCGTCACCGGATATTCCGTGTCGAACACCGTGAACGTGACCGTCGACATCGCAAAGCTTGGTCAGGCGCTGGATGCGCTCGTCGCCTCCGGCGCGAATTCGATCGGCAGTATCGCTTTCACGATCCGCGACCCGAAGCCCTTGCTCGCGAAAGCGCGCGCCGACGCGATCCGCGATGCGACAGAGCGTGCCCAGACTTTTGCACGTGCCGCGGGGTTTGCGCTGGGACCGATTCTCACCGTGAACGAAGGCGGCGCCACGACGCCGCAGCCGGTGTTTGCGGCGCGGATGATGGCCGCCGCGCCCATGGCGCCGCCCGTCGCCGCCGGCGAATCAAGCGTCACGGCCAACGTCAGCGTTACCTTCGCGATTCGATGAGAAGTATTATTTCTCGGCCAGCAGCCGGTCGATGTCGTCCATGATTCGATTCATCCGGCCCGCAAGCGCCTGATACGGCTCCGGACTCGCCATGTCGAGGCCGGCTTTTTTGTACAGAGAATAGGGGTAGTCGGAACCGCCCGCCTTCAGCATGGCGATAAAGCGGTCACGCGCCGGCGCGCCTTCGTGCTCGATCGCATCGGTGAACTGCGCCGCGCCCGCCATCGAGGTCGCATACTGATAGACATAGAATCCGTAATAGAAATGCGGAACGAACGCCCACTCGATGCAGTAGGCCGGATCGATCTTTATCGCGCCCTCGGCCTCGCCGTAATATTTGCGCAGGAGTCCGCAATACATGTCGGTCATCTTTGCCCCGGTCAGCTGACTGCCCTTTTCCACCTCCTCGTGGAGCGCCAGCTGGAATTCGGCGAACATGGTCTGGCGGAAGAAGGTGCCGCGGATCAGCTCGAGTCCCTCGCCGAGATAATACAGTTTCTCGTTCCTGTTCCTCGCGTGGGCGACCATGTAGTCGTTGAGCAGCATCTCGTTCGAAATCGACGCGGTTTCGGCAATGAAGGTGGAGTAGTTCGAGGTGTCGTAGGGCTGCGCCCTGTCGGCCAGCAGCGTGTGAACCGCGTGGCCCCATTCGTGCACGAAGGTCGACAGCGATTCGTAATCGTCGTTGTGGTTCAGGTGCAGATAGGGATGTACGTCGTAAGCCGACCCGTTCATGTATGCGCCCGACGCCTTGCCGGGGCGTGGGTACACATCCATCCAGCGGCCGCCGAATCCCTTCTTGAGCAAACCGGTGTATTCCGGGCCATAGGCGGATGTGACGTCCAGACCGATCCGTTCGGCATCCGCCACCGAAAAGTGCAGCGGATGATCGAGTTTGAACATCGTCGGATAGATGTCGTAATAGGCCAGATCGTCCTTGATGCCGAGGAGGCGCCTTCTCAGCTTCATGTAGCGGACCATCGTGGGCAGGTTTGCGTTCGCCTGCGCAACAAGCGTTCGGTAGACCGCTTCCGGCATGTTGTCGGGAAAGATCGCCGCGGCAAGTGAATTGGGGTAGCGGCGCACCTTCGCGCCGAACACCTCGCCGAGCACCTGCGTGTTCAGGGTCTGGCCGAACGTCCCCTCATAGTTATGGAATGTGCCCCAAAAAGCGTCGAATACTTTCTTGCGATCTGCCCGCACCGGCGCCTGGCGGTATTTTGTGTACGCCGCCTGGTCGAGGCGCTCGACCCTGGTGCCGTCGGAAAGCGTCACCGACGGAAACGGCAGTTCGCCGTTCGACAGCTGGCTGAAGATGTTGTCCGGCTGGTTCAGGACGTCACCGGCCGCCGCGATCACGTTTTCGGCTTCCAGTCCGAGCGTGTGCGGAGCCGAGCGAAGCGCATTGTCGAGGAAGAAGCCGAAGCGGCGCGCGAGTTCTGGCGATTCCGCCTCGAAGCTCTTCACCTTGTCGGCTCCGATCGCAATGATTTCCGGCGTCACCCAGGCTTCCTTCTCCGCGATCAGGGTTTGCAGCGCCGTCGCCGCCTGCTGCCGTTCCTGGTTGGCGGCAATGCGCACGTCCTCATCCGCCTTCAACGTGGCGTAAACGGAAAGGCGACGTGCTTCCTTCTGCACGCGGCTCATCTCGTCGAGCGCGGCGAGCATGTCTCTTGCACTGGTGCCGAGCGTCCTCTTCAGGTGGTCGAGCGTCTCCACCTCGGCCTTGAGCTTGTCCCGCTCGCTGGTCCAGGTCTCGGGCGACGAATAGAGGTCAGTGAGATTCCACATCGGTTCGGTGCGGCCCACGTCCACGGGCTTGTTCACGGCATTGCTCCCGGATGGTGCCGCGTGGCTCACGGCGAATGACACAGAAACGAGAAGCGCCCCTGCGAGCGCGAGGTAACGAACCATGATGATCCCCTCCGATTCCCGGACCATAGGGCATGGTTTCGCGACGGCCAACATATAGCGGTGAGCATCGTTGCCCGGTGGCCCCCCTATCGGCTAAGCACCGTGCTGCGTTCGTAAAACAGAGGACCGGATGCGGATCAGAAGTTTGCTGCTCGCGTGCTTTTTTGTGGGCGCCCTGCCCGCCGGTGCCGCGGACCATGCCCCCCGCGTCAGCGTCGTCAATCTCTCCGACATCTCGGTTCCTGATCGTCCGTACGATGAGAACGCGGACGCGAACGCGGCGGTCGCGAACGCCTTCACGAAAGCCAGGGCCGAACGCAAGCGCGTGATGATCGACCTCGGCGGCAACTGGTGCGGCGATTGCCGCGTCCTCGCGGGCATCATGGAATTGCCCGAGGTACGGACGTTTCTCGATGCTCACTATGTCGTGGTGTCGGTGGATGTCGGCCGCTTCAACAGGAATCTCCAGATTCCCGCACGGTTCGGAATTACGAAACGTCTGGAAGGCGTGCCAAGCGTCCTGATTGCCGACCCGAATGGTAAACTCATCGACGCGGATCATATCGCAGCGCTCGCCGATGCACGCAGCATGACGCCGCAGGCCATCGCCGATTGGCTCGCCCAGTGGGCAAGCTGACGCGAATTCGGAAACGAGAAATCAGATACCAGAGGTCAGAAGGATAGCCGCGACTTCGTCGCGAACTTCCAGTTTCTGATTTCCGAGTTGTGATTTCCGGCGCTGAGCAAGCTCAGCGCTACGCTTCCATTGAGGACGACGGATTGCCGATGACGCTCAAAAATTCCCGGCGCGTCATCGGATTGGTACGGAAATCCCCCAGCATCGTCGAAGTGACCATAACGACGCCTGGCTTGTGCACGCCGCGCGTCGTCATGCACTGATGCTCGGCCTGGATTACGACAGCCACGCCCTTGGGCTCGAGCACGCGCTGTATGCATCGCGCGATCTGTGCATTCATCTTCTCCTGCACCTGCAGGCGCCGGGCAAAAGCTTCAACGACGCGTGCCAATTTGGAGATACCGACCACCCGCTTGGTCGGCAGATAACCGACATGCGCGCGCCCGATGATGGGGGCCAGGTGATGCTCGCAATGCGATTCAAATCGGATGTCGCGGAGGACGACCATGTCGTCATAGCCCGCAACTTCCTCGAAGGTACGCCGGAGATACGCTTCCGGATCGACGTCGTAGCCGGAAAACCAGTCCTCCCAGGCACGGGCCACGCGCGCGGGCGTGTCGCGCAGGCCTTCGCGCGCCGGATCGTCTCCCGCCCATTTAAGAAGCGTGCGGACCGCCTCTTCTGCTTCGGCACGCGAGGGGCGCACGATTTCGGAGTCGCCGGACGGTTTGGACGCTTGGGACATTGGGAAACCGCTCAAGATTATCAAATGATATGCGCGAGGCACGACTCAATGGATTTGGCGGCGCTCGTACGGACTTTCAAGGAGAAACATTGGAATCTCCGCCTCAAACGACTGTCCCGAGGCGGAACGGAACTGGTAACTGCCAACCATGGCTCCCGCGGGGGTCTGCAGCGGACAGCCGCTTGCATATTCGAATGCCTGTCCCGGCTCGAGGACCGGCTGTTCGCCGACCACGCCGGGGCCGCGCACTTCCTGAACGCGACCATTGGCGTCGGTAATGTGCCAGTAACGTGACAGCAACTGTACCGTCTCGCGACCCTGGTTCTCGATCGTCACGGCATAGGACCATACATACCGGCTTTCCGGTGGATCCGATTGGTCCTCAAGGTAGGCCGGCTTCACGGAAACACGAATGCCGTGCGTCGTCCGCTCGTATATGTGAGCGGCCTTGGTTCGCGTGCGGACGGATCCACTCGACTCGTGTTGTTCCATGGAACAAATATCCTAGCGAGGCTCGCGTTATGCAAGCGTTTCCGTTGAAAGTGTTAACGGCGCGGTGTTCAGCGGCGCGGTTCGACGGCAACCTCAGTCTTGACCGAGGTTGCTATGAAACAATCAGCATGCGCCTGATGATGAAGGGCCGTTAACTGCGATTCACTGACTTCGGTACCATCTGCGAAGCGCACGTGCGGGCGAAGCATCACGCGACTCATCCACAGCTTTCCGCTTTCTCCTTTTTCAAGCCACCCGCTCGCCTTGTCATCGTAACTGTCGAGCACGAGCCGCTTGCGTGCACAGATCGCGAGGAAAGTCAGCATGTGGCAACCGGAAAGAGACGCAACAAATGCTTCTTCGGGATCGACGCGATCCGCATCGCCGCGAAACTCCGGCGCCGAAGACGACGGCAGGACGATGGCGCCGTCCTTGAACAGCACGTCATGCGCACGGTTGTAGCGGTCATAGGCAAAATCGGAGCTGGTGCGCTTCCAGCGAAGCTCCGCGCGGTGTTCGGACAATTCATCCTCCATACGACTCATTGTTCGACAGCGGGAGAGACGCTTATGCTCTTACTTCCTCATGCCGATCCTGTCGACATGCGGCGTCTTGCCCGCACCGGTCAAGCCGCATTAAGGTCTGAACCACCATGAACGCGATCAGCCACCATGCCGCCCTCGTCTACGTCATGGTCGTGGTTTCGGCCTCTGACGGCAATATGAGCGAGGGCGAACTGCGTACGATCGGGCATCTCGTCCGCACCTTGCCTGTTTTTCGCGGCTTCGACGAGCACCGCCTGCTCGCCGTGTCGCAGGAATGCGGCTCCATTCTCCAGGAGCGGGATGGCCTCGATGCGGTTCTCGGCCTTATCAAGGAAGCCCTTCCGGAGAGTTTGCACGAAACGGCATATTGGCTTGCGCTCGAAGTCGCGCTCGCGGACACCCGCGTCATGATTGAGGAGATACGAATCGTCGAACTCCTGCGCCGATCGCTCGGAATTGACCGTCTGATCGCTGCCGCACTCGAGCGGGCGGCCGAGGCACGTTATCGCGGCGCCTAGGCGGAGCCATGAAGCGACTTCTTATTTTTCGTCATGCGAAAGCGGGTCCGCACGACGAAGCCCACGACAAGCAACGTGGGCTCGTCGAGCGCGGCAGAAACGACGCGGCGCTGATGGGGCGTGCCCTGCGTGACCGCGGCTATCTGCCCGATGTCGTTCTTTGCTCCAGCGCGAAACGCACGATGGAAACATGGGAGCATGCGGAGCCGATGCTCGGGACAAATCCGGAGACGCGTTTCCTTGACGAACTTTACAACGCGCCGGAGAAATCCATCCTGAAGACGATCCGAAGCGTGAAGGAGAATGCTCCCGTGCTCATGTGTATCGGTCACAATCCGGGTCTTGAAAATCTCGCGCGCAAGCTGGCGCGGAACTCCGGAAGCGACGCCGAAAGGAAAAGAATGGCCGCGATGGAAAAAAAATTCCCGACCGGCGCGGTTGCCGTCCTCGACTTCCAGGTCAACGCGTGGAGCGATATAGATTCGGGCAAAGGTGCCCTCACCGCATTCCTCGTGCCAGCCGATTTCAAGCCGAAATAGCGATACGCTATCGCGCGTGCGTTTTTTCGGCGAGAGCCAGTTTTCGCCAACCGAAGGCGACTTCCGGCACGGGATCGCCCATCATGCGCTGCGTACGTTCGGCAACGAGCTTGCCACCCAGCGCTTCATAGAAGAACCGAACCGGATTCTTTGCGTGCGCCCAGATGAGGCACGATGCGTATCCTCGGCCACGAAGCACCATAAACGCCGCGCGCAAGAGCGCGCGTCCGGCACCCTGGCCGAGGAATGCCGGGTCGACGTAAAGCGCGTACACCTCGCCATCGTAGCCGAGTTCGCCGTCGCGGGCAGGGCCGAGGCTCATCATGCCGACAAGACCGTGCACGTCACTCTCCGCCACGAGAACGAATTCCCGGCCCTGGGCGCGAATGGCCGAACGCCAACGCGCCGCCTGCCCGTTGTGCGTGAGCGCGCGCAACAGGCGCGTCGGTACGATACCGGCGTAGGTGTCGTGCCAGGAATCGACATAGATGCGCGCGACAGACGATGCGTCGTCTGCCCGCGCCTGCCTTACACGCGTAACCAGCTCGCCCATGGACGAAAGCTTGTGACGCGCGGACGCAATCGGCAAGGCGTTCTCCACAAAAATTTGATGCCGACCGGCTCGCGCCGAATTGCCGCGCGCTCCCCGAAAAAGCCGGGTGTTGCGCCGCGCCGCACCCCGATTGTGGCAGGGACCCGGCACGGCAGAAAACGCGTTTCGCCCTTTGCATCGTGAAAAAACGCGCTACACTTGAATGAACGATGCCGCTGATTTGCCGAAGGGGCTGGCACCCGGCGCATCGAAAACGTGTCGGACAATGGTGTTGGTAGGGAAGGCACTTCGCGCGGAGCATTGCGCGGGATGCATGGCTACGCGCGCGTAAATGGCCAAAACGGGAACGAACCTCTTTGGTTACGGATTATTCAGAGGGCAGTGAAAGGCTGATTGGAGGCGGTATCGATCACGTGACTTGTCATGTCCGCGGAGGGCCACGATATCAATCGTGGATGGCGTGCGTGACGTACAAGGAGTGATGACCATGAGCACACTCGATGTGTTCGACGTCTTCTCCAGGGATTATGCGCGCGAGCGCCTGGAGACTTTGAGTTTAAGAGACTGGCTTCTGGCGGCGCGCGACGATCGCATGCTGTACGCCAGTCCCGCCGAACGTCTGGTCGCGGCGATCGGTGAGCCCGACCTGATCGACACCTCGCAGGACTCGCGCCTCGGCCGCATCTTCTTCAACCGTACGCTCAAGGTCTACAGCGCCTTCGACGGGTTCTTCGGCATGGAGGACACCATCGAGCGCATCGTCGGATATTTCAAGCATGCGGCACAGGGTCTCGAGGAGCGGCGGCAAATTCTCTACCTGCTCGGCCCTGTCGGCGGCGGGAAATCCTCGCTCGCCGAGCGCCTGAAAGACCTGATGGAGAGATTTCCGATCTATGTCCTCAAGGCCGGTGAGCAGATCAGTCCGGTGTTTGAATCGCCGCTTGGACTTTTCCGCTCAGAAGAGCTTGGATCGCTGCTTGCCGAGCGTTACGGAATCGATCGTCATCGTCTGAACGGCGTGATCAGCCCGTGGGCGGTCAAGCGGCTCGACGAATTCGGCGGCGACATTTCGAAATTCGAGGTGGCGCGTCTGTACCCGTCGAAGCTTCGACAGATCGCGATCGCCAAGACCGAGCCCGGCGACGAAAACAATCAGGACATCTCTTCCCTGACCGGGAAGGTCGACATTCGCAAGCTGGAGCATTTCAGCCAAAACGATCCGGATGCCTATTCCTTCTCGGGCGGCCTTTGCCGCGCCAACCAGGGCCTGCTCGAATTCGTCGAAATGTTCAAGGCGCCGATCAAGGTTCTGCACCCGTTGCTGACTGCGACGCAGGAAGGCAATTATATCGGCACAGAAACGCTCGGTCCCATTCCCTTCAACGGGATCATACTTGCCCATTCCAACGAGGCGGAATGGCAGGTGTTCAAGTCGAACCGGAACAACGAGGCGTTTCTCGACCGCATCTGCGTCGTGACCGTGCCGTACGTTTTGCGGGTGGCGGAAGAGACGGCAATCTACAGAAAGCTCCTGCGCGGGAGCGAATTGAACGCGGCGCCCTGTTCGCCGGAAACGCTGGAAATCCTCGCGAAATTCTGCGTCATGACGCGCCTCAAGGAGCACGAGAATTCCAACCTCATCTCCAAGATGCGCGTCTATGACGGCGAGAAGCTGAAGGACACCGACCCCAAGGCAAAGACGCTGCAGGAATATCGCGACGCCGCCGGCGTGGACGAAGGGATGACGGGCATTTCCACCCGCTTCGCCTACAAGACGCTGTCCGAAACGTTCAACTACGACCACTCCGAAGTCGCTGCCGATCCGGTGCATCTGTTCTATGTGGTGGAGCAGGCGATCCGCCGCGAACAATTTCCCGACGACGTCGAGAAGAAGTATCTCGAATTCATCAAGGCGGAGCTGGCGCCGCGCTACGCCGAGTTTATCGGCAAGGAAATCCAGAAGGCCTATCTCGAATCCTATGGCGAGTACGGTCAGAACGTCTTCGATCGCTACATCGCCTACGCCGACGCCTGGATCGAGGACCAGGACTACAAGGATGCCGACACCGGACAGCTTCTCGACCGCGCAGCACTCGACAACGAACTGTCCAAGATTGAAAAGCCGGCGGGAATCGCCAATCCCAAGGATTTCCGCAACGAAGTCGTCAAGTTCGCCCTGCGTTATCGCGCCGCAAACGACGGAAAAAATCCGGCCTGGACGGCGTATGAAAAGATCCGCAACGTCATCGAAAAACGAATGTTCAGCCAGGTGGAGGACCTTCTGCCTGTCATCAGCTTCGAATCGAAAAAAGACTCGGATACGCAGACCAAACACAATGAGTTCGTCAAACGCATGCTCGCGCGCGGCTACACCTCGCGCCAGGTGCGCCGGCTCGTCGAATGGTACATGCGGGTGAACAAGGCGGGGTGAGGACAACCGGGCGCGGAGAGGTGTCATGAGTCATTTCATCGACCGGCGCCTCAATCCGAAGGGCAAGAGCCTCGCCAACCGCCAGCGCTTCCTCAGGCGCGCGCGGGCGCAGATTCGCGAGGCCGTCCAGAAATCCCTGAAGGAATCGGGCGTCGCCGATATCGGCAAGGACCGCAAGATCAGGATCTCGACCAGGGGCACGCGGGAGCCGCGCTTCCGTCTCGACCCGCGCGCCGGCGGCGAGCACGATTTTGTACTACCCGGCAACAAGGAGTTCACGCCGGGGGACGAAATCAAGAAGCCGCGCGCCGGCGAAGGCAAGTCGCGCGGAAAGGAGGCGGCGGACTTTGCCGAAGGGGAGGACGATTTCGAATTCACGATGACCCAGGACGAGATTCTCGACATTTTTTTCGAGGATCTCGAGCTGCCGAATCTGGTACGGACCACGCTGAGGGAAACGCCGAGCCGGTCCTGGCGCCGTGCCGGGATCACGACGACCGGTTCTCCGAGCCAGATCAATCTCCTGCGCACCATGCGCAATGCTTTCGGGCGGCGGCTCGCGCTCAAACGTCCGCGGCCCGACGAGATCGACGCGCTGCAGGCCAGACTGGATGCGCTGGAACACGAAACCGCCGACACGCCCGAAGCGCGCGAGCGCATTGCGGCGCTGAAGGAGGAACTCGCGACGGCGAATGCGCGGCGGAAATGGATCGCCTTCATCGATCCCGTTGACGTCCGCTTCAACGCCTTCACCGAGCAGCCCATTCCGACCAGTCAGGCCGTGATGTTTTGCCTGATGGACGTTTCCGGCTCGATGGGCGAGCGCGAAAAGGATCTCGCCAAGCGCTTCTACATGCTGCTGCATCTTTTCCTGAAGCGACGCTACAAACGCGTCGATATCGTCTTTATTCGCCACACGCACGACGCCCAGGAAGTTGACGAGCACGAATTCTTCTATTCGCGCCAGTCGGGCGGAACGATCGTTTCGACGGCGCTCGACAAGATGCTTGAGATACAGAAGGCGCGTTATGCGACGGCAGACTGGAACATCTATGCCGCGCAGGCTTCGGACGGCTACACACAATC
>DATGGN010000026.1:0-15366 GCA_035308485.1 Rhizomicrobium sp.
TGCTGCCGGAGCGCTTGAACAGCTTTAGGCAGCGGGTATGCGAAATACTTGTATTCGCCGAGGCCGAAATTGTGCTGCGCCATGACGATGCGTTTCCGGAATCTGTCATCGCGATCATAGAGCGCGGCGATTTCCGAGCACTCATCGGCGTTGAGCAATGTTCCCGTCGTCGCGAACCCCTCGTTATCGAGGCGCTGCGCGATTAGGCGCCAGTCGATCGCGGTGATGCGGTCCGATAGCGGCGTGGTCATCGCATCCTTATGCGCATTTGGCCCTTGCCATGGCAATTCCGGACTCGCCAAATTCGGCCCTCATGCTTCGACAAGCCCGGCATCAAGGTTTAAGACAAGAACGCTTCAGCCCCGCGCCTGTCGAAGGGTGAGGTGCGGTCAATTGAAGGCGAACACTTCGAACGGCATGGGTCCTCTCAAAGGCATTCGGATTGTTGAGTTCGCTGGCCTGGGCCCCGTGCCGTTTGCCGCAATGCTGCTCTCGGATATGGGAGCGGAAGTGATCCGCATCGACCGCAAACCTTCGCGTTCACCGCGCGCAAGTGAAGTCCATCTGCGGGGCCGTCGCGCCGTGGCGCTGGATCTGAAAAAGCCCGAAGCGACGGAGGCGGCGCTCACGCTGATCGAAAAGGCCAACGCGGTCCTCGAGGGCTTCCGGCCCGGCGTGATGGAGCGCCTGGGCCTCGCGCCCGATGTCTGTCTCGCGCGCAACCCACGGCTTGTGTACGGCCGCATGACGGGCTGGGGACAGACGGGTCCGCTCGCGCATGCCGCGGGACATGACGTCAACTACATCGCGCTCGCGGGCGCGCTGCACGCCATCGGTACCAGGGACGGAAAACCGATTCCGCCGCTCAACCTCGTGGGCGACTATGGCGGTGGCGCGCTCTATCTTGCTTTTGGAATCGTGTGCGGGATTCTTGAAGCGCAACGGTCCGGAAAAGGCCAGGTGGTCGACGCGGCCATGGTGGACGGTGCCGCCTCGCTGATGTCGGCATTCTACGGAATGTACGCCGCCGGATTCTGGCAGGACGCACGCGGCACGAACCTTCTCGATACCGGCGCGCCGTTCTACGACACCTACGAAACCAGAGACGGGAAGTGGGTCGCACTCGGTCCTCTCGAGGCCGAGTTCTACCAAACGCTCCTCGGCAAACTGGGAATCGAAGACGTTGACGCGGATGCGCGGTTTGATCGCGCCCGCTGGCCGGAAGTGAAGGAAAAGATTGCCCGCGTTATCCGGACGCGCACGCGCGATGAATGGGATCGGCTGCTGCTGGGAACCGACGCCTGTTACGCGCCGGTGCTGTCGCTCTTCGAAGCGCCACGGCATCCGCACAACGTCGCGCGCAATCTGTTCGTCGAAATCGACGGCGTGACACAACCCGCGCCCGCGCCGCGATTCAGCGCAACCCCGGCGGAGATCCAGGGACCGCCACGCGGTGCCGAGACCGAGGCCGTGCTGAAAGGGTGGGGATTTTCGCAAGCCGAGATCGATCGGCTGAGTACCGCCGACGCGATCTGATCTTCTCACAGGCAAGCACCGCTGACAGCCGCGCAGAGCGCGGCCCGTCAGCGGCGAGACGCGGCCGTGTGACCATCGGGCTTATGGCCTCAATTGCCGAATGCGTCCTTTTCCCGCCGCGATGCACTGCCCGCATGCGTCGGTGGAACAGTGGCGCATTTTGATTTTGTCAACGTGTCGGTGTTGCCGAAATTCGTACGTTCATTGTACAGTTGCAGGGTCCCCGTCATCGTTGACGGATCCAGGTTCACGGTGAAATCGACGGCGCCGCAATTGCTGGCATCCGCAGTTTCCGCGCGATAGCCCATGACGATGCTTCCCGACTCGGTGTAGGCGCTTCCGACAACACCCCAGTGTGAAAGGCCGGCGCAGGTTTGAAGAGCGCGCCAAAGGTGACCCCGGTCAGCGGATGATAGCCGAGCGATTGCAGCGTCGAGGCGGCGCCGTCGAACTGGGTGTTCACGGTTCCACTGAATGACGTGAAACATGTCCGTTTTGCCAGGGCTGCCGTCCCGGACGCCAACATCGCGAACGCGGTAGTGGCCGCGGCGGCCTGATTTGCCCAATGTTTGATTTTCATGGCTCTTCCCCCTTTGCAGTACATTCAAGAGTGGGGAAACCGTCCGCCAGAAACCTGCAGGGAGTCAAGAGAGACAGGCGGAACTACACCACGAGTTCGCACCAGACGGGCACGTGATCGGAAGGACGGTCGCGGCCGCGCACATGTTTGTCGATGCCGCAGCCCTTGAGCCGATCGGCCGCCTGCGGCGAGAGCAGGATGTGGTCGATGCGGATGCCGCGGTTCTTCTGCCAGCAGCCCGCCTGGTAGTCCCAGAAGGTGTACTGATTGGGTTCGGCATGGCAGGCGCGATACGCGTCGCTGAAGCCCAGGAATTCAATCCGCCGCAGGGCGGCGCGCGATTCCGGCTGGAACAGCGCGTCCATTTCCCACGCTTTGGGATCGTAACAGTCTTCCGGGCGCGGAATCACGTTCATGTCACCCATCAGCAGCAGCGGCTCTTCGAGCGGGATGAGGGCCTCCACATGCTTCGTGAGCCGTTCCATCCACGCGAGTTTGTACGTAAACTTGTCGCTGCCGATCGGGTTCCCGTTCGGCGCATAGATCGACGCCACGCGCACGACGCCGTTCTCGGTCGAGACCACGGCTTCGATGTAGCGGCAATGGTCGTCACCGTCGCCGCCGGGAAGGCGCGGGGCGATGTCCTCGAGCGGATGCTTCGAAAGGATCGCAACGCCGTTGTAGCTCTTCTGCCCGTGTACGGCGCAATTGTAGCCGAGCGACTGCAATTCGAGCGACGGAAAGGCCTCGTCTGTTGTTTTCGTTTCCTGGAGGCAAACGATGTCGGGCGACGCTTCCTTAAGCCATTCCATGGCGGCGGGCAGACGTGCCTTGATGGAGTTCACGTTCCAGGTGGCGAGTTTCATTGGAATTTCGGCGCACCGTAGGGAACCGACGGCGTGGTACAGCGATCGACACGCCGTGGCGTCAGCGACATCTGCAGTACGTCTTCGTTCCAGCACTCGTCAAACACGGAGCAATAACAAACATCGACAGCGAGGCTGCGATTGAGGCGCACCTGATTGAGCCGGTTCCAGGCGTCTGCGTCGGTCGCTGAGCGCGGCAGAGTAATGAACGTAATCGTTTCTCCGGGACGCAGCACGCGACCCGTGATGAGATCGATCCACAGACCGTTTGACTTGTCGTACCGATACCCGCAGCACGCTCGAAGAAAGTCGAGGGCGTTGTGCATCGCCACGCCATTCCATTTCAATTCCGCCGATTCAATCTTGGCCGGGCCGACTCCATCGTTGGTGATGCGCAACTCGATGGCAGTTCCGTCGTTGCCCCCGACATTGCCCGTGCCGTAGTCGAGATAGGGCCAGGAATTCGCCTCGACCAACTTCACATTGGCGTCGGCCATCCGCTCCAGCGTCCGGCTGTGCACGATGGCAATGATCAGGGACGAAACGGAAACGAGCAGGATGCAAATCGTGATCGCGACATCGAAAAGACGATTGCCGCTCTTCCGCGGCTCCAAATGATGTTCCGGGTCGCTGTGCATCGAAAGCCGGTGGTCAGACCGAGAAGCTCGTGCCGCAGCCGCAGGAAGAGGTGGCGTTCGGATTGTTGACCTTGAAGGCGGCGCCGATCAGGTCGTCGACGAAATCCAGTTCCGCGCCCTTGAGGAAATCGAGCGACATGGGATCGACGAGCACGGTCGCGCCTTCCCGCTCGATCACGAGGTCGTCATCCGCCCGGGACTCGTCGATCGCAAAACTGTACTGGAATCCGGAACAGCCGCCGCCCGTGACTGCCACGCGCAACATCGCCTCGCTGCCCTCGGCCGAGAGAATTTCGGCAATGCGGTGCGCGGCGCGGGATGTCATGGTAAAGGGGGCTGGTTCGTGCATGTCCATCGTCGTCTGCCGGGTTGTTGCTGTACCTTATGTAAGACTTCGAATCGCCGGAGCAAAGACCGTGACCGCCCCGCCGGGCCGCCTCCTGCCGCCGCTGTTCGTACCCTCGGGGTCGCTAGCCTCCTACGCGTCGCGGCCGGAGTCGAGCCGGGGGCGTCTTTATCCGGAGCCGGAAAGCCCCACCCGGAGCTGTTACCAGCGCGACCGTGACCGTATCATCCATTCCGCCGCTTTTCGCCGCCTGAAGCACAAGACCCAGGTCTTCGTCCAACACGAGGGCGATTATTACCGCACGCGGCTGACCCATTCGCTCGAGGTGGCGCAGATCGCCCGGTCGATTGCACGTGTGCTGGCAGTCGATGAGGATCTCGCCGAAGCGCTCAGCCTTGCGCACGATCTCGGGCACACACCATTCGGTCATGCCGGCGAGGAGGCGCTCAACATTGCGGCCGCCGCCATCGGCGGCTTTGACCACAACGCCCATGCGCTCCGCCTGCTAACGACGCTCGAGCACCGCTACGCGGCATTCGACGGGCTGAACCTGACCTGGGAGACTCTGGAAGGGCTGGTGAAGCACAATGGGCCGCTGCTTCGTCTGGGCTCCGTCGTTCCGCTCGCCGGTCCGATTGGCGGGTTCGATCGGCAATGGACACTCGATCTCGAAAACTGGCCGGCCATGGAAGCGCAGATCGCCGCCATCGCCGATGACATAGCTTATGTGAATCACGACATCGACGACGCCCTTAGGGCAGGACTTTTTTCTGTGGACGATCTCGCGCTTGCGCCACTGGTGGGTCTGATGGCCAAGGAGGTGGTGACGCGCTTCGGAACGCTCGAGCTTGGCCGCTTTATCGGCGAGACGGTTCATCGGCTGATCAGTGCGCTCATCGATGATCTCCTGACCGAAACGCGCGGAAGACTCGCGCGAACGCGTCCCGGTACGCCCGCCGATATTCGCCGCCATGACGGCGCCATCGTGTCGCTCTCCTCCGCGATGGCGGAAAAGCTGTTGCAATTAAAGGAGTTCCTGCAACAACACATGTACCGTCATCCACGCGTCGTTGCGCGAACGGCGATTGCAAAAGAGGTGGTCGCCGGGCTTTATCAAAGACTGCTCGACGATCCCGGGCTGATGCCCACGGACTGGCAGGGCGCGGCCGACGGGGCGGGCGAGGATGGGACGGCACTGGTCGTACGCGATTACATTGCCGGCATGACCGACCGTTTCGCGCTTGCGGAACATCGCCGGATATTCCGGACCGAAATCGAGCTTTGATGATGCTCGCGGGTGATTCAGACAGGCCGGAGTGCTAGCGTGGGCCGGGCGAGATTCGGGGTGCTGCGATGGCCGGTTCCGAGCGGCGCTACGAGCCGACAATTGATTTGCAAGGGTTCGACCTGACCATGAATGTGGACGCGGTACACGAGCCGTCCCGGCTTCCCCTCGTCGTCGTCATCGCGCTTGTGGTCCTCGCCGCTTTTGCCGGGGTCGTATGGCTCGCTTACACGCAGGGCGTCGAGCGGGGCAGGGAGTCTGTTTCCCGGGAACTGACCGCCGAGCAATTCTGGAAACTGCGCAGACCCGCCGCGCCCGCGTACACGGGGCTGAAGATTTACGAGCCGCCGAGCGCCGCTGAGCAGACCCCCAAGACAAGCGCGGCCAAACCAAAGGCGGCAAATGCGGTGCCGGCCCTCCGGCCAACAGCCGCCGCCCCCGATGGTCCTTCACCGCAAATCAACACGCTGATGGAATCCGCTACCCCCGACCAACTCGAGGCCTCGCCTGCGCTGCCGGAGGGCAACAAGAAATCGATCACACCCCCGACCAGGGCAGAGGCCGCAGTTCCTCAACAGGCGCCGCAGCGGGTAGCAACGCGTGCGCCGACGGAACTGAGCAAACCTGCGGCGGCGCCGCCGGTGACGACACATCCGCTCACCGAGCCGGATACGCTCGCTCCTGCCCCGGCAACCACCCCGCCGACCGCCAGGACATCGGCACTGCCGACCGCCAAAGCAGGGGCGCCGCCGGCGGTCAAAGCACCGGCACCGCCCGCTGCCAAAGCTCCAGCGTCGCCCGCCCACACACCTGTCACGGCTGCTCCGCCCGCAGCTGCTCCGGTTTCGGCCTCCGCGGCAACGAGTACGCAAGCGGCAGCGGTGAGTGGAATCTTGCTGCAGATCGGTTCGTACAAATCGGACGCGGAGGCGCGCCACTCATGGCAGGCATTCAAGTCCGAACACGACGCGGCAGCGCCTTACCAGCCCGATGTGAAACAGGTTGAACTGGGAGCGAAGGGCACCTGGTACCGGCTGCGCATGGGACCATTCCCGGACAAGTCATCGGCACTCCAGACGTGCCGGAAATTGAAGGCGGACGGGGCGAGTTGCCTTCTCGCGCAATAGCGGTTTCCCACCATGCGTACGCGCGCGATCTACGGCTGTCTGGGACCGGAACTGACGCCCGACGAGTGCCGCTTTTTTCGCGACTCGAAGCCGTGGGGTTTCATCGTTTTCGGCCGCAATATCGTGGATCGTGACCAGCTGCGGGCCCTTGTTCACTCGCTTCGCGAATGCGTCGAGGATAAAAACGCCCCAGTGCTGATCGATCAGGAAGGCGGTCGTGTGGCGCGTCTTCGCCCGCCGAATTGGCCCGAACGGCCGAGCGCCGGACGGTTCGGTGCGTTGCATGCAACATCTCCCGAACTCGCGCGCGAAGCGGCCTATCTGAATGCGCGGCTGATGGCGAACGATTTGGCGGAACTCGGCATCACTGTCGACTGCGCACCGGTGCTCGACCTGCCGGTCGAGGGTGCCGACGCGGTGATCGGCGATCGCGCGTTCGGCACCGATCCCGCTGTAGTGATCGATCTTGGCCGCGTGGTGATGGAAGGCATGCTGGACGGCGGCGTGCTGCCGGTGATGAAGCACGTTCCCGGACACGGACGCGCCACCGCGGATTCCCACAAGACGCTCCCGCGCATAACGACGTCTCTCGACGATCTCAGCGCTTCGGATTTTGTCACCTTTCGCAGCCTCAATCATTGTCCGCTCGCGATGACGGCACACGTTGTGTTCGATGCCATCGACCCGCAGCGGCCGGCGACGACAAGTCCGAAAGTGATCCGCGACGTCATCCGCGGCGAAATCGGTTTCGAAGGCGCGCTGATCTCCGACGACATTTCGATGGGAGCGCTCAAGGGGCCGATTGCCGTGCGCACCAAAGCGGCGCTGTTCGCCGGCTGCGATCTCGTACTTCATTGCAATGGCGGCATGGCCGAAATGATCGAGGTCGCTTCGGAAGCAAAGCCGCTTTGCGACGGATGGCTGAAGCGCTGCGAAACCGCGCTGTCGCATTTGAATCCGCCCGAGCCGCTTGATGCCGAAGCCGGCGAAGCGCGGCTCGCACAGCTTCTGAACGGTACAACATGAGCGATTTCGACGATACTTTTGTCGAGATCGAGGGCGCCGCCTCGCCCGACGAGGCGCTGGTCGTCGCGGTCGATGGCTTCGAAGGGCCGCTCGATCTTCTCCTGTCGCTTGCGCGCAACCAGAAAGTCGATCTCGCGAAAATCTCGGTGCTCGAGCTGGCCGAGCAATATCTCGCCTTCGTCGAGTCGGCGCGCTCGCGCAATCTCGAGCTTGCGGCCGATTATCTGGTGATGGCGGCGTGGCTCGCCTATCTGAAATCGCGGCTGCTTCTGCCGCAGGCGGCGCCAGAAGGCGAAACGCCGGCCGACCAGATGGCCGAACTTTTGCGGCTGAGACTGCAGCGGCTGCACGCCATCCGCGAAGCGGGCGCGCGGCTCATGGCGGGCAATCACCTGGGGCGCGAGATCTTTGCGCGCGGCATGCCCGAACCGGTCGAGGTGGTGAGGGTTCAGGAACAGATCGACTCACTTTACGATCTTCTGACCGCCTACTCGCGCGAACGGCTGAAGAGCGTCGCCGTGCGGGCCTACAAGCCCGGACATGCGCCGGTGCTTCTGATCGAGGAGGCGCGGGAGCGCCTCGAGCGCATGCTCGGGCGCATCGGCAACTGGAGTGCGCTCGCGCGGCTGTTGCCGCCGGAATGGTCGAGTGGCGTGCGGCGGCGCTCGGGCATGGCCAGCACGCTGCTCGCCTGCCTCGAACTGGCGCGCGACGGGAGGATCGAGCTTAGGCAGCTCAGGCCCTTCGACGAAATTTACGTGCGGGATCGCGGTGTGCGAGAGGATACGGAGATGGTGTGATGAATCAGGTGGTCCGACTGGCGGATATCATGGCGAAGGGAGAAATCGAGGAACACGCAGGGCCGGAAGAGGTTGCGCCGCGGCTCGACGCCGAGCATTTGCGCATGCTCGAAGCGATCCTGTTTGCCGCCTCCGAGCCGCTGGACGAAGCGGCGCTCGGCCGCTTGCTGCCGCAGGGTACGAGCGTTGCGGCGCTGCTTGCGGAATTGCAGGAAATCTACCGCGCGCGTGGCGTGAACCTCGTGAAGGTTGCCGGGAAATGGCAATTCCGCACCGCGCCGGATCTGAGCTTCCTTCTGCGCCGGGAAAAACCGGAACAGAGGCGGCTCTCGCGCGCCGCGATCGAGACGCTTGCCATCGTTGCCTATCACCAGCCCGTCACGCGCGCGCAGATCGAGGACATCCGCGGCGTGGCGCTGTCGAAAGGCACCATCGATGCACTGATGGAAGTGGGCTGGGTAAAGATCCGCGGCCGCAAGCGCACCGTCGGACGGCCGGTCACCTACGGCACGACCGAAGCGTTCCTTGTACATTTCGGACTCGAAAGCGTCGGCGATCTTCCCGGCGCCGACGAACTGAAGGCGGCCGGCTTCCTCGATGCATTGCCGGCCTCGGGATTGGACATTCCTGCACCGTCAGAAAACCTTGCGCCCGACGAAGATCCGCTCGAGGAAAGCGACCCGGGCGAGGGCGAAGACAACGCGGTTTAGTTCCTGCGACGCATGACGCCTCATCCGCTTCACCGCGTTGCACGCGGCTTAGCTGCTCTCATTGGGAGCAGACGATCGTCACGCAATGCGAGCCTCACGCCTTGGCTGACGCTCGCTTTGTTACATCGCCGACGAACCGCCGTTCTGCAGCTTCCACTGGACGTTTGTCGTCCATGGCGCTGCCACGGGCTGGCCGTTCTGCATGGCGGGCTTGTACCGCCAGTTCTGGGCGCAACGGATGGCCGCGCTATCGAGCATATCGTGGCCGCTCGATCCCACGACCTGCACGTTCGACACGCTGCCGTCGGTATTGACCGTGAACCTTACGCTGGTCGTGCCTTCCTGATTGAGGCGCTGGGCTGCCGCGGGATACTCGTTCATGCAGCTGTGCGACGCACCGATCGAGACAGGGGCGGAGATACCTTGCGGTTTTGGGGGGGCTGGCGGCGCTACGGCTGCGGTCTGTACGGGCGGCTGCACGACCGGGTGCGGGGGCATTTTCGCGACCGTGATCTGGGGCGGTGGCTGCGGTGTCTGAATCTCGATCTGCGGCGGTGGCACACTCGCGACCGTGGGTTTCACGAGCTGCGGCGGCTGCACGATGGGCTGTACCTTCGGCGGGGGCGTCGTCTTGAGGACTTCCGCCTGGACGATATGAGGAATCAGGCGAGCACCCGAGAAGGTGAGACCGGTCGCGATCACAAAGACCGCTGCTGCCACGAGCATCAAAGAACCCGTGAGCGCCACGACCTTCGACTGGGCCTGGCTCTGCTGCGCAATGACATGTGCTGGTCGTTCCACCCTATAGCCTCCTCTTGGGACGCCCTGCATAGCCTCCTCTTGGGACGCCTTGCTGTCTTCGTCCCGCCGTACGTTCGTTAACTGATTATGAATTTGGGCGCCGGATGGTTCCAACGCCCGCCTCCTTGCGACGCAGGAATTTATTTTGCATTTCGGGAAACCGCGCCGTGTTCCTGCCCTTCGATACATTTTTCCATCGAGAGCAATATTTGCTGGTGTCTGTGCACAAAGGCTAAGTGCAGTCTTTATTCTAAACCCCTCGGGTATTCTCCGGCTGCGGGAACAAACGCTGCGGCGGTACCGTTGGAGCTCGATCGGGGCCGATGGTGCGTGCGCAAAAAATGACCATTCCAGCGACAGCACCGGCGGGTACTATGACAATGGCAACCAAAGTGGTTGGTCGTGCGTCAGTGGTTGTCCGCGCGCCGGGGATGTGCCCGGTCTTCCTGCTCCGGAAACGTGCCTGACTTGATCACGTTACTTCTTTCCGCCGTCCAGTTTCACCAGTACGGCGTCGCCGTCGTGGAGGGCGAGCCCGAGGCGGCCCTCCCGAAGTGCGATGGCGTCGTTGCCGAACACTTCCGCGCGCCAGCCGTGCAGCGCCGGTACATCCTCGTCTTCATGCGCGGCGATCTTCTCGATATCCTCGGTGTTGGCGATGAGCCGCGCGGCGACGCCCGCGGCTTCCGCGCGCTGACGGAGCAGCGTCTTCAGGAGATCGATGGCGGAAGGGGAGGGCTCGCGTTTGCGACGCGTGCGTTCGGCCTGCCAGCCTGGCGGTGCTTCGGCTTCGCGGCCCTTCGCGATCGCTGCCATCAACGCCTTGCCCATCCGCGAGGCGGCAAACCCTTTCGGTACCGCACGGATGTGCTCGAGCGCCTGTGCCGTCTCGGGCGGATGTGAGGCGATTTCGAGCAGTGCCTCGTCCTTCAGGATGCGGTTGCGGGGCTGGTCGCGCGCCTGCGCTTCCTGTTCGCGCCATTGGGCCACCGCGGCGAGCACGGCGAGAAAGCGTTTGTTGGCGGTGCGCGGCTTCAATCGCTTCCATGCCATGGCCGGATCGGCTTTGTACAGTGACGGGTCCTGCAGCGCCGCGATTTCCTCTTCCACCCAGCCGGCGCGACCGGTGCGCTCGAGCTGCTTCGCCAGCGCTTCGTACACCACGCGCAGATGAGTCACGTCGGCGAGAGCGTATTCGAGCTGGCGCCTGGTGAGCGGCCGGCGGCTCCAGTCGGTGAAACGCGCCGATTTGTCGATCTCCACATGGGCGAGGCGGCGCGCGAGCGTCTCATAGGAGGCGGATTCGCCGAAGCCGCAGACCATGGCGGCGATCTGGGTGTCGAACAGCGGGTGCGGAATGACCCCGCCCTGCGTACAGAAAATCTCGATGTCCTGTCTTGACGCGTGCAGCACCTTCAAGACCGGCGCGCCAAGAAGTTTGTAGAACGGCGAAAGGTCGAGACCGTCGGCCATGGGATCGACGATCGCCTCGATACCGGGCGCTGCGACCTGCATGAGGCAGAGCTTCGGCCAGTAGGTCTGGTCGCGCATGAATTCGGTGTCGAGGGCGATGTAGGGCGCCGCCTTCAATTCGGCCGCGAGCGCCTTCAATCCCTCGGTGGTATCGACAATCGGAAATGCCGGTGGCGTTGGTGTCATCCGCTCTTCTTTGCATGTCACCGGTCGTTCTCTGGCCGGACTGTCCGTGCATAGCAGGGCGGAGCGGGGCCGCAAATGCGGCCTTTGCCCCGAGGAGGCGCTGCTTGACCATGGGGCGTTTAGCGGCCACATAGCCCCGCTTTCCCTTGGTATCCGGCCATGCATGCCTATCGCACCCACACCTGCGGCTCGCTCCGCCTTGGCGATGTGGGTAAGCGCGTGCGCCTTTCGGGGTGGGTGAACCGCCGGCGCGACCACGGTGGGCTCCTGTTTCTCGACCTCCGGGACCACTACGGCATCACGCAGGCCGTCATCGAGCCGGACTCGCCCATGTTCGCCGAGGCCGACAGGGCCCGCTCGGAATGGGTGGTCAGCGTGACGGGTCCGGTCGTCGCGCGCACGCCGGAAACGGTCAACCGCGACATGGCGACGGGAGAGGTCGAGGTGCGGATCGAGGAATTCCAGGTCCTCTCGAGCGCGCAGGAATTGCCCTTCCCGGTATTCACCGAGGCGGAATATCCCGAAGAGGTGCGGCTCAAATACCGTTTTCTCGACCTCCGGCGCGAGCATCTGCACAGAAACATCACACTGCGTTCGAATGTGATCCAATCCATCCGCAGGCGAATGATCGCAGGCGGATTCACCGAATTCCAGACGCCGATCCTGACCGCGTCATCGCCGGAGGGCGCGCGCGATTTTCTTGTGCCCTCGCGGCTGCATCCCGGGAAGTTCTATGCGCTGCCGCAGGCGCCGCAGCAGTTCAAGCAGCTGGTGATGATCGCGGGCTTCGACCGCTATTTCCAGATCGCGCCCTGTTTCCGCGACGAGGACGCGCGTGCCGACAGAAGCCCGGGCGAATTCTACCAGCTCGACCTCGAAATGAGCTTCGTGACGCAGGAAGATGTGTTCGCCGCGGTCGAGCCGGTGCTTGCTGGCGTCTTCGAGGAGTTTGCGAACGGCCGGTACGTTTCGCCGGCGCCATTCAAACGCATTTCCTACGACGAGGCGATGCTCAAATACGGCACCGACAAACCGGATCTGCGCAACCCCCTCCTCATCGCAGACGTCGGCGATGTCTTCAACCGGGCCGATGTCGAATTCAAGGCATTCAAGAACAGGACCGTACGGGCGATCCCGGCGCCGGGAGCGGGGGCGCAGCCACGCTCCTGGTTTGACAGGCTGAATGAATGGGCGCGCACCGAACTGGGCGCCGTCGGCCTTGCGTACATCGTGCTTGAACAGGCGGGCGATGGAATTGCAGGGAAGGGCGGCATTGCCAAATTCGTTCCGCCCGAGGCGCTGAGCGACATTGCGGCCCGTGCAGGAGCCCGCGCGGGCGATGCGATTTTCTTTGCGGCGGACACGGCCGGACGCGCCGCCCTTGTCGCCGGCGCAGCGCGTACGCGGCTCGGGCGCGACCTCGGCCTCATCCGCGAAGGCCGCTTCGAATTCTGCTGGATCGTCGACTTTCCTATGTACGAGTGGAACGAGACGGAGAGACGAATCGATTTTTCGCACAACCCGTTCTCGATGCCGAATTTCGACCGCGCGCGCTTCCTCGCGCTCGATCCATCGGATCGTGAAACAATTGTGACGACAAAGGCCTTCCAGTACGACATCGTCTGCAACGGTGTCGAGTTGTCGTCAGGCGCCATCCGTAACCATGATCCCGACGTGATGTTGAAAGCGTTCGAGATTGCAGGCTATACGCGTGACGAGACGGAGCGGAAATTCTCGGGGATGTTGAGCGCGCTTCGCTACGGCGCACCGCCACACGGCGGCACGGCGCCGGGCATCGACCGCATTGTCATGATGATCGCGGGCGAAGATAACCTGCGCGAAGTGACCCTGTTTCCGATGAACCAGCGCGCCGAGGACCTGATGATGGGGGCGCCTTCCCGGGTCTCGCCGCGTCAACTCAAGGAATTGCACATTCGGCTCGTCGATAACGAACCGTCCGATTGAGGAAGGCAGGGGCACATGGCGGCAAAAACATTGAGTCTTTTTCAAAAGCTGACTAAAAGCGCTTCCAAACCGGATCCACGCGAGGATGTCATGGCTACCCAGGACGCACAGGGCAAGAAGGACAAAAAGGACAAAGCGGCGCGAGCCGCCGGCAGAGAAAAAAGGAAGGAACGCAAGGCCGAGAAGCAGGCCAAGCGCCAGGAAGCACACAAGAGCAAGGAGGAAAGGGGTAAGCCGTCCCGCCTCTGCTCGCTCGGGACCGTCGAGGTGAAGAAAGGCAGTGACGGCTTCCACGTGTCGGTCGGCGGAGGCAAGGGCTTTGTCATCGCGCCCGACAAGACCAGCCAGGTCCTGCGCGATCTCGAGACGGCGATCGTCGTCATCCGCGGTCAGCTGTAGCGCTCATTCAATCGCTTCGCGACTGAAAGGCTGGGCACCTTCTCCCTCAAGGGGAGAGGGTTTCGGTCGTCGAAACACGTACGGATCCGGCGGAGATTTTCCCTCTCCCCTTGCCGCCTTTGCTGAAGCTTCGGCGGTCGAGTGTACGCGAGGCGTGAATAGGACCCCATGACACTCCGGCTTTATTTTCACCCGCTGTCGTCATTCAGCCAGAAGGTGCTGATGGCACTGTACGAGAACGGCACTCCGTTCGAACCGGAAATCCTCCCCGCCGGCGATACGGCGGCCATCGCGGCGTTGAAGAAAATCTGGCCCATCGGAAAGTTTCCGGTGTTGCGCGACGAGGCGCGCGACCGGACGGTGCCGGAAACCAGCATCATCATCGAATATCTGGCCGAGCATTATCCTGGACCGGTCGAACTTGTACCGAAAGATCCGGAGCTTGCGCGCCAGATGCGGCTGCGCGACCGTTTCTTCGACCTGCACGTCAACGTGCCGATGCAGAAAATCTTTACCGACCGGCTACGCCCCGCCGGCGCAAACGACGCCTTTGGCGTCGAGCAGGCAAAGGAAGCGCTTGCGACGGGCTATCGCGTCATCGACGGCGCAATGGCGGCGAAGACCTGGGCATTGGGCGATCGGTTCAGCATGGCCGATTGCGCCGCGGCGCCGGCGCTCAATTATGCGAACATGGCTGTACCGCTGGGCGAAGATTTCCCGCACGCGGCCGCCTATCTCGCCCGGCTGAAATCTCGCCCTTCCTTCGCGCGGGCGCTCAAGGAAGCGGAGGCGTATCTCTCGCTTCTGCCGAAGTAATCGCCGACGCCGGCGGGATTTCGTTAACAATCGCTCGGTAGGGTTTGCGCCGAATTCCCTTTGGGGGGCGTGCCGATGCGATCCTTGCGATACATATCCCTGTCTTTGGCGACGCTCGGCGCTTGTGCTGTGCCCGCCGCTGCGAGCGTGGTGATTTCCAGCGCGGCCACGCAGAACATGAACTGCTATGCCAATGCGTGCGTCCCCACCGCGCCTGAGGCGGTTCTCAATGTGCTGGACCTTGAAAACATGCTCGCAACCGGCGGTGCGAAAGTCTCGACCATGGACGGGAGTGGTGTTTGCATGTGCGGGGAGGCAATTGTCGGGCTACAGATTTCGTTAAGGAATGATTCGTACATTACGCGCCGGTAATTTGGGGCGTGGCCATGCGATCTTCGGTTCTATTCTGTCTGACTCCTCTTGTGCTTTCCGTGACGGCGTCCCCGTCGCAGGCCGATGTGACTATTTCCAGCAGCGCAACTGCCAACATGACATGCTCCGGCGGGGTGTGCGTGCCGACCACAGCTGAAGCCATCCTCAACGTACACGACCTCGAAGCGATGCTCGCTTCGGGCAGGGTGAAGATCACGACCACCGGGCCCGGCGTACAGGCAAGGAATATCAGGGTTGATGCACCGTTCCAGTGGTCGGCCGCGACGACGCTCACCCTCGACGCGTTCCGTTCGATCGAAGTCAACCGCAAAGTGACTGTCGCCGGTGGAGGTGGGGTCTCGCTCACCACGAACGATGGCGGCAGCGGCGGCGACTTCACCTGCAACGACAAAGGCCGTCTGCAGTTCAGCAATCTTTCC
>DATGGN010000027.1:0-4588 GCA_035308485.1 Rhizomicrobium sp.
AAATGGATCGCCTACATCGATCCGGTCGATGTTCGCTTCAACGCCTTCACCGAGCAGCCTATTCCGACGAGCCAGGCGGTGATGTTCTGCCTGATGGACGTCTCCGGCTCGATGGGCGAGCGCGAAAAGGATCTGGCCAAGCGCTTCTATATGCTGCTGCACCTGTTTCTGAAGCGCCGCTACGAGCGCGTCGACATCGTCTTCATCCGCCACACCCACGATGCACAGGAAGTGGACGAACAGGAATTCTTCTACTCGCGACAGTCCGGCGGCACGATCGTCTCCACGGCGCTGGAAAAGATGCTGGAGATCCAGCGGCAGCGCTATGTAACCGCCGACTGGAACATCTACGCGGCGCAGGCGTCGGATGGCTACACGCAATCCGGCGACGCAAGGCATTGCGTGGAGATATTGAACGAACAGATCATGCCACTCTGCCAGTACTACGCCTATATCGAGATACTGGATGAGCGCGAGATGGAGGTGTTCGCGAACGAGGATTCGGGCGCGGAGCTTTGGCGGGCCTACCGTACAGCAGCATCGCTCTGGCCGAATTTTGCGACCAAGCGCATCGCGAAGCCCGCCGATATCTTTCCGGTGTTTCGCGAACTGTTCAAGAAATCCGAGCCCGTCTGATGGCGACTCCGCTTTTCACCGAAGCCGAGTGGAGCTTTGCCGCGCTCGATCGCGTCTATCGCGCGATCGAGGGAATTGCGCTCGACGAGCTCAAACTCGAGGTCTATCCGAACCAGATCGAGGTCATTTCGTCGGAGCAGATGCTCGATGCCTATTCGTCGCTCGGCATGCCGCTCATGTATCACCACTGGTCGTTCGGCAAGCTGTTTGCACGCGAAGAGCAGCTGTATCGCGGCGGCTATTCCGGGCTCGCCTACGAGATCGTGATCAATTCCAGCCCGTGCATTTCCTACCTGCTGGAAGAGAACAGCATGACCATGCAGGCGCTGGTCATCGCGCACGCGGCCTTCGGCCACAACCATTTCTTCAAGAACAATTACCTGTTCCGGCAGTGGACGAACGCCGAAGGTATTCTGGACTATCTCGCATTTTCCAAACGCTACATCGCCGCCTGCGAGGATCGGCACGGTCGCGACGATGTCGAGGCCGTGCTCGATTCGGCGCACGCGCTCATGGAGCAGGGCGTCTTCCGTTACCGCCGACCGCCAAAGCCCTCGAAGGAAAGGACGCTCGAGAAGCGTCGACGCCGCATGGAATATGAAGAGGAGTCGCGCAACGAGCTTTGGCGAACTCTACCCGCCGGCATCGAGCCACCGCCCGCGCCGCCGACGATCGATCCCGAGGAAGACTTCGGCAGCGAAATGAAGCTGCCGGAGGAGAACGTCCTTTATTTCTTGGAGAAATATTCGCCGGTTCTGCGGCCGTGGCAGCGCGAGCTTCTCCGGATCGTGCGCAGCCTCGCGCAGTATTTTTACCCCCAGCGGCAGACAAAGGTGATGAACGAGGGCTGCGCCACCTTCGTGCATCACACGATCATGAACATGCTCTATGACCAGGGCCTCATCACCGAGGGTTCCTTGCTCGAATTCCTGCACAGCCACACGAGCGTTGTGTTCCAGCCGGATTTCGACGACCGTCGGTTCGGCGGATTCAATCCCTATGCGCTTGGTTACGGCATCATGGCCGACGTGAAGCGCATCTGCGAAGATCCGACGGACGAGGATCGCGAATGGTTTCCGGACTTCGCAGGATCCGGCGACTATATGGCGGTGCTCCGCTACGCCTGGGTCAACTATCGCGACGAGAGCTTCATAGAACAGTTCATGAGCCCGAAACTGATACGCGACTTTCGCCTGTTCATGCTTCACGATCGCTCGGACGCCGCCAATTACCGTGTCCAGGCCATCCACGACGAGCAGGGTTATCGGCGCGTGCGCAGCGCCCTTGCGCGGCAATACGATGTCGGCGCTGCCGACGCCAACATCCAGATCATCGGTGCGAACCTGCAGGGCGACCGCAAGCTTCACCTCGAGCACAAGATGCACGATGGAGTTCCTCTGCACGAGCCGACACGCGAGCTCGTGGTCGCGCATCTCGAGCGCCTGTGGGGTCACGAGGTGGCGCTCAGCGAAACGGAAGAGGACTAGGTTCTGTCATCGCACCTGTCGCCGATGCAAATAACATTTGTCTATCCCGGTCGCCGCTGCCAATATCGGGTCGTTGCGTCGTAGTCGTTCCAAAAAAAGGAATGAGGGAGCCATGAAGTTGAAAACGCTATTGCTGGCCGTGGCGCTCGCTGCGGTGCCGCTGGTTTCGGCAACAACGCCGTCTCCGGCGGTTGTGGTTCGCGTTGGTGTACACCCCGGCCACTGGTGCGGCTGGCATCATGCCTGCTGGCGGTACCGCTGGCATGGCGGCTATTACAACTACTATTGGCACGACCGCTATTGGCGATCGCGCTGGCGCTGCGGCCGTCACTGGTGCTACCGATAAGGCGTAATCTTGAACGGGAGCGCCCGGGATGCGGGCGCCCCGTTCGGGCGGCCACAGGCACACCCTTTCCGTAAATGCTTGCGCAATGCTGGTTGCATATCGGTACTGAAAAAACCGGCAGCACATCGGTCCAGACTTTCTTTGCGCAGAACCGGGCGGCACTTCTCGCCCACGGCTGGCTTTATCCCGAGACGCCCGGCTTGCTCGCGCATCACAGCCTGCTCGCCTACGGCCTCGACGACGGACGGAACGACAACGCGCGCCGGATTGCGGGGGTGGGAAAACGCATATCCCTCGACGCTTTTCGCCGGCAGGTTATCCGGTCGCTCGACGCAGAAATTGCCGCGAGTGGAGCCTCAACGCTGGTGCTTTCGAACGAACGCCTGGCCACGCGACTGCGCCTGCCGGCGGGGGTCGCGAGGCTGAAGGCGCTCTGTGATCGGCTGGCACGGACCACCAAAGTCATTGTCTACCTGCGCAATCAGGCGGATTTTTTTGCGAGCCGCCACACCAACGTGATCTGGGAAGGCGGTACGCGAGATTTGGATTTTCCCGGCCCGCTGCCGATTGCCGATTACGCGCTTCTTCTCGACCGCTGGTCCGACGTGTTCGGGAAACAGAACCTGGTCGTGCGCCGCTTCGAGCCGGGCGACTTTCCGGCGGGCGACCTGATTGCGGACTTCGCCCAGGTAACGGGACTCGACACGCGCGGATTGCAGATGCCGGCGCGGGCAAATCCGTCGCTCGATGCGGAGTCTCTCGCCTTCCTGCGCACGCTGAATTGCCGGCTGCCTTACGATCCCGCCGGACGTGTACAGTCCTTCCGCAACCGTATAGTGCGCGTTCTGCAGCGTCGCCGCGGGGGAACAAGATTCACGATCCCGCATCAGCTCGCAACGCGGATCGAAGATGCCTACCGCGACTCGAATGAGCGCGTTTCGACGGACTATTTCGATTGCCGCTACCGCCCGCTTTTTTCGCCTCCGGTTCTGGTGTCCGATACTCCTGTACCGCACCGCATCGGCGCCATCGCCGCGATCCGGATGTGCGGGCTTATCGCGACAGGCCTGCTGCGCGACGGCTTTATCTGGGGAGCCAGGCGTTTGCTTCGACGAGACGGAAGCCCGGCGTTTCGCTGACGCACTGGCGTAACAGGAACAGGTGCCCGGAACCGTAAAACACGACCACCCGATCGCCGGGTGACGTCTTCTGCACGAGGTTTGCGCAGATATAGAAATTTCGTTTGTACCAGGCTGCCAAAAGATCGGCGCCGGGTTGATTCGCGTTGTCACCGATTTTCAGAGTCGTGCGGTAGAAATCGTTGTCGCGCGACGCGGACTCTGGCTCGTTCATCGCGCGCAGCACGTCGGCGATCGATCCGTGTGCCAGCAGGCCGTTATAATGCGCGACCTCGGCTGCTATCCGGTCATCCGCTGCCTGAAGGAGCGGCATCTTCCCGTGCGCTTTTGCGTAATTCTCCACCGGTTCGTACGGAAAATCACCATCGACGTCGATGCCGTTCACGCGCGGGAGTCCCATCTGCTTCGCCAGCCGGAAGCCGAGCTGGACCGATTCATCGCGCGAGGGCGCCAGCGCGCCGGATAGATACGCTGCGTAGCGCTTGTCGGCCACGTCGCGAGGCCACTCCACGTCGACGACCGTCGGCCGGAAACGCGCGATCCCGTTCACGATCCCGGCGATCTCCGCCTGCCGGCCTGGCGCGAGCACGTCGTCGGATTGTACGTCGTGCATGTCGTGATGGGGGTTGCTCATGTGATAGGTGCCGACGACCATCACCTGGACAACTGCGCCGGCATCGGCGGTCGTGAATGTGGCCCAGGTAAGCAGCACGATGGAGCCGATCAAGGCGGACGCACGCATCGGAATATGTCTCTCTGAACACGGCACGCTTCTATCGCGGCCCGTCACGATGGGCCGCATTCCCTTCGCTTGGGGTAGGCATTCGGCATACGCACGACCGGAAAATAGCGCGGGTCGCTTTCCTCCTGCGCAGATGTTGCGCGGCGAAGATAACGGACTGGGAGAGTCGGAGCGCCGGACGAGCACCGCCGCCGTTCCCACCTCGGCGAGTTTGACGGGATCACCTCAGGGCCTCGCG
>DATGGN010000028.1:0-27112 GCA_035308485.1 Rhizomicrobium sp.
ACGGCTGACGGCTGACGGCTGACGGCTGACGGCTGACAACTGTCTTCCGTCTTCCGCGTGCCATCATGCTACTGAGGAGTTCAACCGATGAGAGTTGGTTTTCTCGGCCTCGGCCTGATGGGCACCCCCATGGCGCTGCGTCTGATCGCTGCCGGCCACGAATTGTCCGTATGGAACCGCACCGAGGGACGCACCGAGCCCGTAATCCGCGAAGGCGCAATCGCTGCAGGAACTCCGGCAGAAGCCGAGCTGGGTGCCGACGCCGTCATCACCATGCTCTTTGACGATATGGCGTATGAAGATGTGCTCTTCGGCGCCAACGGCTTGCTCGATGCACTCGAGCCCGGAGCCCTTCACATTTGCTGCAGCACCATCAGCGTCGCCATGAGCGAGCGTCTCACCATGGAGCACGGCAGGCGCGGGCAGCGCTATCTCGCTGCGCCGGTCTTTGGCCGTCCCAACATTGCCGAGCAGGGCAAGCTCTGGATCGCGGCAGCCGGCGCTCCAGAGGACATCGAGCGCGCGCGCCCTCTGCTCGAACCGCTCTCGCGCGGCATCTCAGTCGTGGGAACCGAGCCGCGCCAGGCACACGCACTCAAGCTTGGCGGCAACTTCCTCATCAGCGCAATGATCCATTCACTCGGAGAAGCATTTGTATACGCCGAATCGCAGGGAATCCCGCCCGGCACATTTCTTGAAGCCGTCAACAGCGCGCTTTTCCAGTCGCCGTTTTACACGGCCTACGGAAACGTCATGCTCCATCCGCCCCAGCACCCCGGCGCAACCATCGCGCTCGGCGCGAAAGATAACCGCCTTTTGCGCGAAGCTGCGGCGGCGCGCCAAACCACGCTCAGCCTGGCCGATGAGATGGCGGCCATCTTTGAAGAAGCCAAGGCAATCGGACTCAGCGACGAAGACTGGGCCGTCGGCCAGTACCGCATGGCCCAGCGTCGCGGATCATCGAAGCGCAACCCATAATACTCAGCGCACGCCCGTGCGTAATCGCCGTCACCAAACCCGCCACGCGCATTCGATAGGATGATTCCATGAGCCTGAAGGGAAAAATCGTCTTCATCACCGGAGCCAGTTCAGGAATCGGTGCGGCCACGGCGCTTGCCTTTGCCGCGGAAGGAGTGCGCCTTCTGCTCGCCGCCCGTCGCGCTGGAAAGCTCGCCGAGGTCGCCTCGCTTGCGCACGAGCGCGGAGCAGAAGCTGTTCATTCCATCGACCTCGACGTGCGCGACCACCGCGCTGTCCAGCAGGCTATCGACGATCTTCCCGCCGCCTGGGCCGAAATTGACATCCTGGTCAATAACGCTGGTCTCAGCCGCGGCCTCGACAAGCTCTACATGGGCCGCATTGAAGACTGGGAAGAGATGATCGACACCAACGTCAAGGGCCTGCTCTATGTCACGCGGGCCGTGGTGCCGGGAATGGTAGTGCGCGGGCACGGCCACATCATCAATCTGGGCTCGACCGCCGGCGAAATTACCTATCCCAAGGGCGCGGTCTACTGTGCTACCAAGGCTGCGGAGAAATCCATCAACGATGGCCTCCGCCAGGACGTGCTCGGAACACCGGTGCGCGTCACCAGCGTCGATCCCGGCATGGTCGAAACAGACTTCAGCCTGGTTCGCTTTCGTGGCGACGCCGAGCGCGCCGCCAAAGTCTATAAGGGAGTGAAACCGCTGACTGCGGAAGATATCGCCGACGTGATTGTCTGGGCCGCCACGCGGCCGGCGCATGTCAACATTGCGCGCGTCACCCTGACGCCGGTGCAGCAGGCAAACTCGCTGCTGTTTTCACGCGACGAGTAGCGCCACCCTGCAGGTTGCGGTTGCCGGCCCTTATTGCAGCGCCGCGATCTGCGACTCGATCTGCGCAAGCGCAGTTTCGAGCGCCGAGCGCCTCGCCGCATTCGACGTTCTCTGCGAAAGAATCAACTCACGCTGCAAGCTGAGCGCCTGTCTCTGGCGTTCCCTGTCAGCGCGCTTCGCTTCGGCAAGCCTGCGGGCCTCCCCGGTCATATGACCGTTGCCCGAGTGTGCTTGCGGACTTGGCGCAGCAGCCGCTATCTGCTCTTCAACGGATTTACTTTCCCATCCACGAGCCATATCTTCATTTTACGGCGATTTCTTTTGCCGCCGTCCCATTTACAGTGAATTGACACTGCGCGGTAACCATGAGGCTTTTTGTATGAAAATCTGGCAAATCCCATCATTCGGCATTGATTCCTTGCAGTTTGTTGAGCGGCCCGCGCCGCAGCCGGGTCCCGGTGAAGTTCTCCTCAACGTCCGCGCGGTTTCCTTCAATTATCGCGATCTGATGATGGTCAAAGGCCTCTACAACCCAAAATTGAAGCTGCCGCGCATCCCCTGCTCTGACGGCGCAGGTGAAGTAGCCGCAATCGGCGAGGGCGTTCGCCGCTTCAAGATCGGCGATCGCGTTGCCGGCATCTTCATGCAGAACTGGCTCGATGGTCCCGCCACTGCCGCCAAAATCAAAGGCGCGCTCGGCGGAGACATCGACGGCATGTTGGCCGAGTTTGTGGTCCTCAAAGAGACGGGCCTCGTTCCTGTGCCGGCCCATTTGAGTTTCGAAGAAGCAGCAACCCTTCCATGTGCTGCGGTCACAGCATGGAACGGCCTGGCCGCGGGACAACTCAAACCTGGTTCAACCGTCCTCGTCCAGGGAACCGGCGGCGTCTCCATCTTCGCCCTCCAGTTTGCGCGCATGATGGGAGTGCGCGTGCTCGGCATTTCCGGAAGCGCCGAAAAATTGGCGCGCGCACATGCGATGGGGCTCTCCGCGGCGCTGAACTACAAAGAAAATCCCGAATGGGATCGCTGGGCCATCGATCAGACCGGTGGCGACGGTGTCGACCTCGTCATCGAAGTGGGCGGCGTCGGCACATTGCCCCGTTCTCTTCGCGCCCTCCGCATCGGTGGAACCATCGCCCAGATCGGTGTGCTGACCGGCGCCGCGGAGCCGTTCCCCGTCCCCCTGGTCCTGCACAAGCAGGCCCACATTCGCGGCATTTACGTTGGATCCCGAAGCGACTTCGAAGAGATGAATGCGGCGATTGCCCTCGCGGAATTGAAGCCGGTGTTGGAAAGTGTGCCCTGGACACAGTCGCGCGAAGTGCTGCACCGGATGGAAAATGCGAGCCATTTCGGTAAGGTCGTGGTGACCATCAACCAGGGTTAAAAAAAATTCCGGCCGCCATTCCAGGTACTACTGGAACAACCGCCGGCTCTCGCTAACAAGACAACCAATCTAAGCTATGTCTTTGCCCGCCTCTTTATAGATAAGGTGGTACCGCGTCTAATTTATCTAAAGGGTCAACCGAACCTTGGCGCACACACCGTCCGGAATGAATTCGCGTCCGAAATACTCAAGTTCGCGAACGTTGCGCACTGCAATCTCTGACCACGTGGCCGATCGAGGCGATTCGCTGAACATCACGAAATCTTCCGACTGGCCCTTCTTCATATAGCCATCGACATGAACCGGCTCCTTCGGCTTCGCGAAAGACCGCAGGAACCCTGAGATGATGTTTCCGCCCTGGTGCCTCGTTGGTTCGGGCCCGTCGTTCGCGGAATTGGATTCGTGCTCTTGCATTCGTTCCTCCCTGAACAGTCCGGTATCCAAACGGGGGTAAGCTTCAGGTCTATTGCATCGGCGATTGATTGTGTTGTAGCACCGCAATTCTTCCCGCCTCAATCACCTAAACGGGGTAGATGTCCTTTGAAACTCGCGAGATGGGCGTGCAACGCAACACTCCATGACGATTGTGTGAGCTTTGCCTGCCCGGAAGGTGTTAGAAGATGCCCTCCCCAGGCCCGATCGCCGGCCCGTTGCGCGGCCTCATGATGATTTCCATCGGCTGCGTTCCCGCCTGCCGCCAATTACCTCGGTGTAGCAAGTGCCTGTTGCGCTCGCCATTTGCCGGCTTCACCCCCTTTTCACGAGAGGTTTCCCGTCGAATCATTTACCCTGAATCCAGAGAGATTTTCGCGCTCACTCCAAGCCGAACTCTGGGCGTTGTGTATGCAAAATTTGCCGGTCACGTCAGTTTCGGACGCGAACCCCAGGAGCAGGAGTGTGCGCATCCTCCGAAGCGGACTCCTTCCGGCACTTCTCACTTGCTTGCTCGCCGTCCTCGCGGGCTGTGGTGCGGGCCCCGTCACCGCTCGTTCAACGAACGCTTATTTCTCCCTCTCGCCGGGATCGGCCGTCATCGATACCAACTGCACTGGATGCAATACGCACAACGCCCACGGCAGCCCCATCGATCAATTCACGGCGACCTCCTCGGACGGCGGCGCAGCGCCGGTCGCCTGGTCCGTCTCCGGCGGCGACCGAGTCGCAGGTCCCGGCACCATCACCTCGACCGGCCAATACACCCCGCCGAGCTACCTCACAGCCGATCGTGTGCAGGTGATGGTCACCGCCTCTCTGGTCGGCAATCCCGCTGTGAAAGCGTCGTCGCTGCTCACCGTCACGCCCGGGTTCTTGCAGCCATTGACGCCCGAAAATGTTGCTTTGGGAACCAACGGCGCGATCACCGTCACCGGCTATCTGGCTGAGGCAGGCGGCACCGGAGGTATTTCGTTTGCCCTCGCTGACACTCCCACCGGCGAGAGCGGCGGACAGGGCACTTTGAGCACCCCGAACTGCGAGCGCTCCGAGAAAGCCTTCACCCAATGCACGGTCACCTACACCGCACCCGCGGCGATTTCATCCACCGGCGTCACCTTCCTCGTAGCAATGGCAGGCGCAGCCAGCAAGACCCATCTTGAAGTTCTGCTCAACACCGCCGGGGTCGCGAGCAATCCTGCGGGCCACCAGGGCGAGTTTCCGGGCCCGGCCATGCTGGGCAGTTCCGGCGGAAACAACAACGACTTCGACCTGACCGGCAATACCGTCGTCGACTGTTGCAGCGGAACCCTCGGCTCTCTCATTCAGGATGCGAGCGGCCGCCAATATCTCCTGAGCAACAACCACGTCCTTGCCCGCAGCGATCAGGCCGGCGTGGGCGATGCCATTGTCCAGCCCGGCCTCATCGACAACAACTGCACCCCGAGCGGCGACGGCGCGGGCACCGTTCCTGTCGGAGCCTTGACTGGATGGCTCTCCCTGGGCTCAGGCCAAACCAACGCCGACGCGGCGATCGCCCAGGTCGATTCCCATGCGGTCGACCCTTCCGGCAGCATTCTCGAATTAGGCACGCGCCAGGCCGACGGAACCTTATCGGCTGCGCCTCCCGGAATCTCTTCCACCGGCGGCAAAGGCGAAACAGCTAGTCTCGATCTGCGCATCGCCAAAAGCGGCCGCACCACCGGCCTCACCTGCGGCGGCGTTTCGGCCGTCGGCCTCGATATTTCCGTCGACTACTTCCGCGATTGCGCTGAAACCAAGCCTTACCTCACCAAGGTATTCACCAACCAGGTGGGCGTCAGCGGCAATCGGTTCAGCGATGCCGGCGATTCGGGCGCGCTCATCGTCGACGCCGAGAATGCCGAGCCCGTCGGGCTCTACTTCGCCGGTGGTGACGATCTTTCCGGCGTGGGCCAGGGTGTCGCCAATCCCGTCGCCGATGTGCTCAGCGAACTCAGTTCGCAGGTCGGCAACGGAACCACCTATACATTCGTCGGCGCCAGCGACCACCCGGTCAGTTGCCTCAGCTATGGCGACAGCACCATTGCCGCCGCGCAGGCACGACCCCTGAGCGATGAAGAAATCTCTCGCGCGCAGCAAACGCTGACCGCTGCGCGCCAGCTCGTCAATCCATCCGCCGGCGTGCTCGGCGTCGCCCTGGGCAAAAGCTCCGACGATCCCGGCAAAGCAGCCATCCTCTTCTACATCAATGCGGTTCAACAGCCGCTCGTCCCGCAGACCGTCGATGGCGTGCGTACCCAGGTGATTGCGACCGATGCAAAAGCGGTTGCGATGGGCTCGGCTCCCACCGCCAACAGCCTCGCTGCTTCCGCGTTGCCCGCCGGAGTCCTGGCGCAGGCCTTGAGCCTGAAGCAGCGCGTGGCGCACGGATGGATGCAGAAGAATCCGGCCTTCTTCGGCATCGGCGTCGGACAAAGCCTCGACAATCCCCGCGAGGCCGCGCTCATCATCTACGTCGACCGCAATCGCATCCCATCTGCGCTGCCCCAGGCGATCGACGGTCTCCGCACCCGGTACATCCTCATGGACCGCCTGCACGTCACGCGTTCGTTTGCCATGCCCTCGGCCTCGACCGGCCATTGCATGCCCCACGCTGCGCCATCTGCCGACTTCAACGACTCGCTCCCGCCCAGGAGCCTCCCGTTATTCTGATTCGTAAGGACGCAGCTGCCCGCACTGCCTGCTTTCGCGCGCCCCAGAACCCCATGAATCACACCAACGCAATTCGCTCCTCCCTCGCGGCCCTTTTGCTCGGAATCCTGGTCACTCTGCCGGCATCGGGCGCCCGTCCCGTCGTGACTGCCTACGTGTTTCCTCAGAATGGCGTGCTGCAGGCCGGTGACATCGATCCTCACCGCGTCGACCGCATCAACTACGCCTTCGTAAATATTCAGGACGGAAAGCTGGTCGCCGGATCCCCGAATGACGACGCCAACCTGGCTCAGCTCCTCTCGCTCAAGAAAGCCAATCCCGCTCTCGCTGTCCTCATCTCCGTCGGAGGCTGGCTCGGGTCGGGCAATTTCTCTGACGCCGCGCTGACCGCGCACAGCCGCCAGGCCTTCATCGAAAGCGCCACCAACTTCATCGCGAGCCATAACCTCGATGGTCTCGACGTGGACTGGGAATATCCGGGAATGGCGGGGGCGACCAATCACTTCCGTCCCGAAGACAAGCGAAACTTCACGCTGCTCCTCGAGGGATTGCGCGAACGCTTCGATCGCGAATCGAAGGGCACGCACAAGCACCTCTACCTCACTATTGCCGCGGGCGCCGACGAGAGTTTCCTCGAGCACACCGAGATGGCAAAGGTGCAGACTTACCTCGATGCCGTCAACCTGATGAGCTACGACTACTACGAAGCCGGATCGGACCCGATCACCGGCAACCATGCTCCGTTATTCACTGATCCCGACGATCCGAAGAAAGCCTCCGCTGACGCCTCCGTGAAAGCATACGAAGCAGCCGGCGTGCCCGCCTCGAAAATCATCCTTGGCGTGCCGTTCTACGGCCGCATGTGGGGCCAGGTCGCCGATGTGCATCACGGAATGTTTCAATCCGGCAAGCCCATCCCCAACAGCTATGCGCCATACTCCGCCATCGTCAGCACCATGCTCGATCACGGCTACACGCGCTACTGGGACGCGGCGGCCAACGCCCCCTACCTCTACAACACCGAGAAGCAGATCTTCGTCTCCTACGACGATCCCGCATCGCTCGCCCTCAAGTGCAGCTACGTCCGCACGCACAAGCTCGGCGGAATGATGTTCTGGAGCTACTTCAACGACGCCAACAGAGCGCTCCTCGACGCCATCGATCGCGGTCTCGGTGTCAACCCGGCTTCCGCGGCAGGGAACTCGTCCGTCCCCGCGCCTCATTAATCTCTTACTCTCCGGGAAACCGCACCCCCAGCGCTGCGCGCGCAGCCTCGAGCAGCCGCGCCATGCCCACCGAAATCTCGTGGCTGATCACCGGGCTCTCGTTCCGGCCCTCGCGAATCAAATCGCAGAAGTGCGCCGTCTCGTAGTTGAACCCGCCCGCAACATACCCCTCCCGCAACTCCACCACCCGATCGTCCTTGTAGTGAACGGTGGCCCGCACCGGGTTCCACCAGTTCTCATGGATCGTGACGAACCCATTCGGCGCCGATAACAGCGCGTCGCCGCGGCTCAGCAGATCGAGCCCCGTGTGCAACTGCGCCATGCCCCGCTCGTGCTCCGTCTGAAACAGCGCCAGCGAATCCACGCCCGCCTCGGTCACGCGCCCCATGGTCTGCGACCGCTGGAACTTGCCCAGCCAGTCGATCGCAAGGAAAGCTTCGTAGGGCCCGATGCCCATGATGCTGCCGCCCCCCAGCTCAGGAAAGTGCAGCGGGTAATCGGGCGCACGGCTCGAATCGCAATGTCCGGCGCGAACAAACCCCACCTGCCCGATCGGATCCGCCTCGAGATGCTCACGCAAGCGCCGGTACAGCGGGAAAAACGGTGGCTTCATCGCCTCCATAAACAGAACTCCGCGATCCCGCGCCATCCCGACCACCGCGGCCACCTGCCGCTCATTCAAAGCCGCTGGCTTTTCGCAGAGCACATGCTTCCCGGCTTCCAGCGCCTTGATGCACAACTCTCCGTGGCTGTCGGGATGCGTCGCCACATAAACCGCATCGATCCCGCTCGCCAGCAGCGCATCCAGCGACTCGCACGCCTGCGGAACGCCAAACTTCGCCGCATACGCCCTTGCATGTTCTGCCGTGCGTCCCCACACCGCGCCCAACGTCGCTCCCTCGACCGCCGTCAGTCCCTCGGCAAACCGCGAGCCCGCGCGTCCGGGACCGATCACGCCCCATCGCACCACTTGTTCTCGGTTTTCTTGCTGCATGCTCATCGTCGAGGCCGCTTCGGCGTGTGCGCAACTCACCGGCTCAGCGGATCAGGTCCTCGAGCGCCGCGCTGATGTCCGTCTTCGCGTCGCGGTATTTCGCGATGACCGGCGCGTAGAGCGACAACCCCCACTCCTCGCCCTTGCCTCGCGTCACCGCCCGCGACCCTGGCACCACCACCGCATTCTCCGGCACAATCAGAGGCAGGTCGGCGGTGGCCCGCAAAATAGTTCCATTGGGCAGATCGAACAGCGGCGTTCCCCGCGTCAGGATCGTCCCCGCCGCCAGCACCGCGCCCCTCCGCACAATCGTGCCCTCATACACGCCGGCATTGCCGCCTACCAGCACATCGTCTTCAATCACCACCGGGCTCGCATTCACCGGTTCCAGCACGCCGCCAATTTGCGCCGCCGCGCTCAGATGCACCCGCTTTCCGATCTGCGCGCACGAACCCACCAGCGCATGCGAATCCACCATCGTCGCTTCATCCACCCAGGCGCCCGTGTTGATGTACATCGGCGGCACGCAGATCACCCCGCGCGCCACATAAGCCCCCGAGCGCACAGCCGAGCCCCCCGGAATCAGCCGGATCCCGTTCTCCGCATTGAACAGCCGCGGCGGAAATGTGTGCTTGTCCACAAACGACAGCGGAGCCGCCGAAAGATCCGTCAGAACACCAAGCCTGAATCCCAGCAGAATGCCCTGCTTCACCCAGCGATTCACGCGCCAGCCCGTCGGCGATGACGCATCCGGAGCCGCCGCGCGCGTCTCACCCTTTTCCAGCGCCGCCCGCAACTCCAGAAAAACATCCATCGCCGCGCGATCGCCAAACGCATCCGGACCCACTGCGACGCAGCGCTCCACAGCTTCCTGTAGCTGGGCTATTGTCATTCTGCTTTGAGTTTAGCAAGCCGATGGGTGCATCTCCCGGAATGGAAGACGCTCATGGGACCCCGTTCAGTGCATTTTGCTTTTGTCTACGAGCACGCGATACGAATCTTTCCCGGCGGGAATCAAATCCAGCGGCACCGAGGCGCCTGGTTCCCGGCGAAGTTGCTTCGACTCAAGCCATGCACCCAGGCGCGGATCGAAAATATCGGGCTCGTCCTGCCAGAAGTCAGGGCTCAGCCCGCACCGGATGTGCAGGTGATCCAGCTCTAGATCGATATACGAGGTTCCCTTTGGGAAATAACGCCGGACGTTGCTCGTTCCGACATGGAGGCCGGTAAGGCCTGGCCGTTTGCATTGTGTCTTGACAACCATAGTTACCTGCTCTTCAACGGATGGGTTCAGTCTAGGGACGAATTCAATGGGAATGGAAGTAATTCTTCCGCTAGCTCAAACCTCAGGTTCCCATTCCGAAAATCGAAACTTATCGAGACCGATTTGGATCGATGTGCCCTGCCTCGTCCCCTGACTCCGTTGACTCAACCTGTTACCGCAGTGGCCATTGGACTAGGATGCCGCGCTCAGATTCGAGGGTTGCTCTGGCAGAGTGTGAATGCCGGTTCTCTTTCGATTTTATTTGAGTTTGCGCCAAAGCAGTAAGGCGAATTGTGGAGTCCGCTCGCACTTTCGAGTTATCCCCAACTTACAAAATCGATTTTGTTTGCTAAGCCCGAGTTAGCAACGTTTACATTTTCACCGCATGGAGGTTGATCGGGCTCACGAACGCACCGGCGCCGCCTCTTTCACCAGGATCCCTTCGATCTCAACCGAAGCAAGCACCTCCGCGATCAGCCGAGCCGCCGTTCCATCGCCATATGGATTCTTCATCCCGCGCAGACCCTCCCGAAATCCCGATGCGAGCGCTCTCCTGACCCCACCCACAATCTCCCCCGCTTCTGCCGGCACGTCGATCACGTTGCGTCCCCGCTCGCGGCCCTGCTGCCGCATGCCGACATTCACGAAAGGCAAAGCAAACGACCCCGCTTCCATGATGCCGCTCGATGAGTTACCCACCATCGCATCCACTTGGCCTAGAAGACTCCAATAAGTGATCGGATCAAGGTTCACGAAAACATGAGTGTGAGCCCGGCTTGCCGCCAGCGCACGCGTTCGCTCGATAAGCGCATAGCTTCCCGCATCGGCATTCGGATACACGAACAGAAGCTGTCCGGGCGCCTCCGCCATGGCCGCAAAAAACGCCTCCGCCTCTGCATTGGTATCGCGCAGAATCGTGACCGGGTGCCACGCAGCTAGAATGGCAGGCGCGCCGAACCGTATCCCCATCGCGGATTCCACACCGGCGCGATCGAGCAGCTTCGACCTCACGAGATGATCGAGAGAGGGCGCTCCTGCGTGGTGCACCCTCCGGGGCTCTTCGCCCATGCTGATCACGCGCCGCCGGGCCGTCTCGGTCGATGTGAAATGAATGTGGGCCAGCTTCGTGAGCGAGTTGCGAACCTGGTCGTCGATCGCTCCCTGGCTCACCTCGCCCCCTTCGATGTGCGCGACGGGAATCCGCAAGGCCAGCGCCACGGCGGCAGGCGCCAGCATCTCGTAGCGATCCGCAATCAGCAGCAGGATGTCCGGCCGCCACGCGGTCATTGCATCGGCCAATCCCAGCATCGCTACCCCAATCGTCTTGGCCATGCCGGTGTCCGAATCGGAACTGAGCAGGCACTCGATCCGCGCCCTGATCGGAAACCCGTCGCGCTCGATCTCCTCGATCGTATGGCCGAATTTCGACGACAAATGCGCCCCCGCCGCAAAAACCCCAAGCTCCACACCGGGGTGCGACGCGAGTTCCCGCAACGGCCAATAAAGATGGCTGTAATCGGCGCGCGACGTCGTCACAACGCCGACCCGCCGCTTCTGCGGCAAGGATGCATCCCTTCGATCCGTCACTTGACCAGGTCCGGTGAAACTTCTCCGCCGCAGCGAATCTGCGTGTACCAGGGAACATGCAGCGCCCCCGCATGAAGAGCGAGGCAGACCTCGTCGCCGATCTCGGTGTTGCGGTAAGTCTTCGAAGAAACACTCACGGTATTCGTGCGCTCGACCGGTCCCCACGGCGCCAGGACGAGGATGTAACTCGTCGACCGCCCGCTCGAAATGTGCTTGCTCACCACATTCGTGGTGAACGAGGAAGCCTGAGAACGGTCCGGCATGGTATCGGCTGCCACCACCAGTCCATATGCGTAGATTCCGATAAACAACAGCAACCCCAGCACTCTCCCGCCGATTCCCATCGTGCCCCGAAACGATCCCCAGAGCGCGCCTACGCAGGCCAGAGCAATCAGAATCACCATCCACGCCGCCGACTGGGCCGACACAAAATGAATGCTGCCCGCGTGAATCAGCAACCCGAATCCGGCAGCGAAGAACGTGTAGACCACCTCGGCCCGCGGATCCGCTTTCGGTTTGAAGGCCGTATACAACAACGGCGAGCGAAACGTGAAAAACAAAACCACCATGGGTGCGATGGCCACCACGATGGCGGTCGGGAAGCGAAACTCGGGGCCGGCAAAATCCAATACCAGCGCCGCGGCAATCGTGACAATCAGGATGAAGGTGCTGATGGTCTTTGCGCTCGCCAGCGCTCCCATTCTCTCTTCCGGTGTCGAGCCCAGCTCGGCGTTGTGTTGGATCTCCTCGAGCACAGCATCCCGATCGCTCTGGTCGAGGTTGGGAATCTGCTGGAACCATCGATTGAAACTGCTGTCCGTGTCGAAATCACGCGAGAAGGTCATGCCGCCGCGGTGGTCTTTGAGAACGATCCGGTAATAACTGCCGTTTCGCGTGTTGACGGTCCGATAGCCCTCGATTTCACTCAGGTCCGCGCTCTTCTCCTGAATTGCGCCGCGAATCTCGATCCGCGATCCGTCGATCACCAGCCGCCCCCGCCAGGCGAAGAGAAACACATACGCGCCGCCGGCTACGATCAACAGCGTAGGGATCAACGCAAAAACGTTTTCCGATGCATCGCGCACGAGAAAGAAAACCGATCCCATCGCCAGCAGAAAAACTCCGAGAATGCCGAAGAGGACCTTCTTCCCGGTCTTCATCTGGTACTCGCGCCTCGTCGTGTCCATCGTGCTCACGGTCTGCTCTGCCTTTTTAGGGGTGTTTTCACTCTGCACGCTACCATGACCCTGCATCCGGCGCAATGCACCAGGGAGTACCCGGCAAATTCGACGCAAAGGGTTGCTCCGCTCCTCGCCTTGCCCGCAGGCAAGCACGGGCCGCTCGCATACACTGGATGCAAAGCAATTCATGGCCCAGGAAGAGCCGGTGACGCGGGATACCACGAAAAAATTGATACAGGCAGGCGGTTGTGCAGCTCTGGCGTGGCTGGCGGCATCCGCGATTGCATCTGCGGCTGCACCGGCGCACTTCGATCCCGAAGCCATCCGTCTCAACAATCGCGGCGTTGCCCAGATGGGCCAGCAATTCACCGAACGCGCCGCCGATTCATTTTCCCAGGCGTTCAAGAAAGATCCCAAACTGGCGCAGGCCGCCATCAACGACGGCATCGCCCTCATGACCCTGCAAAAGCTCGCCGAAGCCAAGACCGCATTCAAGCAGGCGCTGGCGCTCGAGCCCGACGATCCCCAGGCGTGGTACAACCTGGGCCTCGCACAGCACGCCGACAACGAGCTCGATGCTGCGCTCGTCAGTTTTCAAAACGCCGTCAAGTTCGATCCGCGCGACGCCGACTCCTTCTACTTCGAAGGCGTCTGCTATGCCGAGATGAAGGACTTCGACAAGGCCATCGGCGTGTTCGACAAGGCGCTCGCCATCAATCCGCTGCACGCCTCGGCCGAGTTCCAGATGGCCCGCGCTCTCCAGCGCACCGGCCATACTCCCGAAGCCCGCGATCGATTCAAGATCTTCCAGCACATGACCAGCACCAAGATCGCCGCCGCCATTGGCCTCGCCTACGGCGAACAGGGTCACTACTCGACCGTGAGTCCCGTCGAAGAGCCCCAGGCCGTGCAGCACGCCATGATCCCCGTTCATCTTGAAGCTCATCCCATGGGCGGGGAAGGGAACTCCGGCGAAACCGGCGGCGCGTGCATGATCGACGTAACTGGTTCCGGCCAGATGGACCTGGTCGTCACGCAGTCCGGCGATCAGGCGATTCGCATCTTGCACCGCCGCCCCGATGGCCGCTATGAGAACCTCGATGCTGCCGCCGCAGGCCTGAAGCTATCCGGTCATGCTGTCGCTTGCACCGTTGGCGACTTCGATGGCGACGGTCTTAACGACCTCGCGGTCGCGCTCGACGACCGGCTCGTGCTTTTCCAGAACATGGGCCACGGCAAGTTCTCTGACGTGACAGCTGCGGCCGGCCTCGCGCCGCGAAACAAGCCCACCGGCATCACCTTTGTCGATTACGACCACGACGGCGACCTCGACCTGCTGCTGACCGGAACGCCGCTCACACCCGGCAGTGAATCCAACGTGCTGTGGCGCAACAACGGCAACAAGACCTTCACGGAATGGACTGACCAGACTGGCCTCGGCGGCACTGGCCCATCAGCCGCAGCCATCCTGACTGACTTCAATAACGACCGCGCCGTCGACCTGGCCACCACCGGCGACAACGCCTCGCCCATCCTTTACGTCAATCCGCGCGAAGGCAAGTACCCCACCCAGCCGCTCTATGAAAATCAAAGCCTGCCGCCAACCCAAGGCATCGCCGTCCTCGACTACAACAAGGACGGCTGGATGGACATTGCAGTCACCCACGCCGGTGCCCCCGGCATTACGCTGTGGCGCAACGTCCCCGGCCCCGGCAACATCGGCCGCCGCTTTGAGCGCGTGCCTCTCCCCATTCAGAACGCTACGCGCGGCTGGGGCCTCACGCCCATCGATATCGATAACGATGGCTGGGTCGATCTCGCGGTGATCGTGGAAACCCCCACCGGTCCCCAGGTTCGCGTCCTGCGCAATCGCGGCGATGGCAATTTCGAAGATGCAAGTCTTGCCCTTGGCCTCGACAACATCAAGCTCCACGATCCGCGCGGCCTCATCGCCGCCGATGTCGACGCCGACGGCGCCCCCGACCTGATCATCACCCAGCTCGACGCGCCGCCGGTTCTTCTCCGCAACATCGGCGCCAACAGGAATCATTTCGTTCGCCTCGACCTGCTCGGTTATGCCGACAACAAAACCGCCATCGGCTCCAAGGTCGAAATCTTCTCGCAAGGCCAGTGGCAGAAGTGGGAATTACCCGGGGCTTCTGGATACCAGACGCAGGGCCCGCCGCAGCTCCTAATCGGCCTCGGCAAAGCCGACAGCATCGACCTGCTCCGCATCCTGTGGCCCACCGGCGTGCTCCAGGACGAGATCGACCTGCCCCACACGCAGGTCATCGCCATGAAAGAAGCCGATCGCCGCGGCAGTTCATGTCCCGTGCTCTTCGCCTGGGATGGCCACAAATATAAGCTGGTCACCGACGTGATCGGCGCGGCCGTCGTCGGCCACTGGTTCACGCCCACCCGCCGCAACATTCCTCGTCCCAGCGAATGGATCAAGGTCGATGGCGCACAAGCCGTCCCCGTGAATGGCCGCCTGAGCCTGCGCTTCATCGAGCCGATGGAAGAAGTGAATTACATCGACCAATTGCGCCTCGTCGCCGTCGACCATCCTGCCGATGTCCAGGTCAATCCCGATGAGCGATTCCTCGACGATCCTCCCTTCGCTTCGGGCCGCGTCATCGCCTCGCAGGGCACCCGCCTGCCCATCGGCGCGTGGGACGGCAACGGCAACGATGTTCTCGAAACCCTGAGCCGTCGCGACCACAAGTTTGCCGGCGGCTTCACCCCGACACCCTATGACGGTTTCGCCAACGTCCATTCGCTCACGCTCGATCTCGGCCCGATCGACGGGCAGTCCCCGCTGCGCCTGCTCATGACCGGTTACGTCAATTACTTCAGCGCCACCTCGCTCTATGCGGCATGGCAGGCCGGCATCAAGCCCATCTCGCCCTACGTGGAAGCGCAGATGCCCGACGGCTCCTGGAAAACCATTCCCGGCGAAGCAGGATTCCCGGCTGGCCTAGAGCGCACCATCGTCGTTGACCTCACCGGCAAGCTCCCCGCCGGCACGCACCGCATCCGCCTCGTCAGCAATCTCGAAATCTTCTGGGACCAGGTGCTCATCGACATCCACCCCGAGGCCGCCTCGCGCACTACCGAAGTTCCTCTATCGCTCGCCACCGAACACTTCCGCGGTTATCCGACCCAGATCGAAGGCGCCAGTCCCGGCGATCTCGACTACGACTACGACCGCATCAGCCTTACCGGACCATTCCAGCATCAGCGCGGCAATTACACGCGCTTCGGCGATGTCACGGCGCTCGTGAAGAACGTCGACGATCGATATGCCATCTTCGGCAGCGGCGAAGAAATTGCCACCGAGTTCGACGTTTCGAAGCTGCCCGCGCTCCCGCCTAACTGGAAGCGCGATTACTTCTTCTATGCCAACGGCTATGTAAAAGACATGGACTGGTGGGATGCGTCGCCCTTCACCGTCGCGCAGCTCCCCTTCCATCACATGAGCAAGTACCCGTATCCCGCAAACGAAAAGTTTCCCGACGATGCGGATGCCCTGAGCTATCAACTGAACTGGAACGACCGCTTCGATTCCGGCGACCCGGTCCGCTCCTACCATTTCGATTACCAGGTGCTGCCCTCAACGCCGAGCGACGACGCCGCTCCGCCTGCCGCGAAGCCCTGAGCAAAGCTCTACGCAATATCGAAAGAGCCCCTATGTACGACGTTGTCTTTGCGCCCGCCGTCAAGCAGCTCGAAATGCTGCGCGCGGGCGAGCTGTCCATTGCTGAACTTGCCGAAGAACACATTCGCCAGATCGAGCGCCTCAATCCCAAACTCAATTCATTCGCCGACTTCGATGCCAACCGCGTTCGCGTGCAGGCGCGCCAGATGGACGAAGCGCGCGGCGCCGTCGGCTCGCTCCACGGATTGCCCGTCACCGTGAAGTCTTCCATCGCCGCCGCCGGATACAAATGCGAAATCGGCAGCCGCATCAACCAGGGCAATATCCCCCGCAAAGACGCCGTCGTCGTTGCTCGTCTGCGCGCTGCCGGAGCGCTCATTCTCGGCACCACCAACTGCCCCGAATTCCTCATGGCCTACGAAACCGACAACCTCCTCTACGGCCGCACTTCGAATCCCTGGGATCTCGACCGCTCGCCAGGCGGATCCAGCGGAGGCGAATCTGCCGCCATCGCCGCCGGCATGTCCGCCGCCGGTCTCGGCTCCGACAGCGGAGGCTCCGTCCGCGTGCCCGCCCATTTCACCGGCATCTGCTCGTTCAAGCCAACGCCCGGCCGCATTCCCGGCACCGGCCATATGCCCCCGTGCGTAGGGCCCTTCACCATTCTCGGCGCCATCGGCCCCATGGCGCGCACCATGCCCGACATCACGCTCATGTTTCGCACCCTCAGCGGCCGCGACCCCAACGACCCCATCAGCCCTCCCATCCCGCTACGCGACCCGAGCCCCTCCGATCTGCGCGAGCAGACCATCGGCTTCTTTGAAGACGATGACCTGGTTCCCGTCACTCGCGAGACTCGCGCCGCCGTCAACGCCGCCGCGCAGGCCCTTCGCAGCGCCGGCTTCCGCGTCGAGCCGTTCCGTCCGCGCACCCTCGAGCCCCTCCGCAAGCTGTGGTCGACCTTCTTCGTCCAATGCGGAGCGATGTTTTACGCATCCGCGATTGCCGAAAAGAACCACCTGCTGAGCCCCATCTTCGAAGAGTTCCTTCACATCGCCGAATCGCGCCCGCCCTTCGCCGCGTCCGACCTCCTGACCGCCTGGGCCGAGCTCGATCTGCTTCGCGCAAAAACACTCGACGAAATGGCCACCCATCCAGTCCTCATCTGTCCCGTCGCCAGCGTTCCCGCCTTCCGCCATCGCGAGCGCAGCTGGACCATCGATGGCCGCACCGTCGAATATCTTGACGCCGTGCGCCACACCCAGTGGTTCAACGCCCTCGGCGCGCCCGCCGCAGTCGTTCCCGTCGGCCGCTCGCCCGAAGCGCTGCCCATCGGCGTCCAGATCGTCGCCCGTCCCTTCGAAGATGAAATCGCGCTCGGCGTCGCCTCGATCGTCGATGAAGCCTTCGGCTACCGTCCCCCTCCGCTTGCCGTTTCCTGATCCCGCTGAAGTCAAGTTCATCCGTCACAGACAAGTGTTCATTCACTCCATAGAAACAGAGTGGCAGGTGCGGCCGGAAGTCACTGCACCTCCATCTTTGGTTGGAGGCGTGCACGCGGCAATCGCGGTACTCTGACGCTTCCCCGGATCGGAGCGCCGAGGGTGCGCGTAAGTTGGCAAGCACGTTTTGCCGAGACTCCTGGTGTGTTGAAGAATCCGCGGCGGCAACAAACCATCGTGCCGGTGCTGGATTTCGAAATCGGCGGCGGGGAATTCATCACCATGGCGGGGCCCTGCTCGGTTGAAACCGAGTTTCAGCTCCTCGCGACTGCTCATCATGTTCGCCGCTGTGGCGCCCGCATTCTTCGCGGAGGCGCCTTCAAACCCCGCAGTTCTCCCTACGCATTCCAGGGCCACGGCCTCGAAGGCCTCAAAATGCTTGCCCGCGCGCGCGAAGAAAGTGGGCTCGCCATCGTCACCGAAGTCATGTCGGAGTGCGATGTGCCCATGGTCGCCGAGTATGCCGACATCCTCCAGATCGGCACGCGCAATATGGAAAATTACGCGCTGCTCGAAGCCGCGGCCCAATCTGGCCGTCCCATTCTGCTCAAGCGCGGCATGATGGCCACCATTGCCGACCTCCTCCGTTCCGCGCAACTCATCCTCGACAACGGCAACCCCAACGTCATCCTCTGCGAGCGCGGCATCCGCACCTTCGAAACCGCCATGCGCAACACGTTCGATGTCGCCGCCATCGCGCTCCTCAAGCACATCTCCCATCTTCCCGTCATTGCCGACCCCAGCCATGCCGCTGGCCATCGCGACCTGGTTCCCGCATTGGCGCGTGTTGCCGTCGCTGCCGATGCCGACGGCCTGCTCGTCGAGGTCCACCCGCAGCCTGAAAAAGCCTGGAGCGATGGAGAGCAGTCGCTCGACTTCGCCGAATTCGACGCCATGATGACCTCGCTCGAACCATTTCTTGCCGTGCGCAATCCTGCAATCAACGAGCCGGCCGTGCCTTCGATGGAGGCAGTCGGATGATTCGCCTTGCCGGCATGGTTCGGGCGGCTGCATGTTGCGCATTGCTGGCTCCGATTTGTGGCTTTCAATCGAATTCGTCACGCAACATCGGCACAGACTTCATCGTCACCGCCGCGCCCCTTTACAAGCCTCTCGCAGAACTGCGCGGCGAAGAGCGCTTTCCTCGCGGCGCGCAATTGCTCCTGGTCCACGAAGGCAAAACCGAGCCGCTCGTGAACGGCTTCGCTGCCACCGCTGACGCCAACGTTTCATTCGACGGCAAGCAGGTTCTCTTCGCCGGAAAACAATCCGCAAGCGATCTCTGGCAGATCTGGGAATTGACGCTCGCCGACCGTTCCGTCCGTCGCGTCATCACGACCGAAGGCGACGCAGAGCGCCCTCTCTATCTCCCCGGTGGTCGCATGGTGTGGGCCCAGCGCGCGTCTCATGGCTTCCAGCTTCAATCCGCTGAAGACGGCCACCCGACGAGAGTCACACCGTTGAACCCCACCGCCGGACCCGGCACAACTCCGCTCACCTATGCGACTTCAAGCGCCTTTCCCGTCGACGTCCTGCGCGACGGCCGCATCCTCTTCGAATCCGTGTTCCCGCTCGGCTCTGGAACCACGCCCGAGCTGTATCTCGTCTATGCCGACGGTTCCGGCATCGAGTCCTACCGCTGCGATCACGGCGTGGCTCGCTGGGGCGGAAAACAGTTGGCATCCGGTGACGTGGTCTTTACCCACGGCAACTCGCTGGCCCGCTTCACGTCGCCGCTGGCGCATGAAGAGCGCATCGCAACGCCTCGCGCCGAATTTGCCGGAGGCCTCGCCGAGACAACCGCCGGCGCCTGGCTGCTCAGCGCCCGCACCACGGCTTCCGCTCGATACTCCATCGCGCAATGGAAGCCCGGCGTCTCGAATCTGCGGACCGTCCTTTCGCAGGCCGGGGAAGACCTCGTCGATCCTGTTCTCGTTTCTCCCCGTCCCGTTCCCAACCGCCATCCCTCCGGCCTGCATCGGTGGGACTACGCCAACCTGCTCGCCCTCGACGCGCGCCTTTCGCGCGACGGAACCCTGCACTCATCTCCCATCGCCGTCCGTGTCGAGGCCCTGGACGACAGTGGTCATGCGATCGATATGGGCACAGCCCCCGTCGAACAAGACGGCTCCTTCTTCATCCAGGTCCGCGGCGATCGGCCGATCCGCCTCGCGCTTCTCGATGCCAGAGGTTCCGTCCTGCGCCAGCAGCATGGCTGGTTCTGGGCGCGCGCTGGGGAACAGCGTATTTGCGTCGGCTGCCACACCGGCCCGGAGCGTGCTGCCGAAAATCGCGTGCCCGCCGTTCTGCTCCGCACCACCACGCCCATTGACCTGACCGGCTCCAAATCCAAAGCGGCACAGGCTGCCACCGCGGGAGGCCGCTGATGAATCGCCTTGTTCTTTTTTCCGGAATCGTTCTCACGCTTGCCGTTCCGTCTGCGTGCGCCGCGCAACAGACCGCGGCCGCTCCAGACAAGCAGACGGCCGCACAGGCACCTTCCGCTTCCCCCGCATCCACCATTCGCTTCGAGGATGCTAGCGACAAGGCCCGCATCGACTTCGAGCACAGCTTTGGATCGGCGAAGCTCGGCTCCTTGCTCGAGGGAACCGGCGCGGGTTGCGTCTGGTTCGACTACGACAACGACGGCCTTCCCGATCTTTACGTCGTCAACGGCCGCCCGCTCGACGACGCAATGCATCCCTACCCGCTGAAGACCAAGCCCGATCCGCTGCCGCACAACCACCTCTACAAGAACAACGGAGATGGCACGTTTACTGACGTAACGGAGCAGGCCGGCCTTGCGCCCGATCTCTACAGTGTCGCGGTCACCGCTGCCGACTACGACAACGACGGCAACATCGATCTGCTCGTCACCGGCTACGGCCGCGCGATTCTCTATCACAACGACGGCAACGGCCACTTCACCGATGTGACAAAGAAAGCCGGCATCGACGTCGACGGCTGGTCGATCAGCTCCACCTGGCTCGACTACGATCGCGACGGTTGCGTCGACCTTTTCGTCGGGCGCTACGTCAAGTTCGATCCCAAGTACCGTGCCTTCTACGCCGCCGACAACTATCCCGGTCCGCTCGATTACGAGGGCGAGACCAACAAGCTCTTCCACAACAATTGCGACGGCACCTTCACCGATGTCACCGAAAAATCCGGCATCGGAGCCTTCGTCGGGCGCACCATGGGAGTCACCGCGGCCGACTTCGATGGCGACGGCTGGGACGACATCTACGTCGCCAACGACCGCACCGAAAATTTCCTCTTCCACAACAAGCACGATGGCACCTTCGAGGAAATCGGCAACGATTCGGGCACAGCCTACGGACAGAATGGCGAATCAACCTCCTCGATGGGCCCGGTGTTCTCCGACTTCGAAGGCAAAGGCAAGCTCGATCTATGGGTCACCGACGGCCGTTATAACCGCATGCTCAGTTACAGCGGCAAGCTCAGCTTCGACGACATCGGCGCGGCCAACGGTGTCTCCCAGGCGAACGCGCAATACGTCAGTTGGGGAACCGCCATCGACGACTTCGACAACGACGGCCAGCCCGACATCCTCATCTTCCACGGCGGCCTCATCCACCTCATCCCGCAGGAGCACACGCTCTTCCGCGGGCTCGGCAACGGCAAGTTCGCCGATGTGTCCCGCGAGGCCGGCGATGTCCTCAGCAAGCGCACCGTGGCGCGCGGCGCGTGCTTTGCCGACTACGACAACGACGGTAAGGTCGATGCCTTCCTGGTCAACCTCGGCGCAAAAGGCACACTGGTTCACAACGTCTCGACCAGCACCGGCCATTGGGTCGGCATCCGCCTCATCGGCACGAAGAGCAACCGCGACGGCATTGGCGCCCGCGTCGATGTCTACGCCGGCGGCAAGCGCTGGATGGAAGAGCGCGTTGCTGAATCGGGCTATCTCTCCCAGAACGACGGCCGCCTGCACTTTGGGCTCGGCAACTCAACCGCCATCGACAAGATCGTCGTCCATTGGCCCAGCGGTGTCGAGCAAACTCTGGAAAAGCAGGCCGTCGATCGCGTTCTCACGATTCAGGAACCCGGCGAGAGGAAGCCGCAATGAGCCGTCGCGCCTGCCTCCGCTGTGCGCTTGCCGCAGCCGTCGGCATTCTCGCCCTCGTCGCGCTCGGCCTCGCCATCGCGAACGGCCGCTCGGCGCGTGCGATCGGCTCGGCAAGAACCGGCGAGGTCCTCAACTATGCGTCTCCCGTCGAGTTGCTGTTTTCGCGCGATGGCGCCCGCCTCTTCGTACTCTGCCAGCAAAGCGACGAAGTCCGCGTGCTCGACAGCTCCACGTTCGCTGAGATCAAGAAAATTCCGGTGGGGCACATTCCCCGCGGCTTCGCTCTTTCTCCTGACGGCGCTCGCCTTTTCGTCGCCAACTCCTGGGACGACACGCTGTCCGTCATCGACACCCACGCCCTCGCAGTCGTCGCCACCTGGCCTGTCGCCGCGGAGCCTTCCAGCGCCGCCGAAGATCGTGCCGGCAAGCATCTCTTCGTTGCCAACCGCATCTCGAGTGACGTCGCCGTCCTCAACGCGCAGACCGGCTCGGAAGAGAAGCGCCTTGCTGCCGGTCGCGGCGCAAGCTACATCACCCCATCCCCCGATGGCAGCCGCCTCTATGTCACGCACATCTATCCGAACCCTGGCGTCTTCCGCACCGCCCCGAATTCCGAAATCACCGTCATCGATGCGAACCGCGCCATCGTTGCGGGCCGCATTCCACTCCCGGGCATTGCCGGCGTCTTCCATATCTCGTTCTCAGCCGACGGACGCCTCGGCGTTGCCGCGGAGCTGCATCCCAAAAACCTCATCCCGCTTGCCCACCTCGAGCACGGCGGCGCGTTTGTCGACACCCTCACCCTCTTCGGCCCCGACATCGGCCCCGCGCCCATCGAAGTCCCCCTCGACGAACTCGAACGCTACGCTGCCCGTCCCTTTGGCGTCGACATCTCCCCCGACAAGTCTCGCCTCTTCGTCACCAGCGGCGGCTCCGAGATCGTCACCGTCATCGACATACCAAAGCTCCTCCGCTACATCCACACGCACCGCCCGCCCTTTGCCCAGGATCTTTCTGCCGGCTCCAATTACATCGTTTCCCGCATCCCCGTCGGCCACGATCCACGCGGCATCATCCTCTCCCGCGATGCCCGCCGACTCCTCGTTGCCAACCGCCTCGACGACACCATCAGCGTCATCGACGCACGCACCAATCGCCTCGTCTCAACCATCCCTCTTGCCGGCCCCAAAGAGCTATCCGTCCTTCGCTACGGCGAGCAGACCTTCTACACCGCGCGCTACTCCTTCCAGGGCCAGATCGGCTGCGCCAATTGCCACATCGACTCCACCTTCGACGGCCTCAACTGGGATCTCGAGCCCGACGGATTCGGCCGCGACGTCGTCGACAACCGCCCCATCGAAGACCTCGTCGGCACCGAGCCCTACAAATGGAACGGCGGCAATCCTAACCTGCCCACCGAGTGCGGCCCCCGAACCGAAAAGTATTTCTGGCGCTCCGAGAACTACGACAACCTCACGCTCACTGACCTCGTCACCTACATCCGTAGCCTGCCGCCCCGTCCCAACCGCTGGCGGCCTCCCGACGATCCTCTGACACCCGCTCAGGAGCGCGGCAAGCTCATCTTCGAGCGCGCAGTCGACAAATTCCACAACCCGATCCCGCTCGAGAATCGCTGCTCTTTCTGCCACAGCGGCCCCAAGGGCACCAGCCAGAAATCCTTCGATGTGGGCACCAGGAAGCCCAACGACAACTCCGGCCTCCTCGATACACCGCAACTCACCAACATCGCGCTTACCGCCCCGTACCTGCACGACGGCTCGGCCGCCAGCCTCGAAGAAATCTGGACCATCTACAACCCCAACGACAAGCACGGCCGCACCAACGACCTCACCAAGGACGAACTGAACGACCTGATCGAATACCTGAGGACGCGATGATCAACGACCCAATAAGAATGACCGCCGCAAAAACAAGGAACGCTGCGAAAAAAAGCAACGTCGCGAAAACAATTCCGTTGATCCTGCTGGCATGTGCATTCGCCCTCGCTCCGGTTGCGCGCGCGGTAACAAAGTCAGATCAACAAAAAGCTGCAGCCCGCCCGCATGCAGTCGCCCATCGCATACCCGGGCCTGCCACCGCAGCCGCCCTGCGCCTCATGCCGCGCTATCGCTTCGAAAACTTCACCACCGCCAACGGACTCCCCGACAACCACGTCTACACCGTCCTGGTCGATGGCGATCGCATCTGGGCCGGAACCGATAACGGCCTCGGCCTCTTCGAAAACGGCCGCTGGCGCACCTTCACCACCAAAGACGGCCTCGCCCATCGCGCCGTCCTCTCTCTCGCCCTCGACAAGCGCACCGGCGACGTCTGGGCCGGAACCATGGGCGGCCTGAGCCGCATCTCCGGCGGCCGCATCGATACCTTCACGCAACTGAACTCCGGCCTCAGCAACAACGTCGTTTACGGAGTATCCATCGAAGGCGAGCACGTCTGGGTCGCTACCGCGGCCGGCGCTTGCCGCCTCGATCTGCACACCGGTCAGTGGTCCCTCTTCAACGAACGCAACACGCCCATGGTCGAAATCTGGACATACGGCGTCAGCGCCACGCCCACCAAGGTCTACTACGCCGTCTGGGGCAGCGGCATTCTCGAGTACGACCAGAAGACCGGCGTCTGGGATAAGTACGAAGATCCCGACGGCGAAAACGAAATGGTGTTGTTCAAGGATCAGGGCCTCATCCACGAGATCACCACTTCCGTCAGCTACGTCGATAACGTGCTTTGGGCTGCGACTTACTTCGGCGACAGCCGCTACGACGGGCGCTACTGGCACAACTTCCTCAAAAAAGACAGCGGCTTGCCTTCAAACTTCACCAACTACGTGAAGGGCGTCGATGCCCATCGCGCCTGGTTCGGAACCGACAAAGGCCTCGCCTATTTTGATGGAACCAACTGGGCCGTCTACCGCCCCAACGTCGCCACCCATCAGCCCGAGATGACCGTCCGCGACGCCGGCGGCAACGTCACCGAAGTGCCCGTCTCCACTGCGCCTGCGCACAACTACATTCTCGGCATCGACTTTCAAGGCAGCGACATCTGGGTCGCCACGGCCGAAGGTCTCAGCCACGGAATTCTCGAATCAAAGACCAATCTTGCCAACGGAAAATAAGGAGCCATCATCATGATTGAACTTGCAGAAATTCTTGAGAACATCGCGCACACGCCCATCGCCAAGCGCGCCATCACCAATCATTCAGTATTGAACGAGGCCTACGCCTATTCAAAGCCCAGCTCATTCTCGCGCGGTATGCGGATCGATCTGAACGGTTTGACCATTCTGCTGATTTCCGGAACAGCTTCGATCGACGAAGTCGGCAAGAGCGTGCACATCGGCGACTTCCGCGCGCAGATGCAGCACACCCTTGCCAACATCAGCGGCTTGCTCGAGAGCGAGGGCTGCACCTGGCACGACATCGTGCGAACCACCTGCTACCTGCGCGACATCGACCGCGACTACGAGGCCTTCAACGAAGAGCGCACCGCATTCTTCAAAGAACAGGGACTCGATCCTCTCCCGGCCTCCACGGGCATCCAGGCCAAGCTCTGCCGCCCTGAATTGCTCGTCGAAATCGAAGCCATCGCCATGTTCCGCACCGAAAAGCCCTGCTGCCACAAGGAGTAGTCCTCATGCGTAACGGATGGTTGTGGTCTGCGGCTCTTCTCGCCGCCGCCGCAGCGGCGCTAGCCCAGTCGCCGGGCAACGCTACGTGTTCCTGCGGCACAAACCCGCCTTCGCCGCCGCGCGATCGCGAGGTCGCGCCCTATGCCGGCGAACCTTCCGACATGAGCCCGTGGCAGAAGTTCGCCACGCCCTACGACCTCAACTACACCCATCCGAATATCTATGCCGGTTCCGGCCGCGACATTCCGGACCCCAAAGACATCACCGAAGTCCGCATCGGTTTCTTTGGCCCCATCGAACACAATCCCGACCAGGTCTCCGGCCTGCGCATGTTGCACGGCGCGCAACTCGCCGTCGACGAAGCCAACGCGCGCGGCGGCTATGGCAGCAAGCCGTTCCGCCTCATGCTCCACAACGACTACGACAACTGGCAGGCAATGGCATCCTACGGGCCAGACCGCCCCACCAACCCTGATATCTGGGGATCTCCGTCCGACGAAGCCGTCAAGATGGTGTACGACGATCATGACTGGGCCATCTTTGGCTCCATCAGTTCCGAGTCGACGCACATCATCCTGCGCGTTGCTCTCAAGGCCGAAATCCCCATCGTCAACTCGGCCTCCACCGATCCCACCATCCCCGAGACCTACATCCCGTGGTTCTTCACTGACCTTCAGGACGACCGCGTCCAATGCCTCACGCTCGCGCGCCGCATCTTCACTGAACTCGGCCTCAAGCGCGTCGGCATCCTTCGCGTCAACAACCGCTATGGCCGTTTCGGAGTGCTCAAGTTCCGCGATGCAGCGCGGCGCCTCGGCCATCCGGTTGTCATCGAGCAAAAATATCTGCCTGGCGACACGGACTTTTCCCGCGAGCTCAAAATCATCCAGGATTCGCGCACCGATGCCATCCTGCTTTGGGCAAACCAGGAAGAAGCAGCCGGCATTCTCAAGCAGATGCGCGCTCTCGGCATGAAGCAGCGCGCCTTCGGTTCCTATCGCACGCTGGGATCCGATCTGCTCGCCCAGGCCGGTCCCGCCGCCGAAGGATTCGAAGCAGTCTTCCCCTACGACCCGACCCGCAACGACCCGCGCTGGGTCGCCTTCAACCAGCGCTTCCAGGCTCGTTTCCATGAGCCGCCCGAGCAGTTTGCCGCGCTTGCCTACGATGCCATGAACGCCTTGCTCGACTCCATTTGCAAAGCCGGGCTCAATCGCGCGCGCATTCACGACGCGCTCGCCGATATCGACCGTTACGAGGGCGTCACCGGGCACATGATCTTCGACCCCAACCAGAAAAACGTCGCGCCCTTGTACCTGGGCGCCGTCCACGACGGCGTCATCAGCTATCGCATCGCCGGAATGGAGAAGCAGACCGCACCGCCCGCCGAAGCGCAGATGGCGCCCGCAACCGAACCGCCGAGCCAGCCAGCCCCAAGCGTTGGCCCGACCGTACCCTATGCGCGCGTTGGCGAAGACGGTGTCGAGTACAACGGCCCGCAGCGGCCCGACGTGCCGGGCGAAACCGTGCGCGTCGTCGTCTTCGGTCCGCACGCTGACCACGCCGTCACCACACCGGAAATCAATTCGCTCACCTCCGCTCCGGGTAGCCATCCGTGGGAGCTCATTCCC
>DATGGN010000029.1:0-28959 GCA_035308485.1 Rhizomicrobium sp.
GGCCGTTCGCTCCACGCGCAGGAGATGGATTTCAACGACATCCGTACAACCCTGCAGGCGCTGATCGCCATCTACGACAACTGCAACAGCCTGCACACCAACGCCTTCGACGAAGCGTACACCACGCCGACGGAGAATTCGGTCCGCCGCGCCATGGCGATCCAGATGATCATCAACCGCGAATGGGGACTCGCGAAAAACGAGAATCCCAACCAGGGTTCGTTCATCATCGACGAGCTGACCGACCTCGTGGAAGAAGCGGTGCTGAAGGAATTCGAGCGCCTCGCCGAACGGGGCGGCGTGCTCGGCGCGATGGAGACCGGCTACCAGCGCGGCAAGATCCAGGAAGAGAGCCTCTTCTACGAACAGAAGAAGAATGACGGGAGCCTGCCGATCATCGGCGTCAACACCTTCATCAATCCGCATCAGGAGGCACTTCCGCCGCCGCCGCTGCAGCGTTCGACCACGGGCGAGAAGGACAGCCAGATCCAGCGCCTGCGCGATTTCCAGCACGCCCATGCGGACGAGGCGCCGGCCGTGCGCGAGCGCCTCAGGCAGGCGGTGATCAAAAACGAGAATGTGTTTGTGGTGCTGATGGATGCGGTGCGCGTCTGCTCGCTCGGCCAGATCACCGACACCCTGTTCGAAGTCGGCGGCCAATACCGAAGGAACATGTGAGGAGACCTTCCGCGGCTCGCCCATTGTGTTTCCTCCCCCGTTGCGCGAAGCGAAATGGGGGAGGGGGACCGCGAGGCCGGAGCGTTGGCGACGGCCGATGCGGTGGAGGGGGAAAGCCAGGCGCTCAAGCGGCGAAGCGATTGTACGTTACAGAACCTGTTCGGGCGACGAAGGATCGTGCGCGTGACTTTCCCCTTCCACCGCTTCGCGCTTTTTCACGCGCTACCGCTTGGCTGCTTGAGCGCCGCGCGCTTGCGGTCCCCCTCCCCCATGCTTCGCACGGGGGAGGAAAGGCAATGAGTCCTGATCTGGCCGCTGTACGGTCCGCCGTCGAAGCGCGGGGGCTGTCGTACCGCGGTGCGTTTCATCCGGCGGCGGGTGAGGTCCCCGGGCACGGAGACGTCGGCACGCTGGTGCTCGCGGGCTTCACCGGCACCACGAACTGGCGGTATTTCCGCGAATCGCCGGAGGCCAAAGACGGCGCGCCCGATCCGCTCGACCGCTGGTCGCTGCGCGTCGTCGGTGCACTGGCGGACGAACTCGGCGCCGCGGCGCTGTTCCCGTTTCGGGGGCCGCCATGGCTGCCGTTTCCGGACTGGGCGCAGAGAGCCGAACCTGTACACCGCTCGCCGCTCGGCATGCTGATCCACCCCGATTGGGGCTTGTGGCATTCCTGGCGCGGCGCGCTGGCCTTCCGCGAGCGGTTCGACCTGCCTCCGCCCGACCTGCGTCCGCGGCCCTGCGACAGCTGCGTCGGGAAACCGTGCCTCAGCGCCTGTCCGGTGAATGCGTTCACGTCCAGCGGATACGATGTTCCCGCCTGCGTCGCCCATATCGACAGCCCGGCCGGTACAGACTGCATGGAGGAAGGCTGCCGCGCCCGGCGCGCCTGCCCCATAGGCGCCGAGCACCGCTACGCCCCCGCCCAGGCCAGCCTCTCCATGCGGGCCTTCCGCGCTGCACAAAAGAAGTAGCACGCGTTTCCTCCCCCGCGCGGCACGCGTGGGGGAGGGGGACCGCGAGCGCGCCGCGCTCCAGCAGCGAGCGCATCAAAAGCGCGCGAAGCGGTGGAAGGGGAAAGCCAGGCGTACAAGCGGCGAAGCGATTGTACGTTGCACATTCAGCCTGCAAAGCGATCACGCGTAGAAGGATCGTGCTCGTAACTTTCCCCCTCCACCGCTTCGCGGTCCCCCTCCCCCATCGCTACGCGACGGGGGAGGAAACCCAACCGCGGATGATAGTGCACAATGCGTCGAGGCCGTCGGTCAGGGCAGCCGGGCCGGGCTGGAGGATGATCGGCGACTTGATTTCGTACAGGCGCTCGTTCTTCACCGCCGGCACGTCGGCAAACCCGGCCCGCGCCTTCACCTTTGCGGGTGAGAATTTCTTCCCGCACCACGAGCCGATGATGATGTCGGGGCCGCGCGCGATCACGTCGAGCGGCGCCACGATGCGGTCCTTCGCGGCCGCCTGCCTGGCGCGTTCGGGAAAAATGTCGGTGCCGCCCGCGATCTCCACCAGCTCCGACACCCAGCCGATTCCCGAGATCAGCGGATCGTCCCACTCCTCGAAAAACACTTTCGGCCGGCGCGGGAATTTCGCCGATTCCTTGCGCGCGGCCGCAACGCGCGCTTCCATGCCCGCGACCAGCGCGGCGGCCTTCGCGTCGGCGCCCGCAAACGCACCCACCATGCGCATCATGTCGAAAATCCCCGCGATGCTGCGCTGGTTGAAGGCATGCACGGCAAGCCCGTGGCGGATCAGGTCGGCGACGATGTCGGCCTGGAGGTCGGAGAAGGTAAGGACCAGATCGGGCCTGAGCGCGAGGATCTTTCCCGTATCCGCCGAGGTGAAGGCGCTGACCCGGGGCTTGTCGCGCCGCGCCTCCTTCGGCCGCACGACATAGCCGGAGACGCCGACGATGCGCGCCTGCTCGCCCAGCAGATAAAGCGTTTCGACGGTCTCTTCCGTCAGGCATACAATGCGTTCGGCCGGAAACATGGCTTTACCTTCCCTCCCCCGCGGAGCAAAACGCATTTCCTGCCCGCCCCCACAGTGAAAGTAAAACCGCCAAGGCGCCAAGACGCCAAGGCAGTGAAATTCACCACGAGGCGCAGAGTTCACGGAGGAAAATGGATTGCGCGCCGAAGGCGGGCCATAAAACCTGCTCCGCGATCTTCGTGTCTGCGTGGTTATTCTTGATGCCTTGGCGCCTTGGCGTCTTGGCGGTTCAATTGATCCCCCCATGCTTCGCACGGGGGAGGAAAGTGAACGGCGACGGCAAAAAGGGTACATAGGGCGGAAATGACCGAACCGATGAACGAAAGGCCTGTACTGGTCTCGTGGAGCGGGGGGAAGGACAGCTGCGTCGCGCTGTACGAGGTGCAGAAGACGAGGCGCGTCGAAGCGCTCTTGACCACCATCACGCGCGACTTCGACCGCATCAGCATGCACGGCGTGCGCCGCACGCTCCTCGCGCAGCAGGCGGAAAGCCTCGGGCTGCGCCTGCGCGAAATCGCAATCTCGAAAGGCGCGGGCAACGACGAATACGAAGCGGCGATGGGTGCGGCGTTTGCGGCGTATCGCGCGCGCGGCATCGTTGAGGTCGTGTTCGGCGATCTCTTCCTCGCCGACATCCGCGCCTACCGCGACGCGCTTCTCGCGCGCCACGGCATGAGCGGAATTTATCCCGTCTGGGGCCGCGACACCGCTTCCTTCATCCGCGACTTTCTTGCGCAGGGCTTCCGCGCAGCCGTCGTGTGCGTCGATCCGAAGAAACTCGATCCGTCCTTCGCGGGACGCGTGATCGACGAACGATTCCTGTCGGAGCTTCCGCGCGATGTCGATCCCTGCGGCGAAAACGGCGAGTTCCACACCTTCGTCTTCGACGGCCCGAATTTCCACCGCCCGATTCCATTCACATTCGGCGATGTCGTATTGCGCGACGGTTTCTGGTTCGCCGATCTGCTGCCCCGTTGAAGGCATCCATCGGATAATGCACAGCGGTGGAATTGGACGGCTTGAGGATCGGCGCGTTGTCGGCTACGCAGATATGGCTGGCGATTCGGGGAGCGTCGAATGGGCACAGCAGCGAAGTTTGGCCTCGTCGTGGTCGTCGGGGTCCTCGGGCTTTTCATTGGGACATGGCTGGGTGCGCCGGCGCCGAAAGCGGCTCTCGCACCCACCTGTCCGACCATTCTGCCGGCCAATGGCGGTTCCAACGGCTACGCATTGTTCCTCACCGACGGCAATGGCGACTTTATGTACGGCGTTGTACATTTCTACCCCAATGGATTCAGGCACAACGCGGCCGTCCTTTTCGACACCGCCAACAACCCGAGCAGCGACCCGGTCACACTGTTCGACGTTGCCGTTCCCGGAGGCTGTTCGCCCGCCGATGGCGGCGCGCCGGCCACGCTTACGCTGACCCGCGACGGAACCCCGGCGGCGAACCTGCAATTCAGTCCTTCAGGCGATCCGAACGCGACGTACGCGGTCACCTTCACGGCAGTCAACGGCTCCGGATCTTCGCAGGCCTCGCCGGGCGCCGGCGTCGTTTCGCCACTTGGCTCCGTACCGGCACAGACCCAGATGACGGGCAGCGCGTATTTGATAGCCAACCAATAAAGCCGATATCCGAAGCGTTACCCTCTGCCACCACGACGCCTCACCCTTCGACAGGCTCAGGGTGAGGCGTTTGTTGTTTCCCCGCAGGATTGCCGGAGCCAAAATCGGCCCTTTCGCGTTCCCGTTCCCGGTGGGCGGAAAGTCTGGACGTGGTTTCCGGTATCCGCATGGCTTTGCTCTCCGGCTCTGCCCGCGTGCTTCTCATTCTCGCGGCCGTCCTCGCGCCTGCCGGCTGCAACCGGCAGAACAAGGCGGATCACAACAATCAGGCCGCTACGGCGCTCGATGTCCATGCGGCGCCCAGGGGACTCCCGACGCTGGCGCCGATGCTCGCGCGCATCGCACCGGCGGTGGTCAACATCTCGGTGCAGGGAACCGTCCGCGTCCAGATTCCTCCCGGCCGGATTCCGCGTCTCGGCGGGTATTCCGGCCCGTCGCAAAGACCGCGCACGGAGCGGTTTCTGGCCGTCGGCTCCGGCATCATCATCGATGCCGCGCGAGGCTACGTCGTAACCAACAATCACGTCGTGAAGAACGCGCAGCGAATCCAGGTGTCGCTGAGCGATCGCCGCGAGCGCCAGGCGACGCTCGTCGGCGTCGATCCCCAAAGCGACATTGCCGTTCTGAAGCTTGATGCCGACAACCTGAAAGGCATTCCGCTCGGGACGTCGGGCGGCCTGAAGGTCGGAGATTACGTCGTCGCCATCGGCGATCCGTACGGAATCGGACAGACCACGACATTCGGAATCGTGAGCGCGCTCGGACGAACGGATCTCGGCATCGACAATTATGAGGATTTCATCCAGACCGACGCTTCGATCAATCCCGGCAATTCCGGCGGCGCGCTCGTCAACATGGCGGGCCAGCTCATCGGCATGAACACGGCCATATTCAGCGGAAGCGGCGGCAATGTCGGCGTCGGCTTTGCGATTCCGGTGGACATGATCCGGACGATCGCCCGCGAGTTGATCAGGTCCGGACGGGTTTCGCGCGGCTCGCTCGGCGTCACCGTACAGAACCTGACCCCGGCGCTCGCGCGCGCGTTCGACTCGCGAATTTCCTCGGGCGCGCTGGTCTCCGAAGTCAAATCGCACTCGCCCGCCGCCACGGCCGGCTTCAGATCCGGTGACGTGATAACGCGCATGAACGGCATCACGATCGCGAGCAGCAACGACCTCAGAACCCGGGTTGCCGACGAAACGCCAGGGACATCCGTACACCTCGGATTTCTTCGCGACGGCAGCATGCACACTGCGACCGTCAGGCTCGTGGCGCTGGAGCATTTCATGGCGCCGGCCAACGCTCCGGCCGCGTCGGCGATCAGCGACCCGCTTGCGGGCGTGAAGACGGGCGCCATTCCGCCGCGCAATCCCGCGCACGGCAAGGTCGCGGGCGTGTACGTTACCGCCGTGGCGCCGTACAGCAACGCCGCAACCGCGGGCCTCCAGCAGGGCGACATCATCCGCGATGCCGACCGGCGTCCCGTCGCGTCGCCGGCGGACCTTCAGAACATTCTGAGGGCCCATCCCGTCGGCAGGCCTTTGCTCCTCCGGGTCACCCACGACAACGAGGTCGTGTTCCTCGCGGTGGGATGATCTTGCCTCCCCCGCGCGTGCATTGCGTTTCCTCCCCCGTCGCGCAGCGATGGGGGAGGGGGACCGCGAGGCCGGAGCGTCAGCGACGGCCGATGCGGTGGAAGGGGAAAGCCACGCGCTCACGCGGCGAAGCGATCGTGCGTTACAGAAGGTACTCATGCGACTCAGCATGGTACGCGTGACTTTCCCCGTCCACCGCTGCGCGCGCTCTTGATGCGTTACCACTTCGGTGCTTGAGCGCGGCGCGCTTGCGGTCCCCCTCCCCCATGCTCCGCACGGGGGAGGAATGCGCACGATCTCACATGTACAGATTTACTCGGCCGCTAATGGTGCGGCGTAACCGCGGGCATGAGGAGGAACCCGGCGCCGTCGGTCAGCCAGTGGCAGAGGATGTTGGTCCACAGGTTCCGTCGCCAGACATACAACGCAGTGAGCACCACGCCGCTCCAGGCGGCGATCACCACCTGCCCCCAGCCGCCGCCCGAGAGATGCGCGAGCGTGAACAGCACGAAGGTCACGAGCGCCGCGAGCCATGCGCTGCCGGTGAGCATGGTGATCCGCTCGAATCCGTAGCCCCGGAATGCGGTCTCCTCCACGAAGGCCGCGCGCGTGACGAGCAGAACGCGAAACCAGAACGGCTGCCGGAAAATGCCGGTGATGTTTTGCCGGACAGTCAGGTGCAGCGCAGGCAGGACGACTGCGAAGATGAAGCCGATGCCGAAAACCGCCACCACGGCGGCCAGCACGGCAAACAGAATGTCGCGCCATCCCGGCGGGCGAAACCGGAGCGAACCGAGCGGCCGGCGCTCGGCCGCGCGTACATACACGAGGATGAGCACGAAGAGCGTCCACCAGAGCACTTCCTGGCCCCAGAGCGGCCCGAGATGGCTGTACGCCTTGCCGAGATCGCCCAGGTGGCAGAAAGGCAGCCCGAGCGCGAGAAGGAGTCCGATGACGAGAACGGTTCGTCCCGGCGATGGAGGTGCGTCGGTATTCATCATCGAAGCTCCTGTACCCGGGCCACCCGGCAACCCCGGCATGGCACAGCGGGCGGCTGCCCGCGAGGATGCATGAGGACGCGGGGTTCGCAAGGGCCGATCACGGATTCGAGAGCGCGTGCACCGTCATGATGGTGAGCGAGAGGCAGAGCCCGCTCACGATGATGAGGCTCGGGATAAGGTTGATGATGTCCATCGACATGTTCGTCTCCTTTGTCCCCGCGTCGCAAAGGAGTTGACGGCCGTGTCATGGTTGATATTCCGGCGCATCGGCCATGCGATTCCGGCATGCTCTGGTTACCAGAACCATAGCTCTCCGACGTACAGACGCGGGGAGGATATTTCGGACGCGGCGTATTCTCTCTCCCTCCATCGGATCCCGGCCGCGGGGATTTCGGGCCCCCCGCCCCACGCTTCGCGCGGGAGAGAAAATTCCGCTACACTGGACGCGCGGGCCCCATCCCGGGGCCGGCAAACCGGGAGGGGCTTATGGGCTTCCTTGCTTGGATCATTCTCGGGCTTATCGCCGGATTCATCGGCAGCAAGATCGTCAACAAGACGGGCGAAGGCCTGATCCTCGATATCGTTCTCGGGATCGTCGGCGCGCTTGTGGGCGGCTGGCTGTTCACGAAGTTCGGCTACTCCGGCGTGACGGGTCTCAACATCTACAGCATGGTCGTGGCCGTGATCGGGGCCATCATCGTGCTGCTGCTCTATCACATGGTTGTACGCCGAAGCGCCTGACGGGGCCGTATCTCGCTCGCGTGTGTTTCCTCCCGCGACGGGACCGACAGGCCCGGTCGCGGGAGGAGCAGCCGCGGCTGATTTGATCTGGTAAGAAGGCCGCGTGCGTGGGCTGGCGATCTTTCTTCTGGCGCTTGTGGCCGCGGGTTCTGCCCGTGCGGCCGACCCGCAGCCCTACACGGTCACCATCGATCCCACCGGCGACGCGGCCCTCGACACGACGCTCAGGGCCAGCGCCCAGCTCGTCACCCTGCGCGACAAGATTCCGGTCCCGCCGTTCGCGCTGATCGTGCGGGCGCGGAGCGACGTCCCGCGTTTGCAGACGGCGCTCGACAGCTTCGGCTATTATGACAACCACGTCGGCATCACGATCGGCGGCCATGCGCTGACCGATCGCGAGCTTCCCGCCTGGCTCGATTCGGTGGCGCCGAACACCAGCGTCGATGTCCACGTGGCGGTGGACAAGGGGCCGCTTTTTCATCTCGGCACGATTACCATCGACGGCGCCGTCCCCGAGGCGGACCGGCCGGCGCTCGGGCTCAAGACCGGCGACGCGGCCGTCGCCGCCAATGTGATCAACGCGCGCACCCATCTGCTCGACGCGCTGCAGGAGGACGGTTATGCGCTCGCCAGCGTCGAGCAGCCGACCGTGCTTGCCGACGACGCCGATCGCGTGCTCGATCTTACGTACAAAGTACACGCGGGGCCGAAGGTCGAGATCGGAACTATCACCTTCAAGGGCCTCAAGGATGTGCACGAAGATTTCGCGCGACGCGTGCTGACGATCAAATCCGGCGATCAGTACAGGCCGAGCGCGATCGAAAAATCGCGGCGGGCGCTGGTGGCCCTGGGCGTCTTCACGGGGGTCAACGTGCGGGCGGCCGATCACCTCTCTCCCGACGGGCGCATCCCGCTCGCCTTCGAAGTGGAGGAGCGCAAGCGCCACGCGGTGACGATCGCGGGCTCCTATTCGACCGATCTCGGCATCAGCCTGTCGACAACCTGGTCGCATCGCAACCTGTTCGGCAATGCGGAGCAGCTGAATCTCACCGCGGCGGGAACCGGGCTCGGCACCGCGACCTCGGGTCTGGGGTACAATCTCACCGCGCAGTTCCTGAAGCCGCTGTTCCCCGACCGGAACGACACGTTTGAAGCCGATCTGTCCGGCATCAAGGAAGACCTTGAAGCGTACAGCCAGACGGCGCAGAAGCTCATCGGTCTCCTCCGCCGCAGGTTTTCCGATGAATGGTCCGCAAGCGGCGGCCTGTTCCTCATGCATGACGATGTTTCGCAGGAAGGCATCGATCGCCACTACGAGCTTGTCGGCGTTCCGCTGACGGCGAGCTACGACACCACGGGCATCACCGATCTGCCGCTCGACCCGACCGGCGGCGTGCGCGCCGCTTTCGTCGCAACGCCCACGCGATCGTTCGACCACAGCCACCTGACGTTCTTCGTTTTGCAGGCATCGGGCTCGACCTATTTCGATCTCCTGGGCGACGGCCGTTCGGTGGTGGCGCTGCGCGGTCTGGCGGCAACGCTCCTCGGCGCAGCGACCGACGATCTGCCGCCGGATCAGCGCCTCTATGCCGGCGGCAGCGGCACGGTGCGCGGCTTCCGCTACCAGATCATCGGACCGCAATTCGCCGACGGAAATCCGCAAGGCGCAAAGTCGATCGACGCGGCGACGGTGGAATTCCGCCAGCGCATCGGCGAGGATTGGGGCGGGGCGGCGTTTGTCGACGCCGGTCAGGCAAGCGCGGACGGAGGACCGTTCAGCGGCGCTGTCGAAGTGGGCGCCGGAATCGGCGCACGCTACTACACGCCGATCGGCGCGCTTCGTCTCGACATCGCCGCTCCGGTCACGCATGTCGACGGCAACGACGCCTTCGAAATCTATATCGGCCTGGGACAGGCATTCTGATGCGGTGGTGGCGATTCGTTCTTGCGGTAGCGGCCGGCGGCGTGTTCGCCACGATTCTCCTCGGCACGCTGTTTCTGGTTGTCCTTTTCCGCACCGGGCCCGGTCATGCGCTCGCCGAAGGAATTATCGCGCGCGTGTCCGGCGGCAGGGTTTCCGTCGCCGGACTGAGCGGCGATCTGCCCGGTAACGTCCATGCGGATCGGGTCGAGATCAGCGACGCAAGGGGCGTCTGGCTGCGCGTCGACGATATTTCGCTCGACTGGGACGCGCTCGCGCTTCTCCACAATCGTATCGTGGCCCATCGCGCCACGGCGGCGAAGGTATCGGTGCTCCGGAAGCCCGAAACGGAAAAGTCGGAAGGCAAAAATCCGGAAGTTGCCGTCGAAGCATTGGCGATTCTCGAAATCGCGATCGCCGAGCCGGTCGTGGGGCATGCGGCAAGTCTCCGCGCGCGGGGTTCTGTACACTATTTCTCGGATTCGCGTTTCGACGCCAACCTTCTCGTCACGCAGTTCAACGCCCGCGACGTCTACCGCGTCAACGGCTCGTATCGCGACGGCGCGGCCGCCGGCACCGTCTCGGTCGCCGAGGACGTCAACGGCATCCTGGGCCGCGTGCTCGGATTGCCGAACCTCGGGCCGATCCGGCTTTCCGCGCGGGCGGCCGGCAACCGCACCGCGAACGCCATCGCGTTTCGGCTCACGGCGGGGGCGCTCAGCGCTTCCGGCAAGGGCACGATCTCCCTCGATCGCCGTCGCGCCGACATCGACTTCGCGGCGAATGCCCCCGCCATGCAGCCGCGGGCGGACATTGCGTGGCGCTCGCTTGCGCTCACCGGCCGCGTGCACGGCGCCTTCGCCGGCCCCGAGGTCAGCGGCGCGCTGCGCGTCGCGGACGTACAGATTGCCGGCGCGCGCATCGCGGAGGTCTCGGCCGACGTTGCCGGCGACCGCGGCGCGCTGAACCTGAAAGGCGCGGCATCGGGGTTGCGGATTCCGGGCGCGCATCCCGACATTTTCGCCGCCGCGCCGGTCGCGATCGAAGCCGATGCCAGCCTCGGCAGCGCGTCGCTGCCTGTCACGTTTGCGCTGACGCATCCGCTCGTTACGATCCGCGGCAAGGCCGATACGCGCAACGCCTTGCACGTGACGGCAACCGCCAGCGTACCCGACGTTGCGCCTTTCGCGGCGCTCGTCGGGCAGGAGACGGCCGGGTCGGCCGTGCTCGCGGTCGACGCCACACGGGCGGAAGAAAAAAACACCATCGCCGCCAACGCGCAGCTGAATCTCGCCGGTGCGTCGCTCCCCGCGCGGCTTCTTGGCGTGGGCGCGACGGTGTCGCTCGACGCCACGACCGAAGGCGACGACGTGACGGCTTCGACGGCCACCGTGCGTGCGCGAGGCCTGAATGCACAAATTGCCGGAAGCTGGCGCGCGAAGCGTCTCGACTACAGGGTCACAGCCAGCCTGCCGGATCTTTCGCGCGTCGCCGGCACGCTCTCCGGCAGCGCATCGTTCTCCGGCACCGTCGGCGGACCGCTCGAGACCGCCCTCGTCATCGGCGCCGGCAGCGCGACCACGGCAAGCAGGGGTCACGCGCCCCAGCGCATCGTGTACGACATCCGCGCCACCGGTCTTCCGGATCCTGCTTCCGCGCAAATCCGCGCGCGAGGAACGCTGGATGGAGCGCCGGTTGCGGTCTCGGGCGATCTGACGACGCAAAACGCGGGCCGAAACGCAAAGTTCGCCGCGAGCTGGAAATCGCTGCGCGCGAACGGAAACGCGGTCCTGCCGCGCGCCGCTCCGATCTCGGGCAGCGCAAAATTCGAACTCGCGCGGCTTGCCGACATCGCTTCGTTCCTCGGGACGAAGCTTTCGGGCAGCGCCGGCGGCACCGTCGCGCTTGTACCGCGCGGCCGCCAAACCGTGGCTTCCGTACAGATCCGCGCCTCGGGGTTGACGATACCGGGCGTGAAACTCGGCGCGGCTTCGGTGGACGGCGCCGTCAACGATCCGTTCGTAAAGCCCGACCTCGCGCTGACCCTCGCCGCGAAAAAATTCCGTGCTGCCGGCGTTTCGGGAGATGCGGACGCACAACTGAGTGGGCCGCTGGACAGGCTCGCCGTTGCCCTGAAGTCCGATGTTGCTGACGGCACCGCCACGGCCGCCGCAGTCGTCGATACCGTCAAGCGACGGCTCGTGCTTCAGCGCCTCGACGGCCGCTGGCGCGAACAGTCCTTCGCGCTCAAGGCGCCGGCGAGCGTCGATTTCGCGCGCGGCATCGCGGTCGACAACCTGGCAGCGCTGGCCGGCGGCGGCGACGTACAGTTCTCGGGCAGGATCACGCCGGCGCTCGCCGCTTCGTTGCGCGTGCAGAATGTGCAGGCCGGCGCGCTCGAACCATTCCTTCCGGTCCGGGCAGAAGGATCGTTGTCCGGCGCAGCGCAACTCGGCGGCACGCTCGATGCGCCGCGCGGATCCTTCGCGCTTCACGGCAGCGGACTGCGTGCGCGCGATCTCACCGGCGACGCCGTGCCTCCGGCCGATCTCGAAGCGCACGGCACGCTCAACGGAAAAACGGTTGCGCTCCAGGCGACCCTTACGGCCGGCACGCTCGCCCGTCTTGCCGTCTTTGGCGAGGCGCCGCTGCGGCCGGACCAGGTCATGAACCTTCGCGTCGCGGGCACGGCCGACCTTGCCGTGATCCAGTCCGCTTTCGCTCCGGGAAGTGTACAGGCGTTAGCGCCGTCGGAATTCCTGCCCTCCGTTTCGGCGGCCGGTACACTTTCGATCACCGCGCAGTTCGCAGGTACGTTCAACGCGCCGCAGGGCTCGATCGACATTCACGGCCACGACCTGCGCGCGGTCGAATATGCCGGGAAGGTCCTGCCGCCGGCCAGGCTCGACGCCTCGGGCCGGTTGCACGGCCGGGCGATGACCGTGAACGCGACGCTCGTTGCGGGTGCCGCGAACCATGTCTCGCTGACGGGCGAACTTCCGCTTGGAGAAACCGGGCCGATGGCGCTGCAGCTCGCGGGCGCGACCAATCTCGCCATGCTCGATCCCTTCCTCGCGGCGGGTGGCCGGCGCGTGCGCGGGACCCTGACCGTCGACATGACCATCGCGGGGACGATGGCGTCGCCGAGACTGCGCGGCGGGGCGAACCTGACCAATGGCGAACTGCAGGACTTCGCGCGCAGCGTACACCTGAAGGACATCAGCGCCAGCGTTGCCGCAATCGGCGGCAGTCTCGATATCGCGAACTTCACCGCACGGGCCGGCCACGGCACCATCGGCGCCAGCGGCAGCATCGATCTCGACAGCCCTGGAATTCCGCTCGACATTGCCATCAAGGCGGAGGACGCGCGCCCGGTCGAAAGCGATCTGGTCACGGCGACGTTTTCCGGCGACCTGAAGCTCTCGGGCACGCTCGAAGAGCAGACCCATCTCGCCGGCACCGTTCGCATCTCGCGCGGCCAGATCAATCTGCCCGACAGTTTTCCGCCCGAAGTGGCGGTGCTCGATGTACGCCGGCGCGGCCAGGCGCCGCTGGCGCCGGTCTCGTCGCGGCCGGGCACGCTCGATCTGACCGTCTCCGTGCCGGGCCGCATCTTCGTGCGCGGGCGCGGTATGTACGCCGAGCTCGACGGCGGCGTCCATGTAACGGGCACGTCGGCCTCGCCGGTGATCGGCGGCCGCTTCAACCTCGAACGCGGCACGCTCAGCGTCGCCGGCGAGTCGCTCCAGTTCAACACCGGCACGGTCGGTTTCGACGGCACGAGCGTGCGCAACCGCCTCGACCCCACGCTGAATTTCGTCGCGCAGACGATTTCGGGCGGCGTCACCGCGACATTGACCGTGGGCGGCTATGCCTCCACTCCGAAGATCACGCTGTCGAGCATTCCGCAGCTGCCGCAGGACGAGGTGCTGGCGCGCCTTCTCTTCAACCAGAGCGTTGTACAACTATCGCCGCTCCAGCTCGCCGAAGTCGCGCAGGGACTGGCGGCGCTCGGCGGCATCGGCACGAATTTCGATCCGGTCGGCATGGTGCGCCGCGGTCTCGGTCTCGACCGGCTCACCTTCGGCAGCATCAGCACCGGCGCGCCCGGCAGCCAGCCGCAGACCACGCTGGAAGCGGGAAAGAACATCGCGCGCAATGTGTATCTCGGGGCGAGGCAGACGTTTTCCGGCGGGACGCAGCTTCAGGTGCAGTACGACATCACGAAGAACCTGAAGGCGCAGGCGACGGCGAGCACCATCAACAGCGCCCCCGTCGTCAATCAGGGCAACATCGCCCAGGATACCGGCAGCAGCGTGGGTCTGAGCTACCAGTTCGAATATTGACCCCATTCACTTTGGCCGGCGACCGTGTCGACCGCTCATTAACAATGAGCCAGTGAGGCAGTGAGATAGCTGTCCTGTCGGGCACAACTGTGCATGAATTCGCAAATTCTGATGGCGCCCCGAAGGCGCGCAAATAACCATGCTTTCAGGATATTTTCTGCTCCGTTTCACAGTCCCGCCACCTCACTGTCTCACTGCCTCATTGTAAATTTTTTCCCCGCGCCTTCGCGTCTTCGCGTGCAAACGTTTATTCCACCGCAACGATGCGTTTACGAACCCCGGTGCATTGTACGCCGCCGCCAGGAGCGTACGGACCCGTGCAGAGCCCCAACAAATTCTATATCTTTTTCGGCCTCATCACCATGGGGCTTGGCTCGATGCCCTTTCTCGCGGCGATGGGCATTCTGCCGTCGCGACCGCCGGAACCCGGCGATGCGCCGGCCTGGATCGCCTTTGCGATCGGCCTCGCCTTCGTTCTTGCCGGGATCGTGGTGATTGTCAGAAGCTTCGCCGGCGCGGACGACCAAAGCAGCGAGCTTCCGCAGACGGCGCCGCGAAGCCTGCGCGCCTTCTACGACCTGCTCGTGATGCCGATCCCGATCCTGCTGGCGCTGCTCTTCACCTGGGTCGCGTTCGGCCCCGGCGTGCGGCACTTTTCGATGTCGATCGGCTTCGGCGGTACGGGTGCAGCCGCGGCCGGCAACGAAACCCTCGGCCGTATCATGTTCGGCGCCGGCGCGGTGCTCGGCTGGATCATCGTCGTCTTCACGCTTCGGACACTCGCGCGCCGCTGGTTTGCGCGGCAGGAACCGTAACGCCGCGGCTCAGACGGGAAGGCCCAGCGCGCGCCATAGCTGTTCGAGCTGGAGCATCTCGAGTTCGACCGAGTTCTCGATCTCCTTGATGAGACCAGGATGCTCGCCGCGCTGATGCCGTTCATGCGCGATCCTGGCCACGTCCTCGAGCGTGCCTTCGTGCTTCGTTTCGTCCGCTTCGAGCTGCCAGCCCGGCGAGGTTCGCCGCGCTTTCAGTTCGTCATCGGAATAGGTTTTGTCCGCCATGCGCGCGACGATGCCACGCTGATTGCGTTCGCGCAATTCGCATCGCCTGGCTTACGTCCGTTGCGGCTGGAAGCCGGCGATCAGCGCGCGGGAGGCTTCGTTGATGACGGCGTCGAAATTCCGGTCGAGCTTCCCTGCGAATTTCAGCATCAGCGCGCCGTGCAGCACCGTCCAGAAAACATGGCCGATCAGATCGGGATCGCCCGCAAGCAGGCCCTGTTCGACGAGCGGTTTGATATGGCGCGTCAGCGTGCGCTGCGCGCGCTCAGCCGCTCTGGCGAGCGCCGGATATTTCGAATCGTCCTGCGAGAGATCGAACATCAGTTTGTACGCCGTCGGATCGTCGAGCGCAAAACGCACATACGCCTCGCCGGCGGCGCGCGCCCGGGAAGGCGCATCGCCCGGCCGGGCGCAGGCTTCTTCGAGCGCCGCCGCAAAGCGGTTGAAGGCGCGGGCGCGGATCGCCGCCAGGATCGCATCCTTGTCCTTGAAATAGCGGTAGGGCGTCATCGGGCTGACGCCGAGTTTCGCGGCGAGGTCGCGCAGGGTGAAGCCTTCGCGGCCGCGGCTTTCGAACAGGCCGGCCGCCGCGTCGCAGAGGCGATCGCGGAAGTCTTCGACTTCGGTTCTGGTCAGGGTGCGCGGCAAATTTTCGGAACCCGGTTGACAACGGTGCATTTACAGCATAAATTTACACCGTAAGCAAGCCCGTGGAAGGCGCCGATGAACGCACCCCTGCGCACCAATCCCTTTCTCGCCGGCAATTTCGCCCCCGTCCGCAGCGAGGACGCTTTCGCCCATCTGCCCGTCGAAGGCGAAATCCCGCGCGCGCTTCAGGGTACGCTCTACCGCAACGGCCCCAATCCGCAGTTCGAGCCGCGCGATCCCGATCATCACTGGTTTGCCGGCGACGGCATGATCCACGCCTTCCGCTTCGCCGACGGCAATGTCTCCTATTGCAACCGCTATGTACGCACGCCGCGATGGGAGCTCGAACACGCGGCGGGACAATCGCTCTTCGGCACCTTCGGCAATCCGCTCACGAGCGATCCGTCGGTCGTGGGGAAAGATTCCGGTGTCGCCAACACCAACATCGTCTGGCACGCCGGAAGACTTCTCGCGCTCGAGGAAGGGCACCAGCCTTTCGAACTGGCTCCGGAAAGCCTCGCGCCGCGCGGTTATGTACCTTATGCCGGCCGCGCCAATCGCTTCACCGCGCACCCCAAAACAGATCCGGAAACGGGCGAACTTGTTTTCTTCGGCTACATGGCAGGCGAAGGTTTCTTCTCCGACCAGGTGGCGTACGGCGTCGTGAACGCAAACGGAAAAGTCACAAGGCTCGACACCTTCGCTGCGCCGTTTTCGAGCATGATCCACGATTTCTTCGTGACGAAAAACTACGTCGCCTTCCCCGTTCTGCCGCTCACCGGCAGTCTCCAACGCGCGATGCGGGGCGGCCCCGGCTTCGCCTGGGAGCCGGAGAAGGGTTCCCATGTCGGCGTGATGCGGCGCGATGCGGGCGTCGAATCCATGCGCTGGTTCACCACCGATCCCTGTTACGTCTTCCATCCGATGAACATGTGGGAGGAGGACGGCCGGCTGCATGTCCATGCCATGCAATACGAGCGGGCGCCGCTTTTCCCCGATGCAGACGGAAAGCGTGGGCTCGATTCGCCGGCGCGGCTTGCGCACTGGACGCTCGATCTTGCGGGCGACAGCGGCACAATCGCGCGCGAAACGATCGACGATCTTCCGGGCGAATTTCCGCGCTTCGACGAGCGCCGCGCCGGACTTCCCTATCGCCATGGCTGGTTCGTCGCCGCCACGCGCGACAAAAGTGCCATCGGCTTCGACTCGCTCGCCCATATCGATTTCGCGACCGGCGCGAGGGTGGTGTACGAATTTGCCGCCGGCGATGGTCCGGGCGAACCCGTGTTCGTGCCCCGCGGGATGGAGGAAGGCGACGGCTGGATCCTCTCGGTCGTCTGGCGCGGGGACGAGGACAGAAGCGATTTGTGCGTGTTCGAAGCACGCGATATTGCGCGCGGGCCCGTCGGTATCGCGCGCCTGCCGCGCCGCGTGCCCTTCGGCTTTCACGGCAACTGGGTGGCGTCGTGCTGAACTTCCTGCGCGCCTTCCGGCCGATCGCGTCGGACTTCCTCTCCACCATCATTTTCATCGTCGCCTATGACGCGACGGGAAGCCTCACCTGGGGCGTCGCCGTCGGCATCGGCACGGCGCTGGTACAGACGGCGTGGATCAAATGGCGCGGCCGGAAAATCGAGGCGATGCAGTGGGCGAGCCTCGCGCTCGTCCTCGTGCTCGGATCCGCCACGCTCCTCACGCGCAACGCCCATTTCATCATGGTGAAGCCGACCATCGCCGCGTTCGCGATCGCGATCGTCATGCTTCGCCCCGGCTGGATGGCGCGCTACCTGCCGCCGATCGTGAGGGCAAACGTCTCGCCGCGCCTGCCGTTCGTCTGGGGTTATGTTTGGTCCGCCGCGATCTTCGCGCTGGGCATCGGCAACCTGATCGTCGCCTTCGCCTTCGGCCAGAAAGCCTGGGTGATGTACACGGCCGTCGTGCCCATTGCCGTGCAGCTGTCGCTGTTTCTCGTCCAGTACGCCATGATCCGCCACGCGGTTGTCCAGGCGATCCGCCATCGCGCCGCAGCAGCTTAGTTCCCGATTGCCTCCCCCGCGCAGCAACAGCGAAGCGGGGAAGGCAAATCAAGGGCGGAGTGACGTACAGGACAACCCACTCTCTCACCACCCTCCCCCGCCGCCACCACCTCCGCCGCCGCCGGAACCGCCGCCGCCGCCCGAACCGGGCGCCGTTGCCGCCGATGCCACCGCCGCGCCCATGGAGCTTCCGAGCGAATCCACGAACCCCGTTGTACCGAGCCGATCGAAAGAAGCGCCCGAATACCACCCCGGCGTATAATAGCCGCCGCCGGCATTGGGCGTCATTCCGGCCGCCGCACACTGCGCCTCGAACTTCTTGCTCCACTGGTTTTCGCAATCGAGCGCGATGGCGTAGGGCAGGAATTTCTCGAACACCTCCGGCGTTACGTTCGGCGGGTTCAGCGCTTCGAGGCGATCCTGCTCGGCGGTAACGAGGAACATCTTGAAGCCGTCGATCTCGGCCATGGTCTTCGCGCCGAGGAGCGTCGGGTGGCGCAGCAAGTAGTAGAAAACGTACGCCGCGACGCCGCCGAGGCAGAGCGCGACGATGACCGGAAGCGGCACGGAATTCGCCAGCCGCATGATTCCGACGAACCAGCTTGCGATGAACGCGAGCGAGAAGAGGCCGGTCGTTGTAAACGCCCGCCAGGCATTGGCGAGTTGCGAACCCGGACCCGAGAGCGTGTCCTGCCACGCGTTCCAGGCGCGATGTCCGAGCGCCGCCGTGCCGAAACAGGCGCCCGCGATCCAGACGAGACCGGTGTCGGCGTTCGGATCGTCGCAGAGAACCGCGGCCGCAAGGCCGGTGATGGCGAGCATCGCCGCGCCGCCGATGAACCAGTGGATGTTGGTGACGAAATAGGTGCGTTCGTACTGGTTGACCAGGGCGCGCTTGAGCGCCGAGACCGATTGCGAAACGGCCGTATGGTTTTCCTGCTTCAGATCGATGATGTCGTTTCCCGCGAAAAGCCTTGCGGCGATCGCGGATTCGGCCGGCGCGAGGCCCGCCTCGGTTTCTTTCTTGCCGGTCAGCGTCAGCGTATAGACGCCGTGGTCCTCGGCGATCCTGATGTACCCTTTCACCGCCATGTCGACGAGCGCCGCGGCATAGGATTTGCGGTCGTAGCCCATGCGATGCACGAAGCGTACAGCGGCGGGCGAGAAGTCCCTGGGCGGCGCAAACAGCGGGATGACCGTGTCCGGTGGCGGTCGCTGGCCGAATTCGAACCACACGGCCACGAAATAGATGAGCATGAGGAGCACGCCGGTGACGGCCACGATCGCAGGTGCGTTGTCGCGGGCGAATTCGCGCTTCAGCTCCTCTTGCGTCGGCGGCAGCACCACGCCTTTCGGGAACCCGATGGCGACCGTCAGGCCTTCATGAACCCCAAGCGGCCGCGTTGTCGCAAACCGGATGACGGAATCGGAAAGTCTGTGGATGTCGGCATTCTGCGCCGTCGAACCGAGCGGTCCCGTATAGGCCGAATATTGCAGGATGCGCGCGTTTGCGGGCAATTCGACGGTCGCCTCCGCGCTGTCGATCGGGAAGCCCCAGAAATTGCCAGTGACGTTCCAGTACAGTTCGTCGAACGTCGGATAGAAACCGATCTGCCGGTCGGTCGCGTAGGTCAGCATGAAGCGGTGCGCGCCCGGCGGAAGCTGGGATTTGGGATCGCCGATCTTTACCCGCTCGCCATTGGCGATGCGCGCGACGGTGTACGGTTCGTTGTGGCCATCGAGCGAGACCTGGAGCACGTCGAAGCCCACATGGATGCGCCGTCCCTGCCGGTCGTACACGGTCGGGAAATCCCGGAAGATGCCGTGGCGGATCGCATAGCCTTCGGAATTGACCGAGATCGTTTCGGTGACGGTGAGCGCGCCGGTCTGGGTGACGCGGATTTCGCTCGCGAAATCGGTGATGCGTTCCTGCGCCCGCGCCGGCGCCGCAACAGCAGCGATGAGCGTGCTGACGAGAAGGACCAGCCCGGGAACGGGAGATCGTACATTTTCCTCCCCCGTCGAGCGAAGCGAGCGCGGGGGAGGAAACAAAAAACGTAATACAATCATGCCGGAAAAGCCGCGGCCGGGGCCTGCCGGTCGGAATCCTTGTCGGTCTGGAAGAACGGCGCCGGCGCGAAGGCGCCGAGACCGGCAATGAGGCTGGACGGAAACTGCTCGATCCGTACGTTGTAGTCGCGCACCGTGCCGTTGTAATAGCGCCGCGCCAGCTGGATCTGGTCTTCGGTATCGGCAAGCGCCGCCTGCAGCGACTGAAAATTCGCGCTGGCTTTCAGCTCCGGATAGCCTTCCGCCACTGCGAGCACGCGATTCAATCCGGCCGCGATCGCCGTCTCGGTCTCAGCCCGCGCGGCCACGCCGGCCTGGCCCTGGCCGGTCGTACGCAGCCGCGCCAGTTCGTCAAGCGTCTCCCGCTCGTGGGCTGCATAAGCCTTCACGGTCTCGACGAGATTGGGAATGAGATCGGCGCGGCGCCTGAGCTGGACGTCCATCCCGCTCCACGCCTCGGCGACGAGATTCTTCTGCCGCACGAGGCCGTTGTAGATCGCGACGGCCCACAAGGCCGCCACCGCCACGACAGCGAGGACAATCCACCAGCCCATATCTGGAAGGCGCTAGCTGATTCGGGTGCGCGGCGTCTATCGCGCGGGGCGGCGCGTGTGTGCAGGCCGCGGAAAGAGCGCGCGGAATCCCGGAGGCCCCGAAACCCCCGGGACGCCGACGCCACTCCAAGTCCCTGTACGCCCGCTACTGAAGATTGATGGCGAATTTCTGCTTCATCGTGTACGGACCGACCTGGAGCGTGACCATGCCATCGGCCACGCCCGCGACGGGGTCGACGCAAGTACGCTTGCTGTCGGCGCACCAGCCATTTCCCTTGCCGGTCTGGCCCTGCGTGCCGAAGGCCTTGTCGCCGGAGAACACGACATCCTCCATGTAGTAGGGGTTGGGGCCGAGATCGATGGGCCCCTTCGCGAAGATGTAGTTCGTTCCCTGTTTCACCGTGACCGTGAGGATGAGGTCGTCCGTCGTGTCGCCGGTCAGGTCCTGGTAGAAAAAGTAGATCTGCCCGCACGGATTTGCCGGAGCGCTGTTGTTGTCGCAGGCCGAAAGCGACCAGGCGTAAACGGGAATGCCGAGAACGACTCCGTTTTCGTCGATGGACGAGCAGTTTGTACCGCCGCCATAGCACGGCCACTGATCCGTCCCGTTGTAGTTCGAGGGGAGCAGGCCGAACTGCGCGTTCATCGGATAGAGACCGGGAGGAATGCCGGAATGCAGCGAACCCGTCTGGATTGGCACGCCATGGCTCTTGAAGCCGTCTTGCACCGGCGTCGCCGCGAACGCGGCCGAGCCGGTCAGGAAAACCGCGGCTGAGGCCGCCAACACCGCTTTCAACATTCCTGGAACTCTCCTTTGCGAAGTACCGGACGGCGCGCGGGCCTGGCCGCCGCCTTCCGAAGCCGCATTTACCGAGAGCCCAATCTTTTTCGCGTCATGCAAATTGATTACGCTATGTCGTTTTCTGTGCTGGCTGGGGCGCCTGAATGAGCCGTGCCATCGATCTGGACGAGGTGATCGGTCTCGCCTACGAGGCGGCGCTGGCGCCGCAGCGCTGGTCGGAGGTGCTCGAGGGCGCGGCCGACATGCTGGGCGGAGAGGCCGGCGCCCTCCATTTCCAGGATCAGGTCACCGGCAAGGGATGGGGGATGGTCGCGCGCCTCGATCCCGCAGCGGCCCAGTCCTATTTCGGCTACTTCGCGACGCGAAACCCGATCCGCCAGGCCCGCAACCGCCTGCTCCGGCTGGCCGATAATTCCCACCGCTGGCGCGCCCAGGTGGTCACCGACGAACACGCCCTGCCCAAGACGGAGCTGATGCGCAGCGAATATTACAACGACTTCCTGCAGCGCTTCGACATCCATTCCCTGCTGATGATGGGGCTGGCGGTGGAAAGCACGAAATTTGCGACCGTCAATTTCCTGCGGCCCCGCCGCTCCAGCCAGTTCGAGACCGACGCAATCGATCTGGCCACGCGCCTGCAGCCGCATTTCATCCGCGCCTTCGACCTGAGCGTTAGGCTCTCCGAATTGCGGCAGATGAACGCGAACCTTGCCGAGTCGCTCGACCGTTCGCCGCACGGCGTCTTCCTGGTCGGCGCGGACGCGCGCGTCCGTCATCTGAACCGTACAGCCGAAACGCTCGCGGCGGGGCGGCGGGGCCTCGCGGTCAGGAATGGAGTTCTCTGTGCAGAGACGGCCGATTCCACCCGCGCGTTGCATCGCCTCATTGCGGCGGCCGGCGGCGCGGACGACAAACGGCGCGGCGGCGGCGCCATGCCCGTGGAGCGGCCGGACTGTCGCCGCCCTCTGTCCGTGATCGTCGCCCCGTTGCACCCGGAACAGATCGCGCCGTTTCCGCCCGAGCCTCTGGCGCTCGTCTGCGCAACCGATCCGGACTGCGGCGTTGCGGCGCCCGAGGATCGGGTTCGGGCGCTTTTCGGGTTCACGGCGGCGGAGGCGAAAATCGCCGTCGAACTCCTCGCCGGATGCGATCCCGCGCGCATCGCCGAACGCAAATCGATCAGCGTGAACACGGTGCGCGTGCACGTTCAGCGCATCATGACCAAAACCGATACCAACAGGCAGGCCGACCTCGTACGCCTGCTCGAGCGCGTGAGCGGGTTGTACGTGAATTAGTCGGGCTGGATTGGCCTCACCCTTCGACAAGCTTAGGGTGAGGCTCTCTTTTTTGCCCTCATCCTGAGCCTGTCGAAGGATGAGGGCGATGACGCCGCCAGCGACTCAGATCGGCGCGTCTATTCAGCGGGATTGTTCGCCAACGGACATGCGGCCGCCTTGCTCCATTTCACGTCGGTCAGATGCGTTCCTTCCGTGCACATCGAGGCACCGCCTGGAGTCCCCGTACCGATGATCAGCTCGCCGGTGCTGGGCTTCGGACTTGCCGAAGTTATTTCGTACAGGCGCACGCCCTCGATCCCGCTTGACCTGACACCAATGCAGCCATCCTCGGTGAGCTTCACAACCGTACCGCAGAACGAGACGTTCTTGGTAGGCCCGGCAGCGCTTGCCGGCGGAGAGGCAGAACCGCCGGACTGGGCGAGCGTTGCCCCTGAAATGAGACCTAGAAGCGCAACACCAGATGCCAACACAATCGCTGTTCGCCGCATGATCATCCCCTCTTCATCATTTGGCACGATTCTGATCCCGCAGAACGAGAATTGCAAACAGGACGCGGGAATATTGTTACAGACTTCCCGAGGAAGCTGGCAGCGTCATCAGCTCTATGTTTTTTGTATGAGGGTATGCCAAAATCGAAGTTCTCCGCACTGCGGGGCAATCAAGTGACGCGAGCGGGCAGGCGAAGGCCGCGCAACGGCCGGATCGCCGCGAATATGATCGTGAGGTTGATGGCCAAGCGTACGTCGCGCCCGTTTCTACGGCCAGTGAGGTTGTCGCGACGCAGACACGGGCCCCACAAACTTCTGTGCAATCTTCCGGAAACCGGCAGGATCCGGGTGCAGCTCATTCGCCCATTCGACGGGTTTCAGCGTTCCCTGTGTCTCAACAAAGACGATATTGTTGCCGACATTGGCCGCGAGCTTCGTCAACGGAATTCGATGAGGATCAGCCGAACGATCTGCGCACCCACGGCGAGGTCTGCGGGGCTTGTGTCATGCATCCACTGCCGCGACATCAGTGACGGAAACAGCCATGGCCCGACCCCGCACACACCCTTGTCCGTGGGCAGCGCGAAATCGTAGGCGTGCGCGAAGATGGGAATGCGTTTGTCGACAAGATTGCGTGTCGCAACCAAATCCATGTACGCGGTCTCGACCACGCCAACGATGTCGCTGAGCGCGCTCTCATTTAGCGCCTTCAATGGATCGCCTCCGACAGCATTTGCGTCATTCAGCCACAACCGGAACTGATCGCCGACAAGGTCATTGCCACCACCCGAAAAGAGAATGGCGTCGAATTTTCCGTTTTTCGGATCTTGAAGTGCCTGCAACAGCAGCGCGCGCTTTCTGACGCCGAGCAACGCAGTGGTGGCATCACCGTAATGCGCCAGTTTCAGTACAGTTGGCCGAGGCGAGATTAATCCGCCCAGCTGGACAATCACATCCGACCTGATGGGCAGTTCGCCGCTCAAGGGATAATCGAACCAGGAGTCGCCGTCAGCCAGGAGGTTCAGAGGCCGCGCCGGATCCCGGCTCGCAACAAGGCCCTGGTTCAACATCAACCGTTGGTGAGCCGCAATCCGCTGCTGGACCTCAGCGTCGATAGCCGCCCGCTTGGCCTGCAGGATATTCGGCGAGCCGTTCGACATCATGTACCCCCCCCCGCGGGACCTCTAAGCAGTGCTCACTGTAGCCCGAGTCATTTGTACCTTGGCTTTCAGTCTGCGGCAATAAGTACTGACCGGGCCCCCTGCGCTTTCGGCCGTGTGTACGGCCTTCAGGGCTTCACGAATTTGAGCGTCATGCGATCGGATTCGCCGATGGCCTGCATCTTCGCGTGCTCGGCTGCGGGGCCGGCCAGATCGGGCGGCAGGCGATGCACCATGATGTCTTCGGGGTCCTTCGGGTTGGCGTTGATCTCGGAGACGCCGGCCAGCCGGAAACCCGTCTTAAGCGCCACGCCGATCATGTAATCCTCGGGGATGCGGTGAAGCGTCGGCGCGCTTTCCGTCGCGACGGCGAAGGGCTTGGCGCGATGCTCTTCGATGCCGAAGACGCCGCCGGGCTTGAGCACGTCGAACACGGATTTGAACACCGCCGCCATCGTGTCGGGGCTGTCGCTGAGCCAGTCATGCGTGTTGCGGAAGGTGAGCACCATGTCGGCGGAATTGTCGGCGCCCAGATTCACGTCTTTGGGCGGAGCGAACGGGATGAGCGGCCCGATATGCCCGAGCACGGCCGGATTGGCCTTGATTTTGTCGGCGAATGTCGGATCGGCAGCCTCGAGCAGATGGCCGTGCGCATACAGGACCGGCGCGAGAATTTCGGTGTACCAGCCGCCGCCCGGCTGCAATTCGATAACGGTCATGTCCGGCCTCAGACCGAAGAATTGCAGCGTCTCGACGGGGTGGCGGTATTGGTCGCGCGCCTTGTGTGCAGCCGAACGCCAGTCGCCGTTCACGGCTTTCTGCAGCAGCGCCGCGGTGTTGTCGGATGGCGCGGTGGGGCTGGCGCAAGCGGCGGAGACGACGAGCAGGGTGGTGGCCAGCAGGATGAAGGGCCTGCAGATTTGGCGGAACATGGGCAGCGACCTCCTGACGAGTGGGCGTTCGATCGGCACTGGTGCTGCCGAAAAAACCGGTGACATTATAGACCCGGAATGGCCCTCAACAGGAATACCGGAATGAAAAGCCGCCATTTTGCTCCTGGCCTCCTGCTCGCGCTCGCAACCGCCGCCGCGTCGGCCGCGCTTGCCGCGGGCGATGCCGGGCACCAGCAGCTCGCGATCTCCGAGGGCAGCTGGGTCTATCGCGGCCACGTGTTCGGCGACGCGAAATCCCGTCCGACGGATTTTGTCTGGCATGCGGATTGCCGCTGGTCTGCCAACCGGGCGTTCATGATGTGCAGCTTCTCCAACAGCTGGGGCAGGCAGCAAATCAACTCGCTCGTGGTCGATACCTTCAACCCGCGCGATCATGCATTCTGGCATTACGAAATCTTCGAAGACGGCGATGCGCCTGACAAGCCTTTTGCCGCGAAAATGCACATCGAAGGCATGACGCGCAGCGAAGAATGGACGGAGAAGGATCACGGCAAATCCGTTCGCCAGCGGATCGTCTACAACTTCGCGTCCGACAGGAAGGTGACCGTGTCGTTCCAGCAGTCGGAAGACGGCAAGGTCTGGAAAACGACCGCCAACGGAACGGGCGAAAAGACGGGGCCGTGAGCGGGACTTTCAAACCACACAGGTTTTGGGTCGTTTGGACGATGGTACAGGAATGACACCGCCTGGGTATGCTATGCGGTTCACACTACATCTTTTCCCCGATGCTTTCGATCCGTTGACCGCGCAGTTTCATTTGATACAGCCTAAGCGCTTCGAATTTTTCGCGAGCGTCTCTCTTCAATTTCTCAGAAGACCTCGGGTCACCTTCTATTCGCTGCAGAATATCCGAGGCTTCTTCAAGCTGCGTCTTTATCCGCAAGTCTGCAATCCGCATTCGCCAAGCAGTTACATACATATCTGCCATGATTTTCAGTTGGTACGATATCCAACTAGTCGCGACAGCAAGACTTGGAGCTGCGTAAGTCAAAAAGGGTTTCCACGAACTTCTAGCCGGCAACGCTGAAACCAACCATAGTAGTGTAGTTCCCGTGCTAGCGCCCGCCACGCTCGCGAAGCCTTGAGATACTGGATGCCTCATTGGTTTCTTGGGCATGTCAGCTCTGCCCGCCTTCGTTCTGATTACCCTGCTTCTTCGCGGGATCGACTCTCTCAAACCATTCAACAATCTCGTCGACATTCGCGGCTTTATACCGCTCCGCTTTCTGTTCGCGCGCGACGCGGTGCAGTTCTTTCACCTCCAATCTAGCGAGCTCTCTGTGTAACGATATGAGTTCGAAAAGGCTGTACCCAAAACCCGCCCAAAAAAGGCTACACGTTCCGAGAATCCAAATGCGTGCCCATCCTCCGATCTGAAAGGGAGGCACTCGGACCAGGGTGAGCACAAAAATGACGGCAACCCCGGTCATCGCCATAATCAATGGCGCGAAAGCGCGCAAATCGCCTTTTAGCGCTTTCTGCATATGATTTGCCCTTCTTTGCCCACAGGATGCTAATATCAATTACGAATGCGTTGCTCTGGCGTATTTGCCGCTGACGGGCCCGATGGTCCTTTTCAAGATAGAAGGCGTACCATCAATTAGTTGTTTCAGTTGGTAGTCGGCTACCAGCGAGGGAGCATCGCAGAGCAAGTTGTTGTAAATGAGCGCCGCGACTTCGCGCATTTCCCCATCGCCCTCGATGTTTCCCCGAACGTCCAAAAAGTGCCTCAAAGCACGGGCGTTCGCGGTGACTACAATCGCAGTTCTAGTTGCGTTGGGCAAAACGCTCCGCGCAGATGAACGCCTCGACCGAAGTTGCTCCTTTTTTTGACTACCCGCGTGTTGCTGGGTCTCAAGCTCATTCTGAATGATACGATAGGCCTCCTGCGCTGCTTCAACGGCCTTTTTCCAAGCCTTCTTTGCGCGAGGTGACCCGTTTAGCTCAGGGGGCATTATAAAGTCAGCGTCGGTCTCGTCGTGATATTGCTGGGATAATTGACTATACGAGAACCCCGCTCGATGACGGACGAGTTGATGAGTAAATGCTCGCGACACATTGACTAACAAAAATGTCCACGCGGCGTGCTCGAGAACACTCTCATGCCCCTGTGTGATTAAATTCTGTATGTACTCCGTGTGCTTGGTTCGATGCTGTCTAACTCCAAACGACATATAGCAAATTCTACCGGCAAATTCGACAAGCCGCTCGGCATCGGTAGGACTGAGCTCTTCGGTCCACTTGAATTTTTCAGCTTTTAGAAAATCAAAAATGCCCGAGGCCAAAACTGGACGCGATAAGACGTAGAGCCGAGGCTTCATTCTCTTAATGGAGTTTCTTTTGAGCAAGGGTTACCTCTACCGCACGAACTCTGCTTTCTAGTGATTTGAGGGCCGGTGTCTTACTTGACGGGTTAATCTCGCCGTCCAGTTTGCTTTGAGTCATTTGAAGTTGCTTCAGCTCGCCTCTCGTCTCCTGCACCACTGTAAAATACCCGACGGCCAACGCAGCGCCAACCGACAGAATGCCAGTTATTAAGGGTACCAAGATTTGACCTTTGGATACTGCGCGGCCAGCCGCGACTTTCGCCCGCTTTTTTACGTTCAAAAAATCCTTGGAAAGCCTGTCCAACAATAATTCATCGATCGGGTCATCGACCTTCCGTCTCGCGCCAGTATCGGGGTCCGACGTGCGAAAAAAAAGGACACGCATAATCCGCTCGCCGCGGAGTAGCGGAAACCTATCGCTACCCATGTTAATGACCGTCAGATGGAGCGGCCCCTCATAGCATGGATCGATGTGACCGGGATTAGTGGTCAGCACGCCAGACAACGAAAGTTCCGTTGAAGGAGGAAATCCAATAGCCCCGACATTGCTGGGCATCGAGAGCACCTCGTGCGTTCTAAGTACTGCACACTCACCCTCGTCAAGCACGTACGAAGTGCGGGGTCGACCAGGACCTCCGAGCTCACCTGTCTTCTTTCCCGGCAAAAATATCGCACCTAACGTCATGTCAAAGGCTGTGGCGCGAATCGGCGACTTGGGTGTTCCGATCAGGGTGGTATCGAAATTTCGCACAAGAGACGGAGAGCTGAGAATTAGCTTCTCGATTTCCTTCTTTTCCAATAGTGACATTATTTCCCCCTTCAGGTGTCGCGACGGTAGCATTTTCAATCAGGGCGCGCAGTAGCACCTCGTCGGTGGAATACCTCACCTGAGCCGCTTTCGTTACTTTAACAGGGGCCAGCCTGTCACATTGTAACAGACAATCGAGTAGTCACTCCGAACTGGTGCCGCCTGGGTGACTCGAACACCCGACCCACGCATTACGAATGCGTTGCTCTACCGGCTGAGCTAAGGCGGCTTGCCGGGGATCAGGTATCAGGAATCGGGGACCGGAGGGAAGGGGGTGCCGGTTCCGAGGTCTGGCAACCCAGACAGCAGGCTACTTTCCTGTCCACCCCGTCTCGATGAGCTTCGAAGGAAACCTCGACTTTTGGTCGCTGTTTTCGCGAATCTTCTTGTCGGCATCCGCGATCGCCTCTGTCGCGTTCCGATGACACTCGGCGGAGATCATCTTCTTGTATTTGCTGCTCACGAAAGCACGGAAGGCCTTTGCCGTGGCGTCGCTTTTCGTGTCTTCCGTGACGGGAAAAACGGCGCTGTAGTAAAGCCCCGCCCGGCCGCCGCCGACGCAGAGCATGTAGTGCGTGTCGGCAAGCGCCCGCGAACCCGCCATCAATCCCAGAGGCAACAGAACCTGAGCGGCATTTCGCGGCGCAAACACTGCAGGTTCATCCCCCTTCAAGAGTCGTTCGGCGGCGATCCGGCCGCTCCGCAGCCGCGGCAGGATTTGCTCCACCTCGACCATGACATTCGTGCGCCGGGTAGCAAACCGGATTTCAGGATGGCGCACGAGCGCCGGTACATCGTTTCAAAGGCTCGCGGGCGCTGGATTCCCAGCGTTCGCGGGAATGACA